>NZ_JALEGG010000098.1 GCF_022763525.1 Acidovorax sp.
AAGGTGCTCACCTACCACGTGGTGCCCGCGCGGGTGCTCAAAGCCGAGGTTCCGCTCAATACCGCGATTGCCACCGTCCAAGGGCAGACCTTCACAGTGAACGCCAGCCTTGTGATCACCGATCAGAACCAGCGCACCAGCAACATCACCATGGCCGACGTATTCACGAGCAACGGCGTGATCCACGTGGTGGACAAAGTGATCCTTCCCAAGTAGACCCCGGCGGAGAGAGCCCATGCAACAAAGCCCGGCATGCCGGGCTTTGTTTTTGGAAGCGTTACAGAAGCAGTGCTGCAGCGATGCAGTCGCCGGCAGCGAGATGCGCTAGCGCGCCGCCAGCCCGTCAAAGCAGGTGCGCACCACCAAGTCCACGATTTCCGCGTCGGAGTACTGGCCACTCTCCTTGAGGAAGCTCACCACCGGGTCGCAGGCCCGCGCGTACAAGGTGTAGAGCACCACCACGGGCGGCAGGGTCGGGCTGATCAGGCCCTGGGCCTGGGCCTCGGTGATCCATTCGCCGATCTGGTCGCTCACCGCCACCAGGCCGTTGAGATAGTCCTTGTTGGCCATCAGCACCGCGCGCAGCGTGGAGTTGCGGCTGGGCAGCAAGGGCATCTCGTTCGCCAGCAGGCGCTCCAGCGACCACCGCACCAGCGCGTGGAGCCGCTGCAGCGGCGGCATGTCGGCAGGCAACTCGGCCAAATAGGCCTGCACCCGTGCCAGGATCTGCACCATGGCGGCACTGCACAGCTCTTCCTTGCTGCAGAAATGCTTGTACAGGCTGGCCTTGGCAATGCCCACGGCGTTCGCCACGTCGTCCATGGTCATGGCATCGAAGGCCTTTTCGCCCAGCAGCTGGCAAGTGGCCTGGAGGATGGCGTCCTCTCGGGCCTGGTGCATCTGCTCCTTGAACGAAACCTTGGGTTGCGGCGTTTGCATGCCTCCATTTTATACAACGCGGTAAATTTTCATATGGTTGAGTTGCAATGCAACTACATCGTTCACCATTTGCCGGCCGAGGCCGCGGGGCACCACCGTGCCCGTTGGCAATCTTGTGGTGGCCTATCGCCAAGGCGATGGACATAATCGCGCCGCCATGCCGCTCGACGCCCCCTTGCCCTCGACAACATTCAAGACCGACCAACCTTCGGCGGAGGCGCGTTTCGAGGCGTGGCGCAGCAGCATTTCGGTCGTGTTCGACGTAGCGCCGGTGGACCGCGCACCGCCCGACAACTTCGAAGCCTCAGTCACGGCCCGCCACCTGGGCGCCTTGCTCGTGGGTGATCTGCATTTCGGCCGCCAGCAGTTTGCGCGCAGCGCGGCGCGCGTGGCGCATGACGGCGTCGACCACTACCTGGTGCAGTGGTACCGAAACGGCGGTTTTGTGGGCCAGCGCGACGGTGGCGTGGACTTGGCAGTGCGGGCGGGGGACATCACGGTGTTTGACCTGAGCCGCACGCAGCTGACCTATGCCGACCCGTCCCACGTGCTGTCCATTGTGGTGCCCCGCGAAATCGCAGGCGAGGCTTTTCGCAGCGGCAACAATACCGGTGCCGACCTGCACGGCGCCGTGCTGCGTGGCAATACCGCCCTGGGCGGCCTGCTGCGCGACTACTTCCAGTCGCTGCAGCAACGGCTTCCAGCCGTCACGCTCTCGGAAGCCCCTGCGGTGGTCCAGGCCACGGCCCAGATGCTGGCGGCCTGCCTTCGGCCCTCGGCCGGCACGTTGGCGCAGGCGCAGCCGCAAATCCAGGGCGTGACGCTGGGCCGCATCCGGCATTTCATCGCCCAGAACGCAGCGGCACCGCTGACCCCCGACCTGCTTTGCACGACGTTTGGCATTTCGCGCAGCCAGCTGTACCGGCTGTTCGAACCGCTCGGCGGCGTGGCGCAGTATGTGCAGCACCGGCGCCTGGTGCGCGCCTTCCAGGCGCTTGGAAACCCGGCCAACCGCCGCCTGCGCGTGGCCGAAATCGCCGCGCGCCACGGCTTCACGAGCGAGGCGCATTTCAGCCGCGCCTTTCGCAAAGCTTTTGGCATGACACCCAGCGATGTCCGCGCCACCGCGCAGCGCACCCACCCCGCCCCGCATTCCGCCACCTCGAATGGGGGCGCCCCGCCCCTTTCCGCGGAATACGCCGACTGGCTGCGTGAACTTCAGGCGTAGCCCGTTCACCGCGGCATGAAGCCGGGGTGGGACAACCAGTCAAAACCCCCGGGACCACCGGTCAAGGCGGGGCCCATCCGGCGCCTAGCATCGTGCGCAGCCCTTCTTTCCTTCTTTCTCCTGCCTTGCTCTCGTGACTCGTTCCATGCGCGCTCCTTCTTCACCGTCCTGCACCCCTTCCGGTATCGCTCTGGCCTTGCTGGCTACCGGGGCCACCGTAGTCGCCCCCAGCGCGTGGGCGCAAGGGGCGCCCGTAGGCACCGTGGCCTATGCGCCCCTGGCCGCCGCTGCGGCGGTGCCCACCTTGTCGCAATGGGCTCTGCTCGCCCTGGTGCTGGCAATCACCGGCCTGGGCGGCCATCTGCTGCGCCGCCGAGGGTGGGCCACCCTGCGCGCCCTCGGGCCGGGCCTGCTGGCCGGTGCAGCGCTGCTGTCCACGCCCTGGCCCGGGGAGGTGATGGCCCAGGCCGTGAGCGAGGTCTTGCTCGACAACCCCGCCGGCGGCGTGGCCGACATTCCAGACCATCCCAGCCTGGAAAACCCCTTCATGGACTACCTGCACGAGTACGAGGTGCGCAACGTCACGGGCCGCCCCCAGCGGATCACGGCGGTGAGCGTGACCGCTGCGCACATCCTGCTCGGCTTTGGCAGCGACCAGTGCACCGTCGGGCTGACGCTCGCGCCGATGGAGGTCTGCTACGTCCGGGTGGGCCGGCCGCACTGAGAGCATCTTCCCGGCGCCGCAGCCCGGGCTACGGCGCAAGCGCAGGCGCCTCCAGCGTCTGTGCGGCCGTGGCGGTCAGCGCACCGGAAAGTGCGTCCAGCACCGCCGACTCCAGGTTCCAGCAGTGCCAGTACAGCTGGATGGGCAGCGAGTGGCCGGGGGCCAGGTTCACCAGCGTGCCGTCTGCCAAGGCTTCGCGCGCCATCAACTCCGGCATCACACCCACCGCCCAGCCAGCGGCCACGGCGCGCATCTGCGCCTCGGAGCCGGGCACGAACAGATGGTTGAGCGCCACGCGCTTGAGCCCGAAGGCGCGCGCCACGAACTCGGCCGCCATGTCGTCCTTGCGATTGAACGACAGGAACGACACCTCGCGGAAGTTGTGCGGCGTGAGCCCCTGGGGAAGGCACTGCTGCGCAAAGCTGGCCGACGCAACGGCCACGTAGTGCATCGCCCCCAGCGGCACCATCTTGCAGCCGCGCAGCGCCTGCTTGAGCGTGGTGACGCAGCCCAGCACCTGGCCCGAGCGCAGCCATTCCTGCGTGAAGTCCTGGTCGTCCACGATGATCTCCAACGGCAGGCGCTGGCGCACCAGGTCGTGCAGAGCACCCATGGCCCAGGTGGCGATGCTGTCGGCGTTGATGGCAATGGAGATACGCTCATCCTCCCGAGGGCCGCCCGGCGCACTGGGCGCCAGCTCGTGCAAGTCCCGCTCCAAGTCCGCGCGCAGCAGGCGCAGTTGCTTGGTGTGCTTGAGCAGCAACTGGCCCGCCGACGTGGGCCGCAGCGGCCGGCTGCGCACGATGAGCACCGAGCCCACCTGCGCCTCCAGGGCACGCAGCCGCTGCGAAACGGCCGATTGCGTCACATTCAGGCGCTGGGCGGCGCGCTCGAAGCCGCCCTCCTCGATGATGGCGGCAAGGCATTCGAGGGCGGCGGGGTCGTAGGTACTCATGGCGGGCTCATCAAGGTGCAAGAAGAGGGATTTCGCAGTCGCGCATTAGAACGCCTGATGATTTTGGATGAAGTTTAATTTTGCTTTTAGCCAAAAGCAATGTGGCGCACACTGAGGGACGTTTGCCGCGCCGCTTTTTCCGCTTCTTCCACAGCGTCGCGGGCTCCCCCAGTTCACCAAGAGCTCCACCTATGAAAACCATCGTTCTCGGCGCCGGCATCATCGGCATCAGCACCGCGTGGCACTTGCTTGAGCGAGGCCACGAGGTCATCGTGGTCGACCGGCAGCCCGATGCCGCGCTGGAAACCAGTTTTGCCAACGCGGCGCAGATCTCGGTGAGCTACTGCGAGCCATGGGCCAACCGCGAGGCGCCCCTGAAGGCACTCAAGTGGATGTTCGACAAGGAGGCCCCGCTGCTGTTTCGCCCGCAGCTGGACTGGCAACAGTGGCGGTGGGGCCTGCAGTTCCTTGCGCAGTGCAACGACGCCGCGTTCGAGCGCAATGTGCAGCAGATTGTGGCGCTGGGCGCGTACAGCCACGCCGCGCTCAAGGACCTGGTGAACAGCACGGGCATTGAATACAACCGGCTCGAGCGGGGCATAGCCCACTTCTATACCGACCAGAAATCGTTCGACGATGCCGGCCACGCGGTGGAGGTGATGCGCAAGTTCGGCGTGCAGCGCCGTCTGGTCAGCCGCGACGAGCTGCTCAAGATCGAGCCCGCCTTCAAGGCCTACGGTGACAAGATCACCGGCGGCACCTACACGAACACGGACGAGAGCGGCGACGCCCGCGTGTTCACCCAGGAGCTGGCGCGCCGCTGCGAGGCCCGGGGGGCGCAGTTCCTGTACGGGCACGATGTGCTGCGCCTGAACAAGATTGGCGATGCTATTGATTCAGTAGCTGTTATCGCCCGCCAGCCAAGCGCCGGGGGCCGAAAAGATTTCCTATTGAAAGGCGATGCCGTCGTGGTTGCCTGCGGCTCGTACAGCGCGCCACTGCTGCGCAGTGTGGGCGTGGACCTGCCCATTTACCCCGGCAAGGGGTACAGCGCCACGTTCCCGCTGCTCAAGCCCGAGGGCGCTCCCATGGTGTCCACCATCGACGATGGCAAGAAGATCGCCATGAGCCGCCTGGGCAACTTCCTGCGCGTGGCGGGCACCATCGAACTCAACGGCTGGGACCTGACGCTGGACAGCACGC
Source organism: Acidovorax sp. (assembly GCF_022763525.1). Lineage (GTDB taxonomy): Bacteria > Pseudomonadota > Gammaproteobacteria > Burkholderiales > Burkholderiaceae_C > Acidovorax. The sequence continues at coordinate 5,050 of NZ_JALEGG010000098.1, forward strand.
TGGCCCGCGCGCGCTGCCACATGCTCTCGCGCCGCATCGAGGCCATCCTGCCCGGCGTGTGCGACACCCGCACCCCCGAGGAAGGCGGCGATCCGCAGTACTGGACCGGCCTGCGCCCGGCCACGCCCACCAACATCCCGTTCATCGGCCGCACACGCGTGGGCAAGCTCTGGGTCAACGCGGGCCATGGCACGCTGGGCTGGACGCACGGTGCGGGCTCGGGCAAGGCGCTGGCCGAGCTGATCAGTGGCGAGCAGCCTGCGATGAACTTCCGTTTCCTGGGCGACGACAGCTCGGCACGCCGGGCATCGACGGCGCCGCTGGCCGCCTGAGAAGAAGCACCCTCTTTCCGTGGGGTGCGGAGCGTCGCTCCTCCCCAGCCGCCGCGCAAGGGCATGCCACGGACGCGGGCACTTGAGTTCAGGTCGCCAGCGCCAATCCGCCGTCCACCCGCAGGTTCTGCCCGTTGATGTAGCCAGCCCCTTCCGAAGCCAGGAAGGCAATGGTTGCGGCCACTTCGGCGGCTTGCCCGTACCGCTGCAGGGGCACGGTGGCTCGGCGCTCTTCCCACACGGAGGCGGTGTCGATCCAGCCCGGCAACACGTTGTTCATGCGGATGTTGTGCCGCGAATAGCTGTCCACAAAGATCCGCGTGAACGAAGCCAGCCCGGCGCGCACCAACGCCGCCGTCGGGAACAGCGCGCTCGGGTCCACCGCCCAGGCCGACGACAGGTTCACGATCACGCCACCGCGCTGCGTTTGCATCAACGGGGCCACTAGCCGCGTGGGGCGGACCACGCTGTGCAAGTAGGTGTCCGTCCCTTGCATCCAGCGCTCATCCGCCAAGGACAGCAGCGGCGCGCGCGGTTCGTGTCCGGTGCTGTTGATCAGCACATCGACACGTCCCCAGCGAGCCTGGGCCAGATCCACCAGGCGGCCCAGATCCGCCAGGCACTCGCTGGACCCGGTGACGCCCACGCCGCCGAGCTCCTGAGCCAGGGCCTCGCCCTTGCCTGACGAGGAAAGAATGCCGATGTGAAAACCGGCCGCCGCCAGCCGCCGGGCTGCGGCTGCGGCGATGCCTGTGCCCCCGGCGGTGATAAGCGCTACTTTTTCTACTGCCATGATGATCCTTGGTTGCCGCACACCGGCACCTGGAAATTGTTCCAAAACCATCTTGCTTTGGGCGGTCTGCCAAAACAGCCTTGGTGCTTCGATTCAGTAGAAAATCTACACTCATGATCTCCCCGTTGGGCCCCACGCCCTCTCTCAATGCGCTGCGAGCGTTCGAGGCCGCCAGCCGCCATCTCAACTTTCGCCTGACCGGGCTGGAGCTGGGCGTGACCCAGGGCGCCGTGGCGCAGCAGATCCGTGCGCTGGAGGCGGAGCTGGGCCTCAAGCTGTTTGAGAGGCAGCCGCGCACCCTCGTGTTGACACACAACGGACAGCGCTACGCCACGGACGTGCGGCGCGCGTTCCAGATGCTTGCCACGGCCACCCAGGGCTTGCGGCCGGAGCCCCAGCATGTGACGGTCAGCGTGACGCCGACCTTCGCCACCAAATGGCTCATCCCGCGGCTGGCCGACTACACGCGCCGGCACCCCGGGGTGGACCTGAGGATCCTGGCGACCGAGCGCCTGGCGCACTTTCAGACCGAGGCGGTGGACCTCGCGGTGCGGTACGGCCGCCCGCCTTTCGGCCCGGGGCTTGCGGCGGATCTCCTGTTCGAAGAGTGCCTGGTGGCCGTCGGCAGCCCGCTGCTGCTGCGCCGTTCCGGCGCTCCCGAAACGGTGGGTGACATCGACCGCTACGTGCTGCTGCACGACTCCCAGTCTGCATGGGCCGACTACTTTGCCCACTGCAAGCCGCCAGCGCCCGGGGCGCCGGCCCCCACACCGCAGGCCATCTGGTTCAACCAGACGACGCTCGTGATCGATGCGGCCCTGACCGGCCAAGGGCTCGCGCTGGTGCAGAAGGAGTTCGTGGCGCAGGACCTGTCCGCCGGCCGCCTGGCCAAGGCCTTCGACGAAGAACAGCGCACCGGTGCTGGCTACTACCTGGTGGCTCCGCGCAGGCAACGCGCCCCCGAGGCCGTCGCGGGCGTGAAGGCGTGGCTGCTGGGCCAAGCCGGCGGCTGAACCGCGACGACCGCGTGCCGCAGGATCCGCGGACACGCCGCCACGGGTCTGGGAGGCACCAGTACCATGGCGCCATGACCACGCCCACCGCACCGCACTACCTCTTTCTCACTGCCTCCACCCGCGAGCCAGGCCACCCCGGCAACACCGAATGGCTGGCCCGACAGGCCGCCGCCGCACTGCCTGCCCACACCCCGCAGACCTGGCACCACCTGGCACAAATGCACCTGCCGCCCTTCGTAGACCAGCGGCACACCACCGGTACCTACGCGCCGCCGGAAGGCGACATGCAAACCCTGCTCGACGCCACCCTGGCGGCCACGCACATCGTCTGGGTGGCACCGGTGTACTGGTACAGCATCCCCTCGCCGCTCAAGACCTACCTGGACCACTGGAGCGCGTGGATGCGCGTGCCCGGTGTCGCCTTCAAGGAACGCATGGCGGCCAAGACCTTGTTGCTCATCACCACCAGCGGCGACCGCGCGAAGGCGCAGCCCATGATCGATTCGGTGGTGCTGTGCGCGCAGTTCCTGTCCATGGCCTGGGGCGGGGTGCTGTGGGGCAAGGGCGGCCCGCCGGGCGCGGTGCAAGCGGATGTGGAGGCCGTTGCCCAGGCCCGCACGTTCCTGGCCGATGCCTCCGCCTCAGCGGCCGAGCGCGCGCTGCGCTAGGATCCCTAGCCACTCGTGCAGGGCCACGCTGCTGTCCATCAGCGCCGAGGCGCGGGGCAGCATCCGCTGCCACCGCTGCGACGCCGGGGGCGTGAGGCCCACGGGCGCGGGGATCACTTCGAAGCCCTCGCTCTGGAACAAATGGGCCGCGCGCACCATGTGCCAGCCGTGGGTGACCAGCATGATGCGCTGGACCCCGGCGGCCTTGAGCAGCGGCGCGGACAACCGGGCGTTGTCCTGCGTATCGAGCGCCCGCGGCTCCACCCACCGCACACGCCCTCGGAGTTCGCGCACGGCCACTTCCTTCATCACCTCGGCCTCGGGGCGCGCACCGCCCAGGGCGCCCCCCGTGGCCAGCAGCGGCAGGCCCGTCTGCCGCTGCAGCATGACGGCGTACCGCAGGCGTTCACGCGCCCCACGGGCCAGCGCATCCTGTCCGTTGTCGGGCGCAATGGCGTCGGCACCACCGCCGAGCACCACGATGGCCTGGGCGCGCGCCAGCTGGTCGGGGGTGACGGGCGGGTGCCGCTCCAGGCTGCGCACCAGGGCATCCGAAACGGGGGGCCACGACAGCACGAGCACCGACAGCAAGGAAAGTATCGCCATGCCCAACCCGGTGCGGCGGTGGCGGCGCGCAATCCAAAGCCCCACGAACGCCAACAGGATGCTGAGCACGGGCGGCATCAGCACCGCGGAAACGATCTTCTTGAAAATGAACCAGGACATGGGAGATCGCGATCATGCCGGATCGCGCGAGATCATCGGGGCCGTCAGAGCGCCCCGGGGCAGAACGTTCGAAATGCGCCGCTTTCAGTGCAAGACGCGAGGGCGCGCCAGGAACTCCAGCAGCGCCGCGTCAAAGCGCTCCGGATCTTCCAGTTGCGGCCAGTGGCCGACGTGGGGCAGCCGCAAATGCTCGGCGTCGGGCAGCACCTGGGCGAGGGCCTGCAGGGCGTCGGGCGGGGTGCAGCGGTCGCCCTCGCCTCCCACCAGCAAGGTGGGCAGATGCAGCTGCGACAGCGCCGCGGCGCCGCGGTCGAACGTGGCCAGCGCCTCCAGCGCGCGGCGGTAAGCCCCGGGGAACACCTGCGACAACGCATGCCCCGCCAGGCGCACGCCTTCCGGCAGGGCGCCGGTGCCGATGAACTGCGGCACCAGCGTCTGGGCCAGCTGGTCCATGCTGCCGCCTTCAGCGCGCGCAGCCGCGGGGCAACCCAGTCGTCCAGCGCCTGGCTGTCCAGCGCGGGGCCGCCCGCGCACAGCACCATGCGCCGCACCGCCGCGGGCCTGCGCACCGCCGCCTCCAGCGCCACCATCGCGCCCATGCCATGCCCTACCAACGCCACCGGCCCGCACTGCAGCGCATCCATGAGCGCCAGGCAGCTTTGGGCCAAGCCCTTGAAGGTGTAGGGCTCGATGGGCGCGCTGTGGCCATAGCCCGGCATGTCCCATGCCACGGCACGGTAGCCCGCACTGGCCAGGGTCTCGACCTGGGGAGCGAAGGTGAGGTGGCCGCCGTCGGCATCGTGCAGCATGAGCACGGTGGGGCCGGTGCCCAGCGTGGTGAAGGTAGGGAGGACGGCCATGCGGTAGAAATGGAGGAATAGAAGAGAGGAATGGGAGCGGCAGGCAAGGCGGCAGGAAACCCCGCGCCAGCGGGACAAGGGTTCGCGTCCGATAATAGTTCCATCCCCTCCTGGTGCCCTTGCGCACACCGATTCGTGAACCGTACGCCCCTTCGCCCCGCGCTGGCCCTGCCGCCGAGCTTCTCTTCCCGCGAGTTCCGCAACGCGCTGGGCATGTTTGCCACGGGGGTGACCATTGTGACGGCCCGCACCGCGGCGGGAGACCTGGTCGGGCTCACGGCCAGCTCGTTCAACTCGGTGTCACTGCAGCCGCCGCTGGTGCTGTGGAGCCTGTCGCACGCGGCCAGCTCGCTGGCCACGTTCGCCGATGGTTCGCACTACGCGATCCATGTGCTGGCCGCAGATCAGAAAGACCTGGCCGAGCGCTTTGCCACGCGCGGCATCGACCGCTGGGCGGGGCTCAGCCACCGCCCCGGCATCAGCGGCGCACCGTTGCTGGCAGGCGCGGCCGCCACGTTCGAATGCTTCAACCGCAGCCAGTACCAGGAAGGCGACCACACCATCTTCGTGGGCGAGGTGGAACGCTGCGAGCACCGCGAAGGCGCCTCGCCGCTGCTGTACCACGGGGGCAAGTTCTACACCGAACACCCGCTCTGAACGGCCCATCGGCCGAGCGCAGGCCGCACGCAGCGCAGGTTCCAAGCCCGGTTCAGGCAGGCTCGTGGCAACAGACGCACAGCTTGTTGCCATCGGGGTCGCGAAAGTACGCGCCGTAGTAGTTGGCGTGGTATTCGGGCCGCAGGCCGGGCGGACCTTCGCAGGAGCCGCCGTGGCGCAGGGCCAGTGCATGCACCGCATCCACCGTGGCGCGGTCGGCGGCCAGCAGCGCGTTCATCGCCCCATTGCCAGGGCTTGCGTCCCGCCCATCGAAGGGACGCCCCACCAGGAACAGCGGGCGGGCCACGCCGGGCGTCTGCCAACCGGCCCAGGGCCGGGCGGCCTCTGAAAACCGCAGCACCAGCCCCAGGCGCGCGAGCAGCGGGCCATAGAAGGCCATGGCACGCTCGAAGTCATTCACCCCAACGAATACATGCGAGAGCATGGCAAACGCCTTGGCGATGCGGGCCGTCAGCGCACGGCGTCCGGCAGCTCGATCTTGACTTCGAGCACTTCCAGGTTGTCCTGGCGTTCCAGGTGCACCTTGAGGTCTTCAGGGTTGATCTTGACGTACTTGGAGATCACCGCCACCAGTTCGCGCTGCAGCGCGGGCAGGTAGTCGGGCTCGGAAGCGTTGCGGCCATTGCGCTCGTGCGCCAGGATGATCTGCAGGCGCTCTTTGGCGACGCTGGCGGTTTTTTTCTTCTCGCCAAGAAGGAAGGAGAGGAAAGAGGCCATGGCTTACTTGCTCCCGAACAGGCGCTTGAAGAAGCCTGGCTTTTCCGCATCGATGAAGCGCAGGGGCTTTTCCTGGCCCAGAAAGCGGTCGATCACGTCCTTGTACGCCTCGGACACATCGCTGCCCTGGGCGTGGATGGCGGGCGTGCCTTGGTTGGACGATTGCAGCACGACCTCGGACTCGGGGATCACGCCGATGAGCTTGATGCGCAGGATGTCCTGGATGTCTTCCAGGCTCAGCATCTGCCCGTCCTGCACGCGGCTGGGGTTGTAGCGCGTGATGAGCAGGTGCTCCTTGATCGGCTCGCCGCCTTCGATGGCGCGCTTGGTCTTGCTGCCCAGCATGCCCAGGATGCGGTCGGAGTCGCGCACGCTGGACACCTCGGGGTTGGTCACCAGCAGCGCCTCGTCGGCAAAGTGCATGGCCATCAGCGCACCGCTCTCGATGCCGGCGGGCGAGTCGCAGACGATGTATTCAAAATCCATCGCCGCCAGGTCCTTGAGCACCTTTTCCACGCCGTCTTGCGTCAGCGCATCCTTGTCGCGCGTCTGGCTGGCGGCCAGCACGAACAGGTTGTCGCACTGCTTGTCCTTGATGAGGGCCTGGTTCAGGTTGGCCTCACCGTGGATCACGTTGATGAGGTCGTACACCACGCGGCGCTCGCAGCCCATGATGAGGTCGAGGTTGCGCAGGCCGACGTCGAAGTCGATCACCGCGGTCTTGTGGCCGCGCAGGGCGAGGCCGGTGGCAAAGCTGGCACTGGTGGTGGTCTTGCCCACGCCACCCTTGCCGGAGGTCACGACGACGATTTTGGCCATGTGTTGCTGATTCTCTGTGGGTTGATACGAATGAATGGGGGCTCAGGGGCGGAGAGTTCTTGGCTGGGACAAACGACTCTCACGCTCTCAGGCCAGCGGCTCGATGATGAGCTTCTCGCCTTCGAGCCGCACCTGGGCCGGCTTGCCGCGCACGTCGGCGGGCAGTTCGGTCTCGGTGGTGCGGTAGATGCCTGCGATGGAGACCAGCTGGGGCTCCAGGCAGGTGGAAAAGATGCGGGCTTCGGTGTTGCCCCGTGCACCGGCAATCGCGCGGCCACGCAGCGGGGCATAGACGTGGATGTTGCCGTCGGCAATCACCTCGGCGCCAAAGCTCACCACCGCCATCACCACCAGATCGGCGCCACGCGCATACACCTGCTGGCCCGAGCGCAGGGGCTTGTCGACCACCACGGTGCCGGGACCCGCCACGGGCACTTCGCGCACGACTTCCACCTCGCGGATCACTTCGCGCACCACCTCCTGCACCGCAGCGGCAGGAGCCTCGGCACGGGCAGGCGGCGCGTCGGGTGCTGCGGCCAGCCCTGCCGCGCGCGCGGCCGCCATCTGCGCGGCGCTGCCGCCGCGCACCGCCACGGGCAAGGTGCTGCGGCTGCGCAGCTCGGCCACGATGGCGGCAAAGTCGATGGGTGCCTCGGCCTCGCGCACGGCGGCCAGGTCGATCAGCACGGGGTCGTTGTCGAAAAAGCCCGGGGCATCGGCCACGCGCTCGGCCAGGTCGGCAGCAAACTGCGCGGCGTCGGTGGTCTTGAGCATCACCGCCACCACGGGCAGCGAGGCGCTCTTGAGGTCAAAGCTGGTGCGGGCCTGGGCCGCCGTCGTAAGGGCCATGAATGCAGGGGATGGGATGGGAGCGCAGGAACCAGTCCTGGAAGCCGCAAAGTGTACCGTGGGCTTGCGCGGACACCGCCGAGGCGCCGTTCGCAGCGCTGCCGGAGCGGCTTATGCTGCCTGCGAGCCCCGACCCTCAACATCCCCACGCGCCCTATCCATCCGTGGCCGTGGCTCGGCTCACCACGGCAAAAAGCCGGGCAAGCCCGGCGTGGAATTGCTTTCAGACGCAACGTTCAGTTGCGATCAGCGCGAGCGGGACGGGTGCCTGTGCCACCCGTGCCGGACGTGGTGTCGCTTGCACTGCCCGAGCCCATCGTCGAGCTCGACGAACCCGTGGCGCCGGACGAAGAACCGGACGGCATGGTGCCGCTGGTGGCGCCCGTGCTCCCCGTCGCGCCGGTGCTGCCGGTGGCGCCGGTATTGCCGCCCGGCGTGCCCGTGGTACCCATGGGGGTGTTTTGCGAGCTTTGCTGGCCGGCGCCGGTGGCCGGGTTGGGGCTCGTCGGATTGGGCGGGGTGCTCTGGGCGACGGCAGTGCCTACCACGGCGACAGTGGCCAGGCCCGCGAGCAGCGACTTCAGTGCGTTCTGTGCATTCATTGGGTAACTCCTTGGTCTATGGGGATGGAATAGAAACTCGCCGGCCAAGTCGCCAGCTGCATCCCAGGCTAGGGCCTCCTTTCCAGCGCGGCGTCGTCCCCCGCCCGCTGCCCCTGTCGGACACGGGCGTGCCCTGCCGTGGGCGGCGTGTCGGAAGCCCCGAAAAAACGCGCCACCGGCTGTGTCTCCGGCAACACATAGATCACCGCACCCACGCTTGCCACCGTGGGCCTCAGCACCTTTTCGTAGAACGACACGGGCAGGTTGATGCAGCCAAAGGAGATGCGGTTGTCCCGGGGCGTGGGCGAAGCCAGGCGCTCCAGCCGGCGTTCGGATCGGACGTTGGCCCGCACCCGGTGCATCGACACCGCGGCGCCATAGTCCACCCACACCACATCCTCGCCCTGCGCATTGACGCCCGGCTCCGCCACAAACCGCCCGGCCGGGGTGGTGCGCTCTGCCGGCAGCACTTGCGCCAGGGGCTTGTCGCCAACGCCGGGCACGGTGTGGTCCCCCCGGGCGGAGCCGAGCAAGGCCGGAGCCGCGCTCTGCAAGCGGCCTTGCCTGTCGAACACGAACACCTTGGCTTCCTTCTTGTCGACCACCACCACCGCGCGGTTGCCATGGTCACCAGATCGAAAGGCCCAGTCGGCCACCAGCCGGACATCCGCCGAGGCGGGCTCGCCCCCCAACTGCGCCCCGGCCGCCGCGGCGCCAGCGACTGCCGGAGACATGAAAAGCGCCGGCAGCCCGATCGCGACGGCCAGCCAGGTGACCGCTGGGAGCGCCCCGTGCGGTGCAGCGGCACGGATTCTGAAAGACGGAAACGGCATCAAGAAACTCCTGGAGGTGGATCCACCAGCGGTACGAGCCCATGCACCGCGTTGGCAACCCTCCAGCTGACCCTAGCCGCAATCCGCCCGAAAACCCGCGTATGCGCCCAGTCTGTGCGTGTAGGAGAAATGCCCACACGGCGGCCTGCGCTGCAGCTGGCTTCGATAATCCGGCGCGGCAGGCGCAGGCCTTGCGCGAAATCCCCACCTCCACCCGGACCCCACCCCATGGCCCTCGCCCGCAAGTCCCACCTCGATCCTCTGGCCGTATCGCTGCTGCTGGCCTGCTGCATGTTCTGGGGCTTCCAGCAGGTGCTGGTCAAGGCCACGGTGGGCGAGGTGGCGCCCGTGTTCCAGGCGTTTGTGCGCTTTGCAATCGCCAGCGTGGCGGTGGCGGGGTGGTGCCTGTGGCGCGGGGTGCGCCTGTCGGCCACGGCCGAACCCGCGGGCGCAGCCCGTGCGGGGCTGCTGGCGGGGGCGCTGTTTGCGGGCGAATTTGCCTGCATCTACCTGGGCCTGCAGTACACCACTGCGTCCCGGCTCACGGTGTTTTTGTACGGGTCTCCCTTCTGGGTGGCGCTGCTGCTGCCGCGCTTCATCCCGGGCGAAGGGCTGCGCGGCTGGCAGTGGCTGGGCCTGGCCGCCGCGTTTGCCGGCGTGGGCCTGGCGCTGGGCGACGGGCTGCTAGGGCCCGCCAATGCCGCCCTGCCCCGCGCCTGGCTGGGCGATCTGCTGGGGCCGGCGGCGGGCCTGATGTGGGCGCTGACCACGGTGGTCATCCGCAGCACGCCGCTGGCCGGCGTGGCGCCAGCCAAACAGCTGCTCTACCAGGTGGGCGTGAGCGCCGCGGTGCTGCCGCTGCTGTCGCTGGGTCTGGGCGAGACCTGGTCGCTGCAGCTGAGCGCGTTTGCCTGGGGCTCGCTGCTGGTGCAGGCGCTGATCGGCGCGTTCGCAAGCTACTTGGTGTGGATGTGGATGCTGGCGCACTACCCCGCCACCAAGCTCTCGGTGTTCGTGTTTCTCACGCCCGTGTTCGCCCTGCTGTTTGGCGCCTGGTGGCTGGGCGAGCCGGTGACCCTGGGGCTGGTGGCTGCCCTGGCGCTGGTGGCGGCGGGCATCGTGCTGGTGAACCGGCGGCCGGCCACGGCTTGAGACATCTCAGGGCCAGAATTGCCTGCAGCGCAATATGGACAAGCACAAACAGCTATTTTTTGGATAGCAGCTCAAGCACCGTCCTCGTCAAGCATCCACCGGGCCGTGCCCGAGACCCGGATGGAACTCCCAGGCTCGGGCTTAATTTCAGCCCGAAGGCGCGACCGCATGCCCATGTCCTCGCCCTGCACCACGTCGATCACGCCGCCGTGCGGCCAGCCCAGGTCGCGCAGGTAGCCCGCGAGGGCGGCGGTGGCGGCGCCGGTGGCCGGGTCTTCCAGCACGCCGCCGGAGGCAAACGCGTTGCGGGTGTGCAGCAGCTGGTCGGATTCGGCCACCACCAGGACGATGGTGACCAGGCCCGCGCCCTGCATGAGGCGGCGGCCGGCCTCCAGGTCGTAGCGCATGGCCGTCAGGGCCGCGCGGCTGCGCAGCGCCAGCACCAGATGGTCGGCACCGCCGTGGGCCAGGGCGGGCGGGATGCGGGGGTCCAGGTCTTGCGCCGTGTAGCCGAACAGCGCCAGCGCATCGGCCAGCAACGCGGCCGGCGCGGGTGCGCTGCGCGTGGGCGGCGACTGTAAGGCCGCCTGCACCAAGTCGCCGTGCACGCGCCCTTCCACCGTGATCTGAGCCTGGCTCAGCGACAGGGAGAACACGCCATCGCCCTGCTGCCGTGCCAAGGCCGCGCCCAGCGCAATGGTGGCGTGGCCGCAGAACGGCACTTCGGCCTCCGGCGCGTAGTAGCGCACGCGCCAGCGGCCATCGCCCTCGGGCGCGGCAAATGCGGTTTCAGAAAAACCCAGCTCGGCGGCGATGCGCTGCATTTCGGCGGGCGCGGGCAAGGTGTCGCCGATCCACACGCCGGCCGGGTTGCCGCCCTGGGCGCCATCGGAGAACGCTGCGATCTTTTGAAGAGCCATGGAAGGAGAGGAAATCGGAAGGAGGAAAACGGGGTGCATTGCCGCCCCCCGAGCGCCGCCGCGGCGCGCAGCGCGAATCAGAGCTTGGGGATCTTGATCCGGCTGATCATCAGCGAGCCCGATGCCGCGAACACCAGCACCAGCGGGTGCAGCGTGAAGCCACCGATCAGCACCTTGCCGAACCACAGGTTCTCGCGCACCGCGCCCATCCACGCTGCCAGGGCGAGCAGGCCCACGAGCACGATAGAGGTCGGGATGGGCGTACCCTCGAAGTACTTCACCTTGCCCGTGCCTTCGGACAGCGTTTCGGCCGTGACGTTGTAGCGCGCCAGGCGCGAAACGCCGCACGCCACGAAGTACGCCAGCACGATGCGGTCGTACATGCCCTGCATTCCGCAGCCGTAGGCAATGATGGCTGGGGCCACGCCAAACGAGATCACGTCGGCGAGCGAATCGAGTTCGCGGCCCATGGCCGAGCTTTTCTGGCGCCAGCGGGCAATGCGGCCGTCCAGCACGTCAAAGATCAGCGCGGCCAGGACCAGCGCGGCGGCGAAGTACACATGGCGCACATCGTTCGTCTCCAGGTAGGTCATGGACGAGAACAGCGCGCCCACACCGCACACGGCGTTGCCCAGCGTGAACCAGTCGGCGAGGTGGAACTCGCGGATCATCGAGAAACGTTTGGGGTGCGAGGGGGTTGGTGTCATGGCGAGCTCTCCTGCGTCAGGCTGGGCGATGCAAAGCGGGGTGCGCATTATGGCGGCCCGCGCTGGGCGGGCATCCCCGTAGGGTGACCTCCGGCGCGCTTCGCGTATGTCAGCCGGGGCCGTTTATTGGCGGCGGGCTCAACGGGCTGCTTGGGCGCGCTCGCGCGCAAACGCCACGTACCAGTCCAGGCAGCCGGGGTTGGCCATGGCGTCCTTGTTGACGACCTTCTCCAGCGGCTGGCCCAGCAGCAGCTTCTTGATGGGCAGCTCCTGCTTCTTGCCGCTGAGCGTTCGCGGCACCTCGGCGACGGCAAAGATGTCGTCGGGCACAAAGCGCGGGCTGAGCGCGGTGCGCACCGCGGTGTTGATGCGCGCGCGCAAGGCGTCATCCAGCGCGTGGCCGGGGCGCAGCACGACGAAGAGCGGCATGTAGCTTTCGCGGCCGAGGTATTCCAGGTCCACCACCAGGCTGTCCAGCACCTCGGGCAACGCCTCGACGGCGCTGTAGATCTCGCTCGTGCCCATGCGCAGGCCGTGGCGGTTGATGGTGGCGTCGCTGCGGCCGTAGATGATGCAGCCGCCGTTGGCGCCGATCTTGAGCCAGTCACCGTGGCGCCACACCGCACCCATGCTGGCCGGGCCGTCGCCGCCACCGGGCTGGCGGCCATGGCCGGGCGGGTACATGTCGAAGTAGCTCGACAGGTAGCGGCTGCCGTCCTTGTCGCCCCACAGGTACAGCGGCATCGACGGAATGGGCTGGGCGCACACCAGTTCGCCCACGGCGTCCTGCACGGGGCGGCCCTCGGCGTCCCACGATTCCACGGCCGCGCCCAGCATGCGGCACTGCATCTCGCCGGGCACCTGGGGCAGTTCGCGGTTGCCCCCGATAAAGGCGCCGCAAAAATCCGTGCCGCCCGAAATGTTGTTCCACCAGATATCGGGCGTGCCCAGCGCTGCGAATTGCGCCGTGCCCCACTCCTGCACCTCGGGCGACAGCGGCGAGCCCGTGGTGCCCAGCGCGCGGATGCGCGAGAGGTCGCCATAGTCCGACAGCGTGGTGCCCGCCTTCATGCAGTTGTTGAAAAAGGCCGCGCCCGCGCCAAAGTACGTCAGCTCCGTCTCGGCCGCAAAGCGCCACAGCACGCCCCAGTCGGGGTGCTCCTTGCTTCCGCCGGGGTTGCCGTCAAAGATCACGCAGGTGGTGCCCGACAGCAGGCCCGAGAGCTGCGCGTTCCACATCACCCAGCCCGTGGAGCTGTACCAGTGGTAGCACTCGCCAAAGCTGTTCGCCTCATAGCTGCAGCCGATGTCGTTGTGCAGCACCTTGAGCTGCAGCGCCACCAGCACCGTGCCGCCGTGGCCGTGCACGATGGGCTTGGGCAGCCCCGTGGTGCCGCTGGAGTAGACGATCCACAGCGGGTGGTCAAAGGGCAGCCACAGCGGCTCGAAAGCAGCGGTTTGGGCATCATTTTGGGCTGTAGCGCTTGTCCAAGAAGCGCAACCAGCTATCGAAATAGTAGTGTCCAGGTTGCCCAGCAGCACCACGTGCTGCACGCTGGGCAGGGCGGCGCGCAGCTCGGCCAGCACGCCGGTGCGGTCGTGGTCGCGGCCGCCGTAGGTCACGCCGTCCACGCTGATCAGCACCTTGGGTTCGATCTGGCGGAAGCGGTCCAGCACCGCATGCGTGCCCATATCGGGCGCGCAGATGCTCCACACACCACCGATGCTCACGGTAGCGAGGAAGGCGACCATGGCCTCAGGCACGTTGGGCAGATAGGCGGCCACGCGGTCGCCGGGCAACACGCCCTGGGCCTTGAGGTGCAGCGCGAGCGACGCCACCTGGCGGCGCAGCTCGGGCCAGCTCAGTTCGCGGTGGTTGCCTTTTTCATTGCGGCTGATGATGGCGGGCAGGCCTGCCGCGTGTGCCGCTTCCACGTGCCGCAACGCCTGACGCGCGTAGTTCACCTGCGCGCCAGGGAACCACTGCGCACCGGGCATGGTGTTCTTGGCCAGCACGGCAGTGTGCGGTGTGGGCGACTGGATGTCGAAGTAGTCCCACACGCTCTGCCAGAAGGCATCCAGTTCGGTGGTGGACCAGCGCCACAGGGCATCGTAGCTGTCGAACTCCAAGCCGCGCTGGTCGCGCAGCCAGTCCTGGTACAGGCGGATCTGCGGAACGAAGGGCGGGGGGGTGTGGGGTTTTTTTGTCTCCATGGCGACGCAGCGTAGCAGCGGCGCCCCGTCAGGGCCAGCCGCACAGGTCGCAGGTTTGACATGCAATCGCTGGTGCGACGGCCGTTCCGGAGAAGACGGCGCTGCAAATAATTACATTAATGACAATATCGATTAACCAAATTGTTCATTAAGGCACTCAGTGCGCCGTGGCCAAGGCGCACTGGCGCGGCACAAGCTTCCAACCCGGCTTTCTGCCACCCGGCATGACTTTTGCCGTGAGGGCACTGTGTCTGGCGGCAAGCTGCCGACCCTCTCCATCCTTTAAATGATGAACCACCAGAACAACAACCAGCATTTCGAGGCACGCCGCCGCGTACTCAAAGGTATGGCCGCAGTGCCATTGGCCGGAACCCTCGCAGCGTGTGGGGGCAACCCGAGCGACGTCCACACCAACGCCCCCCTCCCCGGCCCCGCTTCGGCCGACCCGGGCCCTTTGAACTCAAGCCCCGGGGCACTGCCAGAGTCACCAGCTCCCATCGGCACGCCGCCCTCACCTCCGATGCCAGCACCCGCGCCTGGATCTCCGCCCCCGGGTCCTGCGCCCGCGCCGGGCACGCCCCCATCTCCGCCCCCTCCTCCGGCTCCGCCCCCACCACCACCTCCCCCACCTCCGGCTGCGGCTTCGCATCCGGCCCTGTTGCACACCACAGCCGACCTCCAGCGCATGGCCGCCATGGTCGCCACCAGCCAGCAGCCTTGGCTGGGGGGATACAACGTGCTGCTGAATGGCCGCCGCGCCAACCTGAATGCCACGCCATTCCCGCTAGAGGTGGTCATCCGCGGCGTGGCCGGGGCGGAGAACTACGGCGTCATGATCGTGGACATGATGCGCGCCTACCACCTGGCGCTGCGCTGGCACATCTCGGGTGATGAAGCCTATGCCCGCGACGCAGTGAAGTTTCTCAACGCCTGGTCGTCCACGCTGAAGGAACTGGGCGGCAATTCCAATCTGTATCTGTCATCGGGCCTGTATGGCACCCAGTGGGCCAATGCCGCAGAGCTGATGCGCAACTATCCCGGCTGGGCGCAGGACGACCAGGTCCGTTTCAAGGACATGCTGCTCAAGGTCTTCTATTCGCGGGCCCGCGAATTCCTCACCAACCACAACGGCAGCGAAACCCGCAAGGTCACCCACTACTGGGCCAACTGGGATTTGGCCAACTTGTGCGCCGTGTACGCCATTGGCGTGTTCTGCGACCGGCCGGACATCACTGCCTTCGCGGTGAATTACTACAAGAACGGCCGGGGCACAGGGGCCTCCGCCCACCATGTCTACTACCTGCACCCCGGGCACCTGGGCCAGTGGCAGGAAACGCACCGGGACCAGGGCCACTCCACCCTGGGCATCGCGCTGGCGGGCTGCCTGTGCGAAATGGCCTGGAACCAGGGCGAGGACCTCTACGGCTACGCCAACAATCGCCTGCTGGCGGGGGCCGAGTACGTGGCCCGCAACAACCTGAACGACCCGGCCACGATGCCTTTCGTGCCATACACGGGTGTGCATGGCACAGGCCTTGCCGCAGCAGGCACGGGCTCGCGCCGCCCTTGCTTTGAGCGCATCTACCACCACTATGTGAGCCGCAAGGGCCTGTCGGCACCGTGGACGAAAGCGATACTCGACCAGATGCGGCCAGAGCGCATCGATGGCGGCGATGACCCTGGCATGGGCACGTTGCTGTACACGCGCAGCGCAGTCCCGCCCGCGCCGCCCACGGGCCTCACGGCCTTCCTCAGCGGGGGGAAGGTGCTGCTGTCCTGGTGGGGCAGCGCGGACGCCACGCACTATCTGGTGCAGCGTTCCGCCTCCCGCAATGGCCCCTTCACCACCCTGGCCCAGGTCACCGAGCCGCGCACCTACACCGATGGACCGGCCCAGGGCACCTGGCATTACCGCATCAGCGCCGTCACCCCACAGGGCGAGCGCGTGGGCGTCGACGTCGCCCGCGTGGCCACGCCGGGCGAGTTGTGGCTGCACCTGCCGCTGAACGGCAACACCGACGACGCCAGCGGCCACGGGCGGCACGCCAAATTGGTGGGAGGTACGAGCTTCGACACCGGCCGCGGCGGCGGAAACTGCGCGGTGTTCGACGGCAACAACGGCTATGTGGCGCTGCCCGACGGGGCGGTGTCGGCCCTGGGCGACTTCACAGTCGCAGTGTGGGTGCAGGTGGAAACCACCGCCGCCAACACCCGCATCTTCGACTTCGGGTCGGACGATGTGGCCTATGTCGCGCTGACCCCCCGCAGCGGAGAGCAAAAGCTCCACTTTCTGGCGTCGCGCGATCAGTTCTGGCCTGCGCAGCCCTTGTCCGCCGACCCGCTGCCCACGGGCCGCTGGGTGCACGTGGCCGTCACCCTCGCCGGGACGGTGGGCACGCTGTATGTGGACGGCTTGCAGGTTGCCACCCACAACGAGGTCTGGATGAACCCCTACCAGATGGGCCACACCAAGCAGACCTGGCTGGGACGCTCGCAGTACGGCGGGGACCGCTACTTCAAGGGCCGCATGCAAGACTTCCGCATCTACTGCGGCGCACTGTCGGCTACTCAGGTGGCGGACCTGGCCCGTTGATCCCGCAGGCCGGCGCACGCCTCATGGCCTGCGCCGACGCCCCGCCGCCCTCCCTACGTCGGGGGCGTTCGGGGACAGCATCGGGGAATCAAGCGTCAGTCGGTCTGCTCGTTCAGGCTGGTGATCGCATAGCCCTTTTCGCGGATTTGCTGCGCGGGGCGCTCAATGCCGAATTCCTCCCACCGCTCGCTGGTTTCGTCCAGCTCGCGGGCGCTGGCTTCGTCCTGCCAGTCGGTGTTGATGGCCTCCTGCGGGATGGGCTTGCCCTCGGGTACGGCCAGGTGAGAAAACTTGCCATCGGCTTCGGCTCGGCGGTAAATGTCCACGCGCATGGGTGAGTTCCTTGGGGAAGGGGGATTGCGGGAGGTCGGTCCGGCGGGCAGCCCGGCGGACACCCATGCACTGTAGCCCGCCGCGCCAGCGCGTGGCGTAGGAAAAACGCGCCTGCGTCCTGCCCCCCGGCCGCAGGACGCGTCTGACAGCCACGCCGGGCCTTGTCTGGCAAGGCGTTGCGTCGGTGCCGGGCGCAGCGGCGGCCTGGGCTGTGGGCCAATGGGTCTTTTCAGCGACACCCCTTTTCGGAGCGATCGCGCGGCGAACGCTCCCTCGCCACAAGGACCCCCCGTGCAGGCATTGCCCCCCGAAACCACGTTCAACGCGTTCACCGCGCACGATGCATATCTGTTCCGGGAGGGAACCCACGCTCGCCTGTACCAGGCCCTGGGCTGCCATTTGCGGCCGACGGGCGGCGCCGATGTGGCCGTCTGGGCGCCCAATGCGGCGTCGGTATCGGTCATCGGCGACTGGAACGGCTGGCACGGCGAGGCCGACCCGCTGCGCCCCCGCAGCGACGACAGCGGCGTGTGGGAAGGGCATGTGCCGGGCATCGCGCACGGCCAGGCGTACAAGTTCCGCATCGTCACGCAGGCAGGCCACTGGCTGGACAAGGCGGACCCCTTTGCGGTGTATGCCGAGCAGCCCCCCGCCACCGCGTCGCGCGCCTGGTCGCTGGACTACGAATGGAACGACAACGACTGGATGGCCCACCGCGGCCCGCGCAACGCGCTGAATGCGCCCATGTCCATCTACGAGGTGCACACGGGTTCCTGGCGGCGGCGCGATGGCTCGCCGCTGGGATACCGGGAGCTGGCCCATGCACTGGCGGATTACGTGGTGGAGATGGGATTTACCCATGTGGAGCTGATGCCCATCACCGAGCATCCGTTCTATGGCTCGTGGGGCTACCAAACCACCGGCTACTTCGCGCCCACGTCACGCTACGGCACGCCGCAGGATTTCATGTATTTCGTGGACCACCTGCACCAGCGCGGCATTGGCGTGCTGCTCGACTGGGTCCCGTCGCATTTCCCGTCGGACGCCCACGGGCTGGACCGCTTCGACGGCACGCACCTGTACGAACACGCCGACCCGCGCCAGGGCTACCACCCGGAGTGGAACTCCAGCATCTTCAACTACGGCCGGCACGAGGTGCGCAGCTTTCTGGTGTCTTCGGGCCTCTTCTGGCTCGACAAGTACCACCTGGACGGCCTGCGCGTGGACGCGGTGGCGTCCATGCTGTACCTCGACTACGCACGCGAGCACGGCCAGTGGATCCCCAACCGCCACGGCGGGCGCGAAAACCTGGAAGCCATCGAATTCCTGCGGCACCTCAATCGCTCGCTCTACCGCGACCACCCCGACACCGTGAGCATTGCCGAGGAATCCACCGCCTGGCCCATGGTGTCGCGCCCCATCGAGATGAACGGCCTGGGCTTTGGCATGAAGTGGAACATGGGCTGGATGCACGACTGCCTGGCGTACATGAAGGAAGACCCGATCCACCGCCGCTACCACCACCACAAGCTCACGTTCTCGATGGTCTATGCCTTCAACGAAAACTTCGTGCTGCCGCTCTCGCACGACGAGGTGGTGTACGGCAAGGGGTCGCTCATCAACAAAATGCCGGGGGATGACTGGCAGCAGTTTGCCAACCTGCGCGCACTGTTCGGGCTGAT
>NZ_JALEGG010000099.1 GCF_022763525.1 Acidovorax sp.
CCACCACCACCGAGGGCACCGCCAGCAAGGTGTTGAGCACGGCCAGCACGGCACCGCGGCCGGCGAAGCGGGCAACCCCGAGCCAGGCGCCCAGCACCAGACCCACGCCGCAAGCGACAAGACACGCGGTGGCGCTGACGGAAAGGGATCGGCCCACGATGGTCCACAAAACGGGGTCGTACGAGAGGGTGAGTTGCAGCGCTGTGCTCGCGCTTTCCGAAAGTGTGGACATGGTGGCCCTGTTGAACTGGGCTATCGTAGGCACCCCGCCAATATCCAGCGATATGAACGTCCGTGCATAGGGTCCAACTTCACTACACGCTCAGCCGCGATGCCGGTAGTGCGCTCATCCGCAATCCGCTGCCCGAACTGCTGCAGGCCGTGGCCGAGCAAGGCTCCATCTCGGGCGCCGCACGCACATTGGGCCTGTCCTACCGCCACGTCTGGGGTGCCCTCAAGCGCTGGGAAGAGCAGCTTGGCGGCGAGCTGATCGTGTGGGGCAAGGGCCAGTCGGCCCAGCTCAGCGAGTTCGGCACCAAGCTTCTGTGGGCCGAGCGCCAGGCCCAGGCGCGGCTGGCGCCGCAGATCGCCGCGCTGCATGCGGACCTGGAGCGGGCGTTTGCCGTGGCCTTCGACCCCCAGGCCCATGTGCTGACGCTGTACGCCAGCCATGACGACGCGCTGGTGGCGCTGCGCTCGCACGCGGCCGCGCAGGCCGACAGCGGCGCGCTGCACTTGGACATCCGCTTCACCGGCAGCGTGGACGCGATCCGCGCGCTGAACGAGGGACGCTGCACCCTGGCAGGTTTTCACACGGTGGAGCAACCCGCCGCCGATTCATTGACCGCACGCACCTACAAGCCGCTGCTGCAGCCCGGGCTGCACAAGATCATCGGCTTCGCCCAGCGCACGCAGGGCCTCATCGTGGCGCCGGGCAACCCGCTCGGGCTCCACGGCCTGGCCGACGTGGCCCGCTCCGGTGCTCGCTTTCTCAACCGGGCGCTGGGCACCGGCACCCGCGTGCTGCTCGATGACCTGCTGTCACAGGGCGGGCTGGCCGCGAGTTCGCTACAAGGCTACGAGTCCGATGAACCTTCTCACACCGCAGTGGCCCAAGCCATCGCAGCGGGAGCGGCCGATGTCGGCATGGGCATCGAGTTGGCTGCGCGGACCCGAGGGTTGGACTTCGTCCCGCTGGTGCACGAGCGCTACCACCTCGCCTGCCTGAAGGCCAGCCTGGACCAGCCCGCCACCCTGGCACTGCGCACGCTGCTGCAGTCCCCTGAATGGCTGGCCCAGATGGCCACCCTGCCCGGCTACAGCCCCTGGCATTGCGGCGAGGTGCTGGCCATGAGCAGGATGCTGCCCTGGTGGCGTTTTGCGGTCCAAAAGGGTTCCTCCAAACCTAGGAAGAAACCCTAATTGCTACGTTTTCAATAGCTAAAGAATCAGCACTGGCTGCGGGATAACACCGTCACGCTGCCGTCAGGCTCCGCCTACAGTGCTCCGTAGAATCGCGCCGTTGTAAAAGTTTGTCCCGCTTGCGCGCCCACCAGCGCCCTGCGGGCACCTCGCACGCAAAGCCTTTTTATTGGAGACACCATGCAGGCTCTATTGAAGTTATCAAGGGGGATCGACTGGGTTAACACCCAGGTCGGCAAATATGTGGTTTGGCTGATCCTGGCCTCCACGATCATCAGCGGCGTGAACGCTGTGGTGCGCAAGGCGTTCAACATCAGCTCCAACGCCTTCCTCGAAGTGCAGTGGTATCTGTTCGCCGCCTCGTTCCTGCTGGCGGCAGGCTACACCCTGCTGCAGGGCGAGCACGTGAAGGTGGATGTGGTGTCCAGCCGCTTCTCCAAGCGCACGCAGATCTGGATCGATGTGTTTGGCTACATCGCCTTCCTCACGCCCATGTGCGCTGCCGTGCTGTGGTACGGCATCCCGTTCTTCACGCGCGCACTGGCTTCGGGTGAAATGTCCAACAACGCAGGCGGCCTGATCCGCTGGCCCGTGTACCTGATGATGCCCCTGGGTTTTGCACTGCTGTGGCTGCAAGGCATCTCCGAGCTCATCAAGCGCGTGGGCTTCCTGAAAGGCCTCATCGAGGATCCGACAGTCAAGAGAACCGAAAAGACGGCTGAAGAAGAGCTCGCCGAATCCATCCGCAACCTGGCGGAAGCCGCCAAGGGCAACGGCAAGAACAACAAGACCGAAGCCGTCTGAGCGGAGCACACACCATGGAATTCATTGCACACAACCTCGCCCCGATCATGTTCGCGGGGCTGATCTGTTTCTTGCTGGTGGGCTTCCCCGTTGCGTTCAGCCTGGGCGCCTGCGGCCTGTTCTTTGCCTTCATCGGCATCGAACTGAACGTGCTGCCCGAGGCGCTGCTGCAAGCGGTGCCGCTGCGCATCTTCGGCATCATGCAGAACGACACGCTGCTGGCCATTCCGTTCTTCACGCTCATGGGGCTCATCCTGGAGCGAAGCGGGATGGCGGAAGACCTGCTGGACACCATCGGCCAGCTGTTCGGCCCCATCCGCGGCGGCCTGGCGCTGGCCGTGATCTTCGTGGGCGCGCTGCTGGCCGCCACCACAGGCGTGGTGGCCGCGTCGGTGATCTCGATGGGTCTGATCTCGCTGCCCATCATGCTGCGCTACGGCTACGACCGGCGACTGGCAGCGGGGGTGATCGCTGCCTCGGGCACGCTGGCGCAGATCATTCCGCCCTCGCTGGTGCTGATCATCATTGCCGACCAGATGGGCCGCAGCGTCGGCGACATGTACAAGGGCGCCTTCCTGCCCGGCCTGATGCTGACCGGCTTCTACGCGCTGTATGTGATCCTGCTGGCGATCTTCAAGCCCCAATGGGTGCCCGCCCTGCCCCCCGAAGCGCGCACCCTGCGCGACGACAACGGCAAGAGCGGTGTGACGTCCCTGGCCGTACTGACCGGCATCTGCGTGGCCGCATCGATCTACGTGGCCAAGAACATGCCGGCGCTGCACAGCTGGTGGTCGGGCGAAACCGTGGAGAAGGTGGCGCTGGACGAAACCATCGTCGTGTCCATGTGCTTTGGCGTGGCGCTGGCCTTCGTGGCCGCCAGCATCAACAAGATCACCCGCCTGGGCCTGCTTTCGCGTGCTGCGGAGCGCGTGACCTTCGTGCTGATTCCTCCGCTGCTGCTGATCTTCCTGGTGCTGGGCACCATCTTCCTGGGCGTGGCAACGCCCACCGAAGGCGGCGCCATGGGCGCGCTGGGCGCGGGCATCATGGCCATCATCCGCGGCCGTCTGTCCTTCTCGCTGCTGAAGCAGGCCGTGACGACGACCACCAAGCTGTCGTGTTTCGTGGTGTTCATCCTGGTGGGTGCCACGATGTTCGGCCTCACCTTCCAGGGTGTGGACGGCCCGCTGTGGGTGGAACACCTGCTGACCGGCCTGCCCGGCGGCCAGCTGGGCTTCCTGATCGTCGTGAACATCATGGTGTTCTTCCTGGCGTTCTTCCTGGACTTCTTTGAGCTGTCCTTCATCGTGGTGCCCCTGCTGGCCCCCGTGGCGCACAAGCTGGGCATTGACCTGATCTGGTTCGGCGTGCTGCTGGCCGTGAACATGCAGACCTCGTTCATGCACCCGCCATTCGGCTTCGCATTGTTCTACCTGCGCAGCGTGGCCCCGGCCAAGGAGTACATGGACAAGGTCACCAAGAAGATGATCGCGCCGGTCACCACCCCGCAGATCTACTGGGGCGCCATTCCCTTCCTGTGCATCCAGCTGATGATGGTGGGCCTGATCATCGCCTTCCCCGGCATCGTCTCCAGCGGGCTGGACAAGGAAGAGGTCTACGACCTGGACAAGGTCCGGATGGAAATGGAAGCGGCCATGCCCGATGCAGCCCCCGAGGCCGCCGACCCGACCGCAGGCATGGATGGCGCATCGGCCCCGGCCTCGGATGCCGCTCCGGCCGCCGACGATCCGCTGAAGGCACTGCAGGACTCGATGGCCAACGAGAAAAAGTAACGGGTGACCGCACTACCGCGGCAAGCCCCGTCGTCGAACCAAGCCCCGGGTCGCGTGCCCGGGTGCACAAAAAAACTCCGCAGACGGGATGCCCGCTGCGGAGTTTTCTTTTTGCCCTTTGGAATCGAGCAGGCGGGGCCGTCACTTCTTCACCCTGGGCATCCACGCACCTGGAGCATTCGCCTTTCCATCGTCGCAGCCACCCTCTGCGTGCGCACCGCCCCCCCCTGCGCCCTTGCCAATGCCCTAAGAACCTGTTCAAAGTGCTCCAGGCCCGCAGCGGTTGCCTGTCCCTGACGCACTGGTGGGTCTCCGGTTAGGTGCCCCCGCAAGCACTGCACGCGCGAGCGAGAATGCCCGGCGCATCATGGCCAAGCCGGGGCCGAGGCAGCAGCTCACTCGCAGCCTCGCATGCTGAGCGCTGCGCAAGGCTTCGGCAGGCTCAGCCCGAACGGGAGGACGGTGTTGGAGATGGCCCTTGAAAGGGGCCTCCGCTCATGGGGAGCCTGTCGAAGCGCTGGGAGCGACTTTCACAGGCGCAGCCGAACGGGCAGCTGCGTTGAGGGAGCCCTCGAAAACCAGCATCCGTTCATGCTGAGCTTGTCGAAGCAGTCCGCGAGGCTTTTACCCCGCGTGCCGGGAGCCCTTTGCGCCCCCCAAAAAAAGAAACCCGCCGTCGGCAGACAGGCGGGTTTCCAGAGGATCGGGGTGGCAGTTTGCACCGCCACCTCCATCAACTCGATCAGCTTGATTAGAGCTTTTGCGAGGACATGAACGAGTCGTAGCGCGATTCGGCGAAGCGGAACCACAGCACTTGGTCGCGTTGGAAGGCACGCATGTCGGCGTAGATCTTCTTCCACTCGGGGCTCTTCGCGTCGTTTTCGGCGAACACTTCCATCGAAGCCTTGAACGAAGCGTCCATCACGGCTTGCGAGAACGGCAGCACCTTGGTCTTGGCGGCCACCAGTTGCTTGAGGGCCGTGGGGTTCAGTGCGTCGTACTTGGCCAGCATGTCGATGTGGGCCACGTTGGTTGCCGCTTCGATGATGGCCTTGTTTTCGGCCGACAGGCCGTCAAACGCCTTCTGGTTGACGAAGAAGTCCACTTCGGGGCCGCCTTCCCACCAGCCGGGGTAGTAGTAGAACGGAGCCACCTTGTTGAAGCCCAGCTTCTGGTCGTCGTAGGGGCCCACCCACTCGGCTGCATCCAGCGTGCCCTTTTCGAGGGCTTGGTAGATTTCGCCGCCGGGGATGCTCTGGGGCACGGCACCCAGCTTCTGCATCACTTCACCCACCAGGCCGCCGCCCAGGCGCATCTTCATGCCCTTGAAGTCGGCAGGTGACTTGATCTCCTTGCGGTACCAGCCACCCATCTGGGTGCCAGTGTTGCCGCCAGCGAAGCTGATGGCGTTGAAGTTCGCGTAGAACTCGTTCATCAGCTTGCGGCCATTGCCATGCAGCATCCAGGCGTTCATCTGGCGGGCATTGAAGCCAAAGGGAATCGCCGAGCCCAGCGCGAACGCGGGGTTCTTGCCGTAGAAGTAGTACGGCACGGTGTGGCACATCTCGACGGTGCCTTGCTGCACGCCGTCCATCACGCCGAAGGGAGGCATCAGCTCGCCGCCAGCGTGCACGGAGATTTCAAACTTGCCGCCAGACATCGCCTTGACGGCCTTGGCGAACACATCAGCACCACCGTAGATGGTGTCCAGCGACTTGGGGAAGCTGGAAGCCAGACGCCAGCGGATGGCGGCCTGGGCGTGAACGGCGGGTGCGGCACCTGCGGCCAGCACACCGGCAATGCCCGCCTGCTTGATGATGGAACGACGATCCATGAGGTTCTCTCCGATATAGTGATTTCACAACTTGGGCACGCAGCGTGCGCGGCGCGCCAAGGACTTTTGAGCCGGGTTCATTGTAGGAACATGACCCAGGGGACTTTTGGGGGTTTTCCCGCGAAAGTCCGCCGCCATCACCATACCTTCAGGGTTCTGCAAGCATCCGGACCCAGGTCAATCCAGACCGTGTTCTGTCGCGAGCGCACCCCGATGCGCGGAGCCGGTGTTCAGGCCACGCGCGCAGCCGGCTGTGCCGGCACGAACCGCTGGCGGATGGACCGCTCGATGCCATCGGCATCCAGCCCCTGCAGGGCCAGCAGCCGCGCGGGGTCACCGTGCTCGATGAACACGTCAGGCAGGCCGAGCTGCAGCACCGGGCGCACGATGCCCATCCCGTTGAGGGCTTCGGTCACGGCGCTGCCGGCACCGCCCATGATGGCGCCCTCTTCCAGGGTGACCAGCGCATCGTGGCGCTCGGCCACGTCCCGCAGCAACGCTTCGTCCAGCGGCTTGGCCCAGCGCATGTTGACCACCGTGGCGTCCAGCGCCTCTGCGGCCTCCAGGGCCGGATACAGCAGGGTGCCAAACGACAGGATGGCGATGCGAGGCCCATGCGTGTCGTGGCCTTTGCGTTCGCGGCGGATTTCGCCCTTGCCGTACGGCAGGCCTTCCAGTGAAGCAAGCGGGATGGCGCCCGCACCACTGCCGCGGGGATAGCGCACGGCCACGGGGTGGTCCTGCTCGAACGCGGTGGTGAGCAGCTGGCGGCACTCGCGCTCATCGGCGGGGCAGGCCATGCCCATGTTGGGAATGCAGCGCACGAACGGGATGTCGTACGCGCCCGCGTGCGTGGCGCCGTCCGCTCCCACCAGGCCCGCGCGGTCGAGCGCAAACACCACGG
Organism: Acidovorax sp.; assembly: GCF_022763525.1. Classification (GTDB taxonomy): domain Bacteria; phylum Pseudomonadota; class Gammaproteobacteria; order Burkholderiales; family Burkholderiaceae_C; genus Acidovorax. The sequence continues at coordinate 6,758 of NZ_JALEGG010000099.1, forward strand.
GCAGGTTCTGCAGCGCCACGTCGTGGATGAGCTGGTCGTAGCCGCGCTGCAAGAAGGTGGAGTAGATGGCCACGACGGGTTTGACACCCTCGCAGGCCATGCCGGCGGCAAACGTGACGGCGTGCTGCTCGGCAATGCCTACGTCGTAGTAACGCTCGGGGAAGCGCTTTTCAAACTCGACCATGCCCGAACCTTCGCGCATGGCCGGAGTGATGCCGACGAGGCGCTCATCCTTGGCAGCCATGTCGCACAGCCACTGGCCGAAGACCTGGGTGAACGTGAGTTTGGGCGCGGTGCTGCTCTTGACCAGGCCCACGGCCGGGTCGAACTTGCCGGGGCCATGGTAGGCCACGGGGTCGGCCTCGGCCAGCTTGTAGCCCTGGCCCTTCTTGGTGACCACGTGCAGGAACTGCGGACCCTTGAGGCTCTTGATGTTCTCCAGCGTGGGGATGAGGGAGTCCAGGTCGTGCCCGTCGATGGGGCCGATGTAGTTGAAGCCGAATTTTTCGAACAGCGTGGCAGGCACCACCATGCCCTTGGCCTGCTGTTCCAGCCGCTTGGCCAGCTCCAGCAAGGGCGGCGCGTTGCGCAACACGCTCTTGCCCACGTCGCGCGCCTTGGCGTAGAACTGCCCGCTCATCAGCTGTGCCAGGTAGCGGTTGAGCGCGCCCACGGGCGGACTGATGCTCATGTCGTTGTCGTTGAGCACGACCAGCAGGTTGCAGTCGGCCACGCCCGCATTGTTCAGTGCCTCAAACGCCATGCCGGCGGTCATGGCGCCGTCGCCGATGATGGCGACCGCATGGCGGTGCTCGCCCTTGCGCTTGGCGGCGAGCGCCATGCCCAGCGCGGCCGAGATGCTGGTGGACGAATGCGCGGTGCCGAAGGTGTCGTATTCGCTTTCGGCCCGCTGCGGAAAGCCCGAGATACCGCCGAGCTGGCGCAGGGTGTGCATGCGATCGCGCCGACCCGTGAGAATCTTGTGCGGGTAAGTCTGGTGGCCCACGTCCCACACCAGGCGGTCCTCGGGGGTGTTGAAGACGTGGTGCAGCGCCACCGTCAGCTCCACCGTGCCCAGGTTGGAGCTCAGGTGCCCGCCCGTCTGCGAGACGCTGTCGATGACAAAACCACGCAGCTCCGTGGCCAGGACCTTGAGGTCCGCGCGCGAGAGCTGGCGCAGGTCCGCCGGGTCGTTGATGGTCTGCAGCAGGGGATAGGGCTTCGTGGACATTACTATTCTTTTAATAGCTGGTAGCGCTTGTCAGACAAGCGCCAGAGGCCGATTTGGCATTGAACTCAGTGTGCATCGGAGCACATCAGTGCGAGCGCCGCACCACCATGTCGGCCAGCGCCGCCAGCGCTCGCGTGTCGGGCAGGCCACTGCGCGCCAGGGCCGCGTGCGCCTCGGCCAGCAGTTGCTGCGCGTAGGCTTGCGCGGGCGCCAGACCGAGCAGGGACACGTAGGTGGGCTTGTCGGCGGCGGCATCCTTGCCCGCCGTCTTGCCCAGCGTGGCCGAATCGGCCACCACATCCAGGATGTCGTCTACCACCTGGAACGCCAGCCCCACCGCCGCGCCGTAGTCGGAGAGCGCGTCGTACGCCGCGCCCTGGGCCTGGCCGCAGAGGGCGCCCATGAGGACGCTGCCTTGCAGCAGTGCGCCGGTCTTGAGGCGGTGCATCTGGCGCAGCTGCGCCTCGGTCAGGGCCACCCCTACGCTGGCCAGGTCGATCGCCTGCCCGCCCGCCATGCCAGCCGAGCCGGCCGCACGCGCCAGCAGCCGGCACAGCGCAGCCTGGGTGGACGCCGGGATGAGAGAGTGGTCAGGCGTAAGGAGCTCGAAGGCAAACGCCTGCAGCGCATCACCCGCCAGCAGAGCCTGGGCCTCGCCGAACTGCACATGCACTGTGGGCTTGCCGCGGCGCAGGACATCGTTGTCCATGCAGGGCATGTCGTCGTGCACCAGCGAATAGGCGTGGATCAATTCCACCGCGCACGCTGCCCGCAGGGCCGCGTCGTCCATCGCCTGGCGCGTGGCGGTGTCTGCGTTCGCAGGGCCCGGCGCGCTGCTGCAGACCGCCTCGTGCGCCGCCAGCACCAAGAGGGGCCGCAGGCGCTTGCCGCCATCGAGCACGGCGTAGCGCATGGCGTCGCCCAGCCCGGCGGGAGCGTCCGTGCCCACCCATTGCGACAGGGCCTGCTCCACGCGTTGAAGGTGGTTCTGGCTCCACGGGGCCATGTCCAGGGCCTGGGTGAACGGGGTAACGGAGGAAGTCACGGGCACCGCGCTCATTCCTGGCTCCAGGGTTGCAGTTGCCCTTCGTCCAGCACCTTGATCTGGTCCTGGACGGCTTCAAGCCGCTGGCGGCAGAAGGCCAGCAGCGCCGCGCCGCGCTGGTAGCCAGCGAGCATCTGGTCCAGGGGCAGCTGCCCGGATTCGATGCGGGCCACGAGTTGCTCCAGCTCTTCCAGCGCCGCCTCATAGCTGGCGGGTTCGGCTAAAGGAGCGGGGGATGCAGGGGCCTTGGGCATGGGCAGGGCGGCAGAGCGCGGGTGAAAAACCGGCCATTTTAGGCGCACCCCCAGCGGAGCGGGGCGCGGCCCGGCGGCTATGGCCCTGGCGCCGCCGTGCCGCAGGGCC
>NZ_JALEGG010000100.1 GCF_022763525.1 Acidovorax sp.
CAGCCGCCACAACCCCAGCGTTCCCATCTGGCTGGACCACATCGCCCTGAAGGCCGTGGCCCGCAACCGCGCCCACCGGTTCGAGACCGCCGAGGAACTGCTGCTGGCGCTGGAGCGCGGCGCCTCGCGCCCGCTGTCGGCTCCCGGTCCGCAGCCTCTGATGCAACGCGACGCCACGGCGCTGTGGAAGATCGCGCTGGCCGTGAGCGTGCTGGTGAATCTGTTGCTGATCTACTGGCTGTTGTTCTTGCCGCGGTAACGGGCTGCGGTTTGCTGCAAAAAAGATAGCTTGACGCGCTTGCTGGATAAGAGCCAGAGCCTATTTTTCTTGGATTTTCACCTTTGCCGTCGGGGCCGGTGCCTGCGAAATCCGGGCGGAAGGCTTCGACAGGCTCGGCCCGAACGGGGGCTGGTGTTGCCGTCACCGTTCACGCGCTGCGCGCACGTCCACCCTTCTAGCGAAAGTGCGGGCAACGGCGCGCGTTGGCTGGCTGCGCCAGCTCAGGCACTGCGTGCCCGACCGCCCTTTTAGCGAAAGTTCGGTAAGCGCTGCGCGCTTACGTGCTACCGCACGTCATGCGCTACGCGCACGTCCACCCTTCTAGCGAAAGTGCGGGCAACGCTGCGCGTTGGCTGGCTGCGCCAGCTCAGGCACTGCGTGCCCGACCGCCCTTTTCCGCCCAGGTCCGCGTCCAGCGGATCTGCATCACGCGCAGCAACAGCAGCATGGCCAGCGCGCAGGCGGCAATGCCAACAAAGCCCCAGAGATACGTGCCGGTGTACTGGCGCGAGATGCCCATGCCATTCGGGATCAGGCCGCCGCCCAGCGCGCCGATCTCGCCAATCATCGAGCCCGCCACCGCCGTAGCCAAGGGCCAGCGCAGCGGAACCAGCTGGAACAATGCGCCGTTGCCAGCCCCCAGGGCCGCGAAGCACACCAGGAACAGCAGCACGGTCACGGGCAGGGATTTTTCGGCCAGGCCGCACAGCACCATGCTGACGGCCGTGATCGCCAGCACGCCCGTGAGGGTGTTCACCCCGCCCCAGTGGTCCGAAAGCCAGCCGCCAAAGATGCGCAGCGCCGCCCCCAGGAAGGCGGCCATCATCGTGAGCTGGCCAGCGGCCACCTTGCTCACGCCGAACTGGTCGTAGAAATAGCTGGGCAGAAAGGTGGTGAGGCCGATGAACCCGCCAAAGGTCACGGCGTAGATCAGGCTGAAGGCCCAGCCGTCTTTTTCAAACAGGCAGGCGATGTGCTCACGGAAGCTGGCGTGGGGTGCGAGGTCGGGCGGCTCCTTGGCATATACCGCCATCACCAACGCGGGCACGGCCACGCTCACGGCCGCAAAGCCGTACACGGCCTGCCAGCCAAACTTCTGCGCCAGCATGGGGGCCAGCAGGGCCGCCACGGCCGTGCCCACATTCCCCGCCCCCACGATGCCCATGGCCAGGCCCTTGTAGCGCGGCGGGAACGAGCCCGAGCCCAGCGACAGCGCCACGCCAAAACTGGCACCCGCCACGCCCAGCAGGATGCCCATGGCGAGCAGGTCGTTGTACGAATGCACGAACAGATAGCCGTAGCCCATGGCCACGAAGATGCCGGCCATCTCGACCAGCGTGGCGTTCTTGCGCCCGATGTACTGCGCCAGGATGCCCAGCGGAAACCGCATCAGCGCGCCCGCGAAAATGGGGATGGAGAGCATCATCCCCATCTGCGTTGGCGTGAGCGAGAAGCTGTCGCGGATGAACGGCGCCATGGCCCCGTTGATCACCCAGATGGCGCAGGAAAAGCCGAAGTACAGGAACGAGGACCACAGCGTGGGTGCGTGGCCGGATTTGAGGAACTCGCGAAATTGGAGCATGGCAATGCAATCGTGCGCAGGACGGCGGGTTGGCAAAGGCCGTGGGGCGGCACCCTGCCGCTGCGGCCAGAACCCGCGCACCTGCCAACAAACCCAATAAAAAAGGCGCCTGCACGGACCGCGCTTGCGCGTTCCGTGAAGACGCCGACGTCTTTGTGCCCAATCCTTCGTTGCACCGGGCCCAACGCAGCCTGCATTGGCTGCACCCATTTAAAGCAATGGCTGTGCCAGTTCGGTGCCTGAGGCCTTTCAAGGCCAGAAGCGCTGCAAGCCCAGTATGAGAAAGCGCCAGCTGCTATCAGTTTTGTATTCGAACCGGTGGCGTGAGCCGGCAAGGTGCGCTGCGACCCCAATCGCAAGCCTGGAATTGGTGCATTGCACCGGCTTGGGGATTTCTTGCCCGGTCGTGGCATAAACCCGTTGGTTTCCAAGGAACGCTGCATTAGGATGTTTTGAATGCGACGGCGAAACGGTGCACGCCTTTGCACCCGGGCCTGCCGACACCGAAGTTTCTTGAGGGAGGAGTTTGTTCATGCGCGTCAACCTGCCCGTCAGCTCCCACGAATATCCCTTTCCCACCGGCCAGACGCTGGTTTCCACCACCGACCTCAAGGGCCGCATCCTCTACTGCAATCCGGCGTTCATCGAGGTGAGCGGCTACCAGCAGCAAGAGTTGCTAGGCCAGCCCCACAACCTGATCCGACACCCCGATATGCCCGAAGAGGCCTTCAGGGACATGTGGCAGACCATTGCCAGCGGCACGCCCTGGTCCGCCCCGGTCAAGAACCGGCGCAAGGACGGCAGCTTCTATTGGGTGATGGCCAACGTGACGCCGCTCATGCAGGGCGACCAGCCCACGGGCTACATGTCGGTGCGCACCGAGGCCTCACGCGAGCAGATCCAGGGCGCCGAGCGGCTTTACCAACAGATGCGGGCCGAGAAGCAGGCCGGCAAGCTGGTTCACACCCTGCGCGAAGGACGGGTGCTGCGCAATACCCCGCTCGCCCGCCTGGGCCGGGCCGTTCAGCCGGGGCCGGCCGGCCGCTCGGTGCTGTGCACTCTGCTGCCGGTGCTGGCGTCTTGGGGTGCGGCATTGGCGGGCGGCCACACCATGACCTTCGCTGCCGCACTGGCCTGGCTCGGCGCGGTGGTGCTGGCCCTGTGCACGGCAGCCTACATGCACCGGTCCAACGTGGCGCCGTTGTCCCAGATGCTGCGCTGGGCCAATCGCATGGCGGCGGGGGATTTGACGCAAAAAATCTCTGCGTCCCGCACCGATACGGCCGGCCAGTTGCAAAAAGCGCTGGCGCAGCTCAACGTGAACCTGCTGTCCATCGTGCGCGACGCCCGGGTCCAGAGTGAGCACATGCAGGTCTCCACCCGCGAGATTGCCCAGGGCAACCAGGACCTGTCGGAACGCACGGAAGCCCAGGCCGGCAACCTGGAGCAGACAGCGGCGTCGATGGAGGAAATCACCGGGACCGTCAAGCAGACAGCTGAATCGGCCCGCCAGGCGTCCACACTGGCAACCCAGGCCACGCAAGTGTCCGAGCGCAGCAGCGAAGCCGTGGACGGCGTGGCCGACACCATGCAGCAGATCCAGGCGGCCTCCAGCCGCATCAGCGAAATCACGCAACTTATCGACTCCATCGCGTTCCAGACCAACATCCTCGCGCTCAACGCTGCCGTGGAAGCCGCGCGGGCAGGCGAGCAGGGCCGCGGGTTCGCGGTGGTGGCATCCGAGGTGCGCAGCCTCTCGCACCGCACCCTCTCGGCCGCCAAGGAGATCCGCCAGCTCATCGACGACTCGGCGGCCAAGGTGAGCGAAGGGCACCGGAAGACCGATGCAGCCCAGAAGACGATGGCCGAATCGCTGGAGCTGGTGCGGCGGGTGAACACGCTGATCAGCGAGATTCACAGTGCGTCTGACGAGCAGCTCAGCGGCATCTCGCAGATCAATGCCGCCGTGGCGCAGCTGGACACGATCACGCAACAGAACGCCGCCCTGGTGGAGGAAAACGCGGCATCGGCGATGCAGCTCAGCGGCCAAGCGCAGACCATGACCGAGACGGTGCGCGTGTTCCGCATCGACGCCTCAGCCCCCGCGCACGCGCGCGATGCGGTGGCGCTGCGCAAGGAGATGAAAGCAGTGTCGCCGCAGGAGACTCTGGCGGCGGCCTGAGCGCAGCCGTCGCAACCCCATTGTCAGTGCGACTGTGGAAATGGCTTCGCCAGGCCACCGGTGGCGTCCCCCCTGCGGGGACGCCGCGCAGCGGCTCAGGTGGGTTACGTACTCCCGCGCACCGTCAACTCAAACCCCAGGTCCACCGAATTGCGCTCGGGCGTCTCGCCGCGCATCAGCGCCAGCAGCATCCCTGCGCTGGCCTCGCCAATGGCTGAGCGGGGTGTGCGCACGGTGGTGAGCGGGGGCAGCATCTGGTCGCTGCCTGCCAGATCGTTGAACCCCGAAATCGCCACCTGGCCCGGCACCGAAAGGCCCAGCCGCTGTGCTGCCAGCAGGCCGCCCTGGGCCAGGTCATCGTTGCAAAAGAACACGGCGTCCACGCCGGGCCGGGTGCGCAACAGCTCCTCCAGCAATTCACCGCCCAGGCGCATGGACGAAGGCTGCGGGCTGAGCAGTTCCAGTTTGGGGTCGTACAGGCCGGCTTCCTTCAGGCATTGGCGGTAGCCTTCGGCGCGCTGCATGGTGCGCGGGTCCAGCTGGGCGGCCACGAAAGCGATGTGCCGGCGGCCCCTTGTCAGCAGGTGGGCTGTCATGACGTAGCCTGCATCCTGCTGCGAAAAGCCCACGCAGTAGACGCCCGGGGCCGAGGTCAACTCCATCAGGTGCACACAGGGCACGCCGCTGGCGGCGATCATCTGGCGCGCGGCCTCGGTGCGGTCGAAGCCGGTGACCAGCAGGCCCGCGGGGCGATGGGCCAGGTAGGTGCGCAGCAGCTGTTCTTCCTCCTGTGGGTCGTAGTGCGTCACGCCGATCAACGCCTGGTAGCCGTGCGGAAACAGCGCGCGGTGCACGGCCTCCAGCACGTCCACGAACAGCGCGTTGGACAGCAGGGGCACCAGCACCGGCACCTGCACGCTGCGCTGCGATGCCAATGCACGGGCCGCAGGGTCGGGCACGTAGCCCAGACGCTGGACGGCGTCCTTCACGCGCTGCACCAGTTCCTGGGCCACGCCACGTTCGCCACGCAGGGCGCGGGACGCGGTGATGGGGCTGACCTCGGCGGCCTTGGCGACGTCGCTCAGCGTGATGCGGCCGCTGGACCGGCGTTTTGTCTCGGGTTTGTTCAAGGGTTAACCCTCATGGGGCTTGGGGAGGACCTGGTTAGGATAGCGCTGTCCAAACGGTGGGGCAAGGCAAACGAAGCCATTTTCGATGAAGTTGCAGAAGTCGCCAAAGTTTGTGCGGCATCCAGACGGATGCCTTTTTTGTGAATTGTTTGGATAGCGCTACCAATATGAGTTTTCATCCGTCTCCGGCTTTTGTGGTTGTCATGGGCGTGGCGGGCTGCGGCAAGTCGAGCCTGGGTTCTGCCCTGGCACAGGCCGAGGGCCTGCCCCTGATCGAAGGGGATGACCACCACAGCCCCGCGAGCCGCGAAAAGATGCGCCAGGGCATTGCCCTGACTGACGCAGACCGTGAAGGCTGGCTGACCACCTTGGGGCAACTGCTGCAAGCCCAGCCCCGGGGCGCGGTGCTGACCTGCTCTGCGCTCAAGAGGGTCTACCGGGACCGCTTGCGCAATGCCTGCCCCGGGCTGCGGTTTGTCTTTCTGGAGATCGACCGCGCCAACGCCGGCCAACGTGTGGCCGCCCGTGCGGACACCCATTTTTTCTCCAGCGCGCTGGTGGACAGCCAGTTCGCCACGCTGGAATCCCCCGTGGGCGAAACGGGCGTGCTGCGCCTGGATGCGTTGCTGGACCTGCCCACCCTGCAACAGCAGGCCTCGGCCTGGCTGGCCACGAAGGAGACCGCATGAGTTCCCCCGCACAACATGCCGTGCCGCAGAGCCGCTTTGCCCGGATCTCCCAGGTGCTCATGGCCAGTTGCCTGGGCGTGATGGCCGTGGCCGTGTTCATCAACGTGGTGCTGCGCTACGGCTTTGGCAGCGGCGTGGCGGCCAGCGAAGAGCTGTCGCGCCTGTTGTTCGTCTGGATGGTGTTCATTGGCGCGGCAGCGGCTTACCCGGCTGGTGAGCACATGGCCTTCACCAGTCTGGCGGGGTTGCTGGCCAAGCGCCCGGTGGCTTTTGGCGTGTTGACGGCCCTGATCCGGCTGCTGGTGATCACCGCCAGCACCATGCTGGCCTGGGGCGCTTGGCAGCAGGTGGTGGTGGGCATGGGCAGCCGCTCCGTGGTCATGGCCTACCCGGCTGCGCTGCTGCCGCTGCCCGCCTTTTTGTGCGCGGTGGCCATCAGCGTGATGGCGACCATCGAGTTGTTTCAACGCAAGCCGCTGGACCTCGGTCATGGCGCCGAGGTGGAGTAGGTGATGATGGCCATGGGACCCGAAGCGCAGGCTTTTATCGTTTTTTCGCTGGGCATGCTGGTGCTGATGGGCACCGGCATGAACATGGGCCTGGCCCTGGTGCTCACGGGCGCCGGCATGGCCTGGGTGCTCGACTTCTGGGACACGCAGCTGCTGGCCCAGAACTTGGTGGCGGGGGTGGACAGCTTTCCGCTGCTGGCCGTGCCCTTCTTTATCCTGGCGGGTGAGCTGATGAACTCGGGCGGCATCAGCCGCCGCATCATCGACATGGCCCAGGCCTGGGTGGGGCATATCCGGGGCGGGCTGGGCTACGTTGCCATCGGCGCTGCGGTGCTGATGGCGAGCATGAGCGGATCGGCCCTGGCCGACACGGCCGCCCTCGCCACCATTCTGCTGCCCATGATGCGCCAGCAGGGCTACCCCATGAACACGTCGGCGGGGCTGATCGCCTCGGGCGGCATCATCGCGCCCATCATTCCGCCGTCCATGCCGTTCGTGATCTATGGCGTGACGACCAACACCTCGATCTCGGCGCTGTTTGTGTCGGGCATCGTGCCGGGACTGATGATGGGCGCGGGTCTCATCTTTGCCTGGCGCTGGGTGCTGCGCGGCATGGACTTGCCCCAGGGCGAGCCCTTGCCCATCAAGGACCGCCTGCGCGCCACGGCGCGCGCCTTCTGGGCCATGCTGATGCCGCTCATCATCATCGGCGGCATGAAGACCGGCGTGTTCACGCCCACCGAGGCCGCTGTGGTGGCCGCCTTCTACGCGCTGGTGGTGGCGCTGTTCATCCACCGCGAGATGAAAGTGGCCGACATCTACGGCGTGCTGGTGCGCGCGGCCAAGACGACTTCCATCGTGATGTTCTTGTGCGCCGGTGCCCAAGTGGCCAGCTACATGATCACGCTGGCCGACCTGCCCAATGTGCTGACCAGCTGGCTGGGCCCGCTGGTGGAGAACCCGCGCCTGTTGATGGCCGTGATGATGATTGTGCTGGTGCTCATCGGCACGGCGCTGGACCTCACGCCCACCATCCTGATCTTTGCGCCCGTGATGTTGCCCATCGCCGTCAAGGCGGGGATCGACCCGGTGTACTTCGGCCTGATGTTCGTGCTCAACGGCGCGATCGGCCTCATCACGCCGCCCGTGGGCACCGTGCTCAACGTGGTGGCCGGGGTGGGGCGCATCTCGATGCACAGCGTCATCAAGGGCGTGAACCCCTTCCTTTTCACCTACGTGCTGATCCTGGCGCTGCTGGTCGTGTTTCCCCAGATCGTGACTGCGCCTGTGGTTTGGCTGCGCTGACTCCCTTTCACTCTCTTTTTCCTTTCCCCCTCGCCAATGGAGACAACCATGAAAACTTTCCGTCGCACCCTGCTGGCCGCCCTGTCGGTTGCTGCCATCACCTGCTCCTTCCAGGCCGCAGCGCAAGACTTCAAGCCGCGCATCATCCGCTTTGGCTACGGCCTGAACGAGGACTCCAATCAGGGCCGGGCCACCAAGCTGTTTGCCCAGGAAGTGGAAAAGGCTTCGGGCGGCAAGATGAAGGTGCGCGCCATCGGTGCTGCCGCGCTGGGCTCGGACGTGCAGATGCAGCAGGCGCTGATCGGCGGTGCGCAGGAGATGATGGTGGGCTCCACCGCCACACTGGTGGGCATCACCAAGGAAATGGCCATCTGGGATACGCCCTTCCTCTTCAACAACGCCAAGGAAGCCGACGTGGTGCTGGATGGCCCCGTGGGCCAGAAGGTGATGGACAAGCTGCAGGAAAAGGGCCTGGTGGGCCTGGTGTACTGGGAGAACGGCTTCCGCAACCTCACCAACAGCAAGCGCCCCGTCAACAAGCTGGAAGACATGGACGGTATCAAGCTGCGCGTGATGCAGAACAACGTCTTCCTCGACAGCTTCAAGACCCTGGGCGCCAATGCCGTGCCGCTGCCGTTCTCGGAACTCTTCACCGCGCTGGAGACCAAGACGGTCGACGGCCAGGAGAACCCCTACAACACCATCCTGTCCAGCAAGTTCTATGAGGTGCAGAAGTACCTCACCGTGACCAACCACGTCTACAGTCCCTGGATCGTGCTGGTGAGCAAGAAGTACTGGGATGGCCTGTCGAAGGCCGAGCAGAAGGTGCTGCTCGACGCCGCCAAGAAGAGCCGCGACTTCGAGCGCCAGGACACGCGGGCTGAAGCCGACAAGGCCTTGGCCGACCTCAAGGGCAAGGGCATGCAGGTGAACGAGCTGCCCGCCGCCGAAGCCAACCGCATGCGCGAGAAGCTCAGTGCGGTGAACGCCAGCATCGCCGCCAACGTGGGCGAGAGCCTGTGGAAGGAAGTGCAGGCAGCCGTGGCCCAGGCGCGAGCCGGCAAGTAAGCAAGCCTCACGTCCGCCAAAGAAAAAGGCCGAGACCCCGGAGGGTCTCGGCCTTTTTTTGCGCCTGCGAAGGCGGCCTGCATTACGGTGCAGGCAAGGGCAGCTGACAGGCTTACAGCGAGCCGGCTTCGCCTGCAGAGATCTTGCCGGTACGCACGGCTTCGGCGGCTTCGGCGCGCACGGCAGCGCGGTCGGCGGTGGACTTGTAGGTCACCACGCGCGAACCCAGGGGCTCGATGCTGCGGGTGGCTGCCACGGCAGCGGCTTCAGTTTGCACTTCGGCGCGGGTGCGGTTGGTTTCGAACTGGGTGGCGAATTGCGAAGCGTCTGCTTCGTCGGCCTGGGCGCCAAACGAAGCGAAAGCGGCAACAGCGGCGATGGAGAGGAAGCGTGCGGTCTTGTTCATGGTGTTACTCCTGAAAATTTGCGAAAAATGGATAAGCAATGAAAAAAGGGCTGCCGGGTAAAGGATGTCTCACCCGGCAATCACCGGATCAGCTGGCTTCTGCGGGGCCCACGCGGCCGGTGCGCATGGCCTGGGCAGCAGCTTCAGCACGCACGGCAGCGCGGTCGACCGTGGACTGGTAGGTCGTCACGCGGGAGCCCAGGGGTTCCAGGTTGCGGTTCTGGGCGGCGGCGGCGGCTTCGCTGATCACTTCGGCGCGGGTGCGGGTCGTTTCGAACTTGAGGGCGAATTGCGAGCCATCGGCCTCATCAGCCTGAGCGCCCACCGAGGCGAAAGCAGCTACAGCAGCAACAGCGAGAAAACGTGCGGTCTTGTTCATGATGAAAATCCTTGAAGTTAAAAAGCGTCTCAAAAAAGCCGAGGGGAAGATCCCGTGCACCGTTTGCGCTTGGCTTCCCACCGGGTTCGGTGAGTCGCCTTGCGGGTTCGGCTCATCGATGGGATGAACTGTACGCCGCAGGCGACTGAAGAAAAACCAGTTGGTCGCAAACTATCTGTTCCAGTTTTGGAAACAATCTTCCTGCTCGTTTCTGTCCACCCGCCTGCTGAGCTGGGGGCGTTGAAATCTGGTGTGGAGGTGTTGCCTACTGCGTGGAACATGGGCTGTATCGTGCCGGCCCCTGCCCGCGGCGTCGTCTCGCCGCGGTTTCGGTTCTTTTCAGTTTGTTTCGTTGCAGGTCGAATGCAACAGGGGCGAAACAGATGCATCGCTGTTGCCACAACGGGGCCGCAAGCGTGGCAAATCGGGCTCGTGCGGGTTGCGCCCGCTGGGCTTATGGGCTGAAATCTCTCTGTACCTGTTTCAGGTTTTATGAGGGAGGTTTCATGACCGTTGTCGCCAAAATTCTGCAGTCCAAACCGGATTCCACCGTCCACACCATTGCGCCCACGGCATCGGTTTTCGACGCGCTCAAGCTCATGGCCGACAAGGGCATCGGCGCCCTGGTGGTCACCGAGGGGGATGCTATCGTCGGCATCTTCACCGAGCGTGATTACGCGCGAAAGATCGCCCTGCTGGGCCGCACGTCAGCCGCCACGCTGGCGCGGGATGTGATGACCACCTCGGTGCGCTTTGTGCGGCCCGAGCAGACCAGCGAGCAGTGCATGCAGATCATGAGCACGGGCCGCCTGCGCCATCTGCCCGTGGTGGACAACAACGGCAAGCTCGTGGGCATGATCTCGATCGGGGACCTGGTCAAAGACATCATCTCCGAGCAGAAATTCATCATCGAGCAGCTGGAGCAGTACATCACCGGTAGCCACTAGAGACAACCGCCTGAGTGGCCGCGCAACTTCTCCTTGCTCTCGAATGGCTGTTCCGTTCGGGAAGGGGGCGCCGCCAGCGCGGCGGGCCGGCCCTTGGTCTGGGGCAGCGCGTATGGAAAGTGCTCTGAAGGCGCCCCCGAAAAACAAGAGCTCTGCCCCGTAAAGGGCAGAGCTCTCATTTTTTTGCGCGGCAAGGTCAGGCCGCTTTTTCGACGTGCCCCTGGCGCGTGTACAAGAAGTCAATCACCGCCTTGCGGTAGTGCACGTACTGCGGGTCTTCGGCCAGCTCCACGCGGTTGCGGGGGCGGGGCAGGTCCACGGCCAGCACCTCGCCAATCGTGGCAGCGGGGCCGTTGGTCATCATCACGATCTTGTCGGACAGCAGCACGGCTTCGTCCACATCGTGCGTCACCATCACCACCGTGCTTTGCGTGCGGGCCACGATCTCCAGCAGTTCGTCCTGCAGCTTGGCGCGCGTCAGGGCGTCCAGCGCGCCGAAGGGCTCGTCCATCAGCAGTACCTGGGGCTCCATGCTCAGTGCCCGGGCGATGCCCACGCGCTGCTTCATGCCGCCGGAGATTTCCCCGGGGCGTTTTTGCCCGGCGTGCGTCAGGCCCACCAGGGCCAGCGCGGCATCGGTGCGGGCCTTGAGCTGGGTCTTGGTTTCCTTGGCGCCAAACACGCGCTCCACGGCCAAGTAGATGTTGTCGAAGCAGGTGAGCCAGGGCAGCAGCGAGTGGTTCTGGAACACCACGGCACGCTCGGGGCCCGGGCCCTTGATCTCCTTGTTGGCGCACAGCAGCGAACCGTTGGTGGGTGTGGTCAGGCCGGCGATCAGGTTCAGCAGCGTGGACTTGCCGCAGCCAGAGTGGCCGATCAGCGCCACGAACTCGCCCTTGGCGATGGTCAGGTTGATGTTGCGCAACGCCGGGAACAGGCCCTTGGCGGTCTTGAAGGTCTGCTCAACGCCGTGGATCTCGATGAACTTGGTGCTCATGGAGGGGTGTGCGGATGCTGCCGTGGTGGTCGTGTTCATGCTTTCACCTCTTCAAAAGTAAATGCGGTGGCCAGCTTGATGAGTGCGAACTCCAGCACCAGCCCGACGATGCCGATCACGAAGATCGCGATGATGATGTTCTTGACGTTAAGGTTGTTCCACTCGTCCCACACCCAGAAGCCGATGCCCACGCCGCCGGTCAGCATCTCGGCCGCCACGATCACCAGCCAGGCCGTGCCCACGGCCAGGCGCACGCCGGTCAGCATGTAGGGCAGCACGGCGGGGAAGAGGATCTTGGTGGCGATCTTCCATTCGCTCAGGTTCAGCACGCGGGCCACGTTCATGTAGTCCTGCGGCACGCGCTGCACGCCCACGGCGGTGTTGATGATCATGGGCCAGATGGAGCAGATGAAGATGGTCCAGATGGCCGCCGGGTTGGCGCCCTTGAAGACCAGCAGGCCAATGGGGAGCCAGGCCAGTGGCGACACGGGGCGCAGCAGGCTGATGAGCGGGTTGAACATGCGCGAGAGGAAGTGAAAGCGCCCGATCACGAAACCCGCCGGAATGCCCACCAGCGCCGCCATGCCAAAACCGATGGCCACGCGCTCCAGCGACATCAGCACGTTCCAGCCCACGCCCTGGTCGTTGGGGCCGTTGCGGTAGAAGGGGTTGCTGAAGATCTCCAGTGCCTGCTTCCAGGTTTCCGCTGGCCCGGGGATGCTGTTGCCGGTGGTGGCCGAGACAGCCGCCCACAATCCCACCAGCAAGGCCAGGCCGCACAGCGGCGGCAGCACCGCCATCCAGAAGCTGCGTGACAGAGCCGCCCAGTCGCGCCCCGCGGGGGACGCGACTGCGGGCGTGGAGCTTGATGCCGGTGCGGGGGCTGAGTGTTTTTGGCCTCTGGCGCTTGCGGGTGAAGCGCTGCCAGCTGCATTATTCATAGCATTCTGTGCAACCACGGGGGCTGCATCCAACGGGGAGTGAAAGACGGCACTGACCATGGTGTTCTCCTGTGCTGGGTGGGCGTGGCAGGGCGTTTACGCCTTGATCTTGAAGCTGTCGGCGTACTTGGCAGGGTCCTTGCCGTCCCACACCACGCCGTCCATGAACTTGCTCGTGCGCATCTCGCTCTTGGGCAGCGGCGTCTTCGATGCGGCGGCGGCCTGCTTGTAGACGTCGATGCGGTTCACGGCCTTGGCCACGTTCAGGTAGTCGGGATGGTCCTTCACCAGGCCCCAGCGCTTGTGCTGTGTGAGGAACCACATGCCGTCCGTGAGGTAAGGGAAGTTCACCGTGCCTTCGTTGAAGAACTTCATGTGGTTGGGGTCGTCCCAGGTCTTGCCCATGCCGTCCTGGTAGCGGCCCAGGATGCGCTGGTTGATGGCGTCCACGCCGGTGTTCACGTACGCCTTGCCGGCAATGGTCTCGGCCATCTTGTTCTTGTTCGCCAGGCCCTCGTCGATCCACTTGCCGGCCTCCAGAATGGCGGCCGTCACGGCGCGGGCCGTGTTGGGGTACTTCTGCACGAATTCGGATGTGGTGCCCAGCACCTTCTCGGGGTGGTCCTTCCAGATGTCCTGCGTGGTGGCGGCGGTCACCCCGATGCCATCCATGATGGCGCGGTGGTTCCAGGGCTCGCCCACGCAGAAGCCGTCCATGTTGCCCACGCGCATGTTGGCCACCATCTGCGGCGGCGGCACGGTGATGACCTTGGCATCCTTCATGGGGTTGATGCCGTTGGCCGCCAGCCAGTAGTAAAGCCACATGGCATGCGTGCCGGTGGGAAAGGTCTGCGCGAAGGTGTATTCGCGCTTCTCGCTGGCCATCAGCTTGGCCAGGCCCGCACCGTTGACCGCGCCCTTGTCGGCCAGCTTCTTGGACAGCGTGATCGCCTGGCCGTTGTGGTTGAGGTTCATCAGGACGGCCATGTCCTTCTTGGGGCCCGCCAGGCCCAGGTGCACGCCGTAGACCAGGCCGTACAGCACGTGGGCAAAGTCGAGTTCGCCATTCACCAGCTTGTCGCGCACACCGGCCCAGGACGCCTCCTTGGTGGGAATGATGGTCACGCCGTACTTCTTGTCGATGCCCAGCACCGACGCCATCACCACGCTGGCGCAGTCGGTCAGCGGAATGAAGCCGATCTTGACTTCCTTCTTCTCCGGCGCGTCCGAGCCCTGGGCGTGCACGAGGGCGCGCAGAGCCGGGCTCACGCCCACGGCACCCACGGTGGCGGCCTGCAGCACGGTGCGGCGGTTCAAGCTGGTTTTGAGCAGATCGGTCATGGGGCTTCCCTCGTTTGCATGCGTTAAAAACAAAAAAGTGCCCCGGTGCGTGTGGAGCG
>NZ_JALEGG010000101.1 GCF_022763525.1 Acidovorax sp.
CACCCGATGCTCATGGCTTCCATCATCGACCAGCTCAGCACGAAGGGGTAGGTGAGGTAGACGTGGGCGGTGGACACCTGCATCAGCTGGGTGAGCAGATGGTGCGGCAGCTTGCCGACAAAGTGCACCCGCTGGGGGTCGATCCGCGCGGCCACCTCTGCATGGAATATCTGGCGCCACGTTGTTCCCGCCGGTGCGGCGGCCCCGTAGCTCGTGCCGCTGCCGCCCACGATGACGACGTGCGCATTGGGGCGCCGTGCCAGCAGTTCGGGCAGCGCCCGCATGAAGATGTGATAGCCCCGGTACGGCTCCAGCTCGCGGGCAACGAACGTGACGACCTCGTCCTCGGCCCGCAGCGTGACACCCGCATTGCGCAGGGTGACCTGGGCCGTGGCCGATGGGGCAAAGCGTCTCGTGTCGATGCCGTCATGGATCACCTCGATCCTGTCGCGCAGCGGGGCGGGGTGCCGGTCGCGTTGGAACTGCGTGGGCGATACCCCGCGATCCGCATGCACCAGGGCATGCATGAGGTGCAGGTTTTTGGTCTGCAGCCTTCGCCCAGCCCCCTGGCTCGGGCGGGTGAATTCCGGGTCGAAGTTGGAGTCGCCTCCAACCGATTGGTAGAAGTACTCGGCGTACACCAGCAGCCTGGCGTCCGGAAACACGTCCTTGACATAGAACGCCTCGCCCCAGCCGGAATGGGCATAGACCACGTCGGGCGCATAGCCCTGCTGCTTCAGGCCTTCCAGAACGCGAGCCACGGCCTCGCCCCGGACCATCTTGTTGCGCAACTCCAGCAGCGCCGCATCTTCCGGCGTGCCAGCCTGTGCCTGCAATGCCTGTGGCTGGTACATGAGTACCTTCACGCCGGGCAGCGCAGCGGTGGGGCGGTTGATCGCCAGCGCCAGCACATCGTGGCCCTGGGCCGCCAGGGCGGGGGCCAGGTGCCTGAACTGGCCGGGGAAGTTCTGGTGGATGAACAGGATGCGCATCGTGGGTTCGGTGGTCGGGCCGGGCCGGACAGCGGGCAGGAAGTCGTTATCGGCGAGGGCGTGTCAGTGCCGGGCCTCTGCCTGGCGCTTCTGCTCGCGCAGCATGAAAAGGTACAGGCTCTCGACCTTCTCGCGCGCCCACGGCGTCTTGCGCAAGAACTTGAGGCTGGAGCCCACGCTGGGGTCGATCTGGAAGCAACGGATGGGAATCTGCCGCCCCAGCTCATCCCAGCCAAAGTAATCGGCCAGGCCCACCACCATGGCTTCCAGCGTCACGCCGTGCAGGGGGTTGCGGGGCTGGGCGGGCTTGCTGGCCGGCGGTGCAGGGGGCGGGGTCTCTGAGGTGCTCATGCCTGCAAGCATACAGACTGAGAACGTGGTGAGGATACGCCCCGACCTGCGTGCGGCCCCACTCGCACGCAGCGGGCTTGACTCCACCATGCCTCCGTGGAACTGGCTTTGCCAGGCACGGGTGGCGTCCCCCTCTGGGGATGCCGCGAAGCGGCTCAGGGGGGATTCATGCCATCCGCTGCAGATGCGTCTCGCGCTGGAACAACTCGGCCGCCCAGTCCACGAACGCGCGGACCTTGGCACTCAGGTGGCGGTTGGGCGGGTACACCACGTACACGGGCAGCGGCGGCTGCGTCCATTCGGGCAACAACTGCACCAGCGCGCCGCTTTGCAGGTGCGGCTGTGCCTGGAAGCTGGTGATCTGCCCGATGCCCAGCCCCGCCAGCACGGACGTTACATAGGCGTTGGCCTCGTTCACGCTCAATTGGTAGGGGCCGGTGATGTCGATGGATTCCGCACCCTGGACGAACTCCAGTGGGTAGTGCCGCCCGCTCTGGGGCGAGAAGTAAATGACGCTGGCGTGCTTCTGTTCGATCTCCAGCGGATGGCTGGGAACGCCCTTGCGGGACAGGTAATCGGGCGAAGCCACGGTGATGAACTCGAGGTTGCCTACACGCCGCGCAACCAACGACTGGTCGCTCAGCTCGCCCCCGCGGATCACGCAGTCCACGTTGTCGCCGATCAGGTCGACGATGCGGTCACTGACCCCCAGGTCCAGCTGGATGTCGGGATAGCGGGCATGAAAGTCCGCCAGGTTCGGAATGATGAGCAACTGCGCCACCGAGGTGCCCACGTCCACGCGCAGCCGGCCGCGCGGGTTGGCGCGCGCGTTCGTCATGCTGGCCTCGATATCGTCCAGATCGGTGAGCAGGCGCACGGTGCGGTCGTAGTAGGCAGCGCCGTCGGGCGTCACCGTCACGCGGCGTGTGGTGCGGTTGAGCAGCTTCACGCGCAGGCGCTCTTCCAGCGCCTGCACATGCTTGGTCACGGTGGCCTTGGGCAGGTTGAGCGAATCCGCCGCCCGGGTGAACGTGCCGGCCTCCACCACCCGCACGAATATGCGCATGGCCTGTATCTGGTCCACGGCTTCTCCTTGAATCTGTCTGGCAGCACCCACCAGTGGGTGCTGAAGAATTCTCACACGGCATTCGCGGGGTGATTGTTGAGCGTTTGGAAACAGTGCGGTGGTGTTTGGCCTGTTTATCCCGCGGCCGCAAGCCACTACATTTCATCCATCGTCAACCGACCTGCCACCACCCACGGGGTACATGCCATGCAGCCCGACCGCCCAGATTCAACCACGCCCGCGCCGCAGCCTGCAGCGCCCTCGACTTGCGCCGACACCACCATTGCGGTGGCCAAGGGCCAGGATGTGGCGGTGCGCATGTACGGACGCAAGAGGGCTGGCGCGACTTCGCCCGTGGTCGTGCATTTCCACGGTGGCGCGTTTGTGTCGGGCGATCTGGACAACGGCTGCACCGTGGCCAAGCTGCTGGAGGAAGCCAGTGCGGTGGTGGTTTCGGTCGCTTACCCGCTCACGCCCTTTCCCCAACCGGTGGAGACGGGTTATGACGTCCTCAAGTGGGTGCATCGCAATCGCGTCAAGCTGGGGGGGCAGGGGGCACTGGTCTACCTGGCGGGCGAAGAAGCCGGAGGCAACCTGGCCGCTGCGGTGGCGCTGATGGCGCGCGACCAGGCCCACCCGCCGCTGGCCGGGCAGATTCTGCTGTCGCCCATGCTCGACCCTTGCGTAGGGACGGCCTCGCTGCGCGAAGCCACTGGCGGCGCCACGGGATGCAAATGGACTGAGGGCTGGCGCAATTTTCTGCGCTGCCCGCGCGATGCCGAGCACCCCTACGCGGTTCCGGCGGGGGCACACCGGCTCGCGGGGCTACCCCCCACGCTGATCCTGGTGGGTGACACCGACCCCATGCGCGACGAGGCCTTGGCCTATGCCGCGCGGCTGGAGGCCGCCGGGCTTCCGGTCACGCGCCATGTGTTTTCCAAGAACCCCCAGTGGCCGGATGCATTGCTGCAAGCGGGCCAGCACGAGTGTCCTTGTGCTGCAGGGGCGATCGAGCAGTTCCGCCGGTTCTTCGAAGCCACCCGATGTCCGGTGCCTTCCTAAACGCGCCGTCCGCGCCGGCCGCAGAAAGTCGTTGACCTCAACTTTGGTTGAGGTTTGATACTGCGGCCTCACCGCCAGCTACCTGTTTCAACGTTGCTTTTTTCCGGCCTGATCGCGCCGGAGGGAGAAGCGTTGCCCATGGATTTTTGCCCTCCTGCCGCGAACACGCGGGCGGCAGGTGGATGCCATTGATGTCAACGATAGATACGGAGGAAATCACAGCATGAACGACTTGTTGGACCACTTGCCAGCCAGCCTGGGCTGTCACGACACGCCGTGCTGCCGCGTCTTCTGACGTCGGCTTGCGCATGGCCCGGCGGCGCGCTGCCCGGGCCTTGACTTTGTCACGGTGTCATTCCCCAGACTGCCGTTTCGTCCTTGGCCTCCGCGTTGACCAGCACCTTCCGCGCAACACCAACGCACCGGGCCGCAGCAGAAAACTTCCACTGGCTCGCCCCACCAGGGCAGCCTGAACGATTGATATGACCATGAACTTCCATTCCCTCTCCAAAAGCCGCCCGCTGGGCTTGGCAACCCTCGCGACAGCCGTGACCGCCACCGTGGCCGCAGCCATCCTGGTTTTCCAGGCGCCTGTTGCGCAGGCCGACGCCACCCCTGCCGCGCCCCCGGCCATGCCCGTCTCGGTGGCACCCGTGCTGCAAAAGGACATCGCCCTGTGGGACGAGTTCTCGGGCCGGCTCGAGGCCGTGCAACGTGTCGACGTGCGACCGCGCGTCTCGGGCGCTGTGCAGGCCGTGCACTTCCGCGAAGGCTCGCTGGTCAAGCAAGGGGACCTTCTGTTCACGGTGGATCCCGCCCCCTACGCCGCCGAAGTCGACCGCGCCGAGGCCCAGGTGGTGGCCGCCCAGGCCCGCGTGTCGTACACCCGCAGCGAGCTGGAGCGCGCCACGCGCCTGCTGGAAGACAAGGCCATTGCCCAGCGCGAGCACGACGAGCGCCAAAACGCCCAGCGCGAGGCCGACGCCAACCTGCGCGCCGCCCAGGCCGCCCTGCAGACCGCCCGGCTGAACCTCTCCTACACCCAGGTGCGCGCGCCCATTGCGGGCCGGGTGGGCCGCATCGAGGTCACCGTGGGCAACCTGGTGGGCTCGGGCGCGGGCGCCCCGGTGCTGACCACGCTGGTGTCGGTAAGCCCCATCTACGCCAGCTTCGACACCGACGAGCAGATCGTGGTGAAGGCGCTGCACGACCTGCAAAGCGGCTCCAAGGGCCAGAGCGCGCGCCAGCTCATCGAGCGCATTCCCGTGCAGATGGGAACCGGCACCGTGGGCGGCACGCCGCACACCGGGCGCCTGCAGCTCATCGACAACCAGGTGGACGCCAAGAGCGGCACGGTGCGCGTGCGTGCGGTGTTCGATAACGAGGACGGCGCCCTGATCCCCGGCCAGTTCGCCCGCATCCGCATGGGCCAGGCGCGCGAAACCCAGGCGCTGCTCATCAACGAGCGAGCCGTGGGCACCGACCAGAACAAGAAGTTCGTGATGGTGGTGGGCGAGGGCAACAAGGCCGAGTACCGCGAGGTCACCCTGGGTGCGCCGATTGACGGCTTGCGCGTGGTCACTTCGGGCCTGAAGGCGGGCGAGAACATCGTTGTCAACGGCCTGCAGCGCGTGCGCCCCGGCGCCGTGGTGGCGCCCCAGCCCGTGCCGATGACCGCCAAGGCCGAACTGGCCAGCGACCCCAAGGAAGCCAAGAACAACACCAACAGCAGCAAGTCGCCCGCCGCCTGAGCGGAAGCGATAGCAGGAATTTGCATCCATGAACCTTTCCCGCTTTTTCATCGACCGCCCCATCTTTGCCGGGGTGCTGTCGGTGCTCATCTTCCTCGGGGGGCTGATCGCGCTGCGCGGTCTGCCCATCTCCGAGTACCCTGAAGTCGCGCCCCCCTCCGTGGTGGTGCGCGCCCAGTACCCGGGCGCCAACCCCAAGGTGATCGCCGAGACCGTCGCCACGCCGCTGGAGGAATCCATCAACGGCGTGGAAGGCATGCTCTACATGGGCAGCCAGGCCACCACCGACGGCGTGATGACGCTGACGGTGACGTTTGCCCTGGGCACCGACCCCGACAAGGCACAGCAGCTGGTGCAAAACCGCGTCTCGCAGGCCGAGCCGCGCCTGCCCGAGGAAGTCCGCCGCCTGGGCGTGACGACCGTGAAGAGCGCGCCGGACCTGACCATGGTGGTGCACCTGGTCTCGCCCAACAACCGCTACGACATCGACTACTTGCGCAACTATGCGGTGCTCAACGTCAAGGACCGCCTCGCACGCATCCAGGGCGTGGGCCAGGTGCAGGTGTTTGGCGGGGGTGACTATTCGATGCGCGTGTGGCTCGACCCGCAGAAGGTCGCGCAGCGCGGCCTCTCGGCCAGCGACGTGGTGTCCGCCATCCGCGGGCAGAACGTGCAGGCGGCGGCCGGCGTGGTGGGCGCATCGCCCGGCCTGCCCGGCGTGGACCTGCAGCTGTCCATCAACGCCCAGGGCCGACTGCAGACCGAGGAAGAGTTCGGTGACATCATCGTCAAGACCGGTGCCGACGGCGCCGTGGCGCGCCTGCGCGACATCGCACGCCTGGAGCTGGGCGCGGCCGACTATTCGCTGCGCTCGCTGCTCAACAACGACCCGGCCGTGGGCATGGGCGTGTTCCAGGCGCCGGGCTCCAACGCACTGGACATCTCGGCCAACGTGCGTTCCACCATGGACGAACTGCAGAAAAACATGCCCGAGGGCGTGGAGTTCCGCATCGCCTACGACCCCACGCAGTTCGTGCGCGCCTCCATCAAGTCCGTGATCCAGACGCTGCTGGAGGCCATCGCCCTGGTGGTGATCGTGGTGATCCTGTTCCTGCAGACCTGGCGCGCGTCCATCATCCCGCTGCTGGCCGTGCCGGTGTCGGTGGTGGGCACGTTTGCCGTGCTGCACCTGCTGGGCTTTTCGATCAATGCGCTGTCGCTCTTCGGCTTGGTGCTGGCCATCGGCATCGTGGTGGACGACGCCATCGTGGTGGTGGAGAACGTGGAGCGCAACATTGAGGCGGGCCTGACCCCGCGCGAGGCCACCTACCGCGCCATGCGCGAGGTGAGCGGCCCCATCATCGCGATTGCGCTGGTGCTCACGGCCGTGTTCGTGCCGCTCGCCTTCATCAGCGGGCTCACGGGCCAGTTCTACCGGCAGTTCGCCGTGACGATCGCGATCTCCACCGTGATCTCGGCCATCAACTCGCTGACCTTGTCGCCCGCACTGAGCGCCTTGCTGCTCAAGGGCCACCACGAGCCCAAGGATGCGCTCACGCGCGGCATGGACAAGGTGTTTGGCGGGCTGTTCCGCGGCTTCAACCGCGTGTTCCATCGCGGTTCCGAGGCCTACAGCGGCGGCGTCAAGCGCGTCATCGGCCGCAAGGCGCTGATGCTGGCCATCTACCTGGCGCTGGTGGGCGTGACCTGGGGCCTGTTCAAGGCAGTGCCCGGCGGCTTTGTGCCTGCGCAGGACAAGCAGTACCTGATCGGCTTTGCACAGCTGCCCGACGGCGCCACGCTGGACCGCACCGAGAACGTGATCCGCCGCATGGGCGAGATCATGAAGGAGAACCCGAATGTCGAGGACGCGATTGCCTTCCCGGGCCTGTCCATCAACGGCTTTACCAACAGCTCCAACGCCGGCATCGTGTTTGCCACCCTCAAGCCCTTTGCCGAGCGCACGCGCGCCGACCAGAGCGGCGCCGCTGTCGCGGGGCAGCTGAACCAGGCGTTCGGCAGCATCCAGGACGCGTTCATCGCCATGTTCCCGCCGCCCCCCGTCGCGGGTCTGGGCACCACGGGCGGCTTCAAGCTGCAGATCGAAGACCGCGCCTCGCTGGGCTATGAAGCCATGGACAACGCCGTGAAGGCGTTCATGGGCAAGGCCTATCAGACGCCGGAGCTGGCGGGCCTGTTCACCAGCTGGCAGGTCAACGTACCGCAGCTGTACGCCAACATCGACCGCACCAAGGCGCGCCAGCTGGGCGTGCCGGTGACGGACATCTTCGACACGCTGCAGATCTACCTGGGCAGCCTCTATGCCAACGACTTCAACCAGTTCGGCCGCACCTACAGCGTGCGCGTGCAGGCCGATGCGGCCTACCGCGCGCGGGCGGAAGATGTGGGCCTGCTCAAGGTGCGCTCTGCCACCGGCGAGATGGTGCCGCTGTCGGCGCTGATGAAGATGGAGCCCAGCTTCGGCCCCGAGCGCGCCATGCGCTACAACGGCTACCTGGCAGCCGACGTGAACGGCGGCCCCGCGCCCGGCTATTCATCGGGCCAGGCGCAGGCGGCCATCGAGCGCATCGCCAAGGAGACGCTGCCCCAGGGCATCACCTTCGAGTGGACCGAGCTGACCTACCAGGAGATCCTGGCCGGCAACTCCGCCGTGCTGGTGTTCCCGCTGGCCATTCTGCTGGTGTTCCTGGTGTTGGCCGCACAGTACGAAAGCCTGACGCTGCCGATCGCCATCATCCTGATCGTGCCCATGGGCATCCTGGCCGCGATGACGGGCGTGTGGCTCACCAAGGGCGACAACAACGTGTTCACGCAGATCGGGCTCATCGTGCTGGTGGGGCTCTCGGCCAAGAACGCGATCCTGATCGTGGAGTTTGCGCGCGAGCTGGAGTTTGCCGGGCGCACCCCCGTGCAGGCCGCCATCGAGGCCAGCCGCCTGCGGCTGCGCCCCATCCTGATGACCTCGCTGGCCTTCGTGATGGGCGTGCTGCCCCTGGTGCTGTCCACCGGTGCTGGCGCCGAAATGCGCAGCGCCATGGGCGTGGCGGTGTTCGCCGGGATGATTGGTGTGACGGCTTTTGGCCTGTTCCTCACGCCCGTGTTCTACGTGGTGCTGCGCAAGCTGGCGGGCAACCGGCCGCTGGTGGAACATGGCACGCACGTGGCGCCCATTTCGCACGCGCCCGGCAGCGGTGGCATCGCCCACCCGGTGCTCGCCGCGCCCCGCAAGGACCACGAGTGATGCCTCACTACATGGCCAAGGCTTTGATGCCCGCCCTGAACGCCGATCCCGCCGCGCTGCCCGATGCAGCAGCGGGGTCGGCAGGAGACCAACCATGACCGAATTGCTGATGAAGAACCCGAACGACTTGGCCCCCGCCGTGCGCAAGCGCAGCCTGCTGGCGCCCGTGGCGGCCGCCCTCGTACTGGCCGGCTGCATGACCCAGCCGGTGATCCCCGCACCGCACGCCGGTGTGCCCGTGCCCACCAGCTTTAGCGCAGGTGGCGATGCGCTGCCCACCGCCCCCTGGACAGTGGCTCCTCCGGCCGAGGCCCTGCCGCGCGGCGAATGGTGGCTGGGCTTTCAGGACGCGGTACTGGCCGACCTCGTGCAGCGTGCAGCCACGGCCAACACGAGCATCCAGCAGGCTGCTGCACGGCTGGCCGAGGCGCGCTCGCTGCTGCGCTCGGCTGATGCCGCACGCTCGGTGCAGGTGGGCGCCTCGGCCGGCGTGTCGCGCCAGGCGGGCGCCAGCAGCACCGGCAGCGCCACGCCTTCCACGCTGGGCACGGCCGGGCTCAATGCCTCGTATGAGCTGGACCTGTTCGGCCGCCTCTCGCAAACTAGCGATGCCGCACGCCTGGACGCCGACGCGCGCGAAGCGCTGCTGCAAAGCACGCGCCTGATGGTGCAGGCCGATGTGGCCCAGACGTATCTGCAACTGCGTGCGGTGCAGGCCGAGCAGGTGCTGGTGCAGGAAAGCCTGGCAGCCTACCAGGACACGCTGCGCCTGACCCAGCGCCGCCTGCAGGCTGGCGACGTGGCTGAGCTGGATGTCGCCCGTGTGCAGACCGAAGTGGCGGCCACGGAGTCTGAAGCCCTGGCCTTGCAGCGCCAGCAGGCCTTGCTCACCAATGCGCTCGCCGTGCTGGTGGGCGAAGTCGCAAGCACCTTCGCCCTGCCTGCAGCCACCGGCGACGCGGCTCTGCCCGTGATCCCGCCGGGCGTGCCTGGCACGGTGCTGGCCCGCCGCCCTGATGTCTCCGCCGCGCAGACGGCCGTGCTGGCCGCCCAGGCCCGCGTGGGCGTGGCGCAGAAAGCCTGGTTCCCGGCGGTGACGCTCACGGGCAATGCGGGGCATGCATCGCCCGAGCTGGGTGATTTGTTCAAGTGGTCGGCCCGTGCCTGGGGCGTGAGTGCGCTGCTGTCCTTGCCGATTTTTGACGGCGGCCAGCGCGATGCGCAGATTGAGGGCGCCAAGGCCCGCCTGGAGGCTGCGCTGGCGGACCATCGGGGACAGGTGCTCAACGCGTTTCGTGACGTGGAGGACCAGTTGACTTCGCTGCGTCTGCTGTCTGGCCAAGCCGAGGCGCAAGGGCGGGCGGTGACTGCGGCGCGGCGGGCTACGCAGTTGTCGGATGCGCGGTATCGCAATGGCTTGGTGAGCCAGCTCGAGTTGCTGGACGCGCGGCGCAGCGAGTTGCGCAATCGGCGGCAGGCGCTGCAGGTGCGGACGGCGCAGTATGTGGCGACGGTGGGGTTGATTCGGGCGCTCGGTGGGGGGTGGGGGGATCAGCCGGTTGTGAATGTGGCGCAGGTGTCGCCGTAGTTTCTTGTGTGCTTTTGGCCTCTGGCGCTTGTCTGGAAAGCGCTAGCAGCTATTGTTTTTGTAGTTTTGGTCATTCTGTCCGTTTAGTCTGAGCTTGCCTATCCTGAACTTGTCGAAGGGGTGAAACCGGGGCGCTGCTCGCAAGCTTGCTGATGGGCAGCATGCCTATGCAGAGGGCGGGAGCCGGGTCTCGGCCCGGCGGCCGAGGTACTTGTTCTTTGCTTCGCCAAAGAAAAGTACCCAAAAGAAAGGCGACCCCCAGTCTGCGACCCCTGCGCTGCGCTACGGGGCAAACCTGCGTCGGGGCGGT
The DNA here is from genome assembly GCF_022763525.1 of Acidovorax sp. Taxonomy (GTDB): domain Bacteria; phylum Pseudomonadota; class Gammaproteobacteria; order Burkholderiales; family Burkholderiaceae_C; genus Acidovorax. The sequence continues at coordinate 10,383 of NZ_JALEGG010000101.1, forward strand.
TGCGGGGTGCGCCGCGGAACTCACTGCGCGCTTTCAGCGCTCCGTTCGGACAACCGCGGCGAGTCAGATTACGAAGCACGGGCGCTAGGGCGCCCGTGCTACCCCGCAACCGCCCCGCCGCAGGCGCAGCCAGCAGGGGTGGGACAGCCGGACAGCCCTTCGGGCCATCGCTGCGCTCGGCCCCGCCTTCGCGGGCGCAAGCGCCACGCGCTGCGAAAGCCAGGCCGAGCGCAGCGCAGCGCAGCAATGGCCCGTGTGGATGTCCGCTCCCCGGGTTCCCTTCAGGATGCGCCGAGGAGCGCAGCGGGCGGGGTGGCCTGTGCGCCGCAGGACACACAGGCTTCGTGAACTGACTCGCTGCGGTTGTCCGAGCGGCGCGCGCAGCGCAAAGCGAGTTCCGCAGCGCACCCCGATCGCGAGCACCGCAGGTTGCCCG
>NZ_JALEGG010000102.1 GCF_022763525.1 Acidovorax sp.
ACCTCGGGCACCGCCAGGGCCGCGGTGGGCGGGGCACCTGGTTCGTGGTGCTCGCCATCCGCCGGACCCTGCACGCTCAAAGCGTAGTCACGCAGGCGGCGCACATTCCACACCATCCACAGCGTCACCGCCACGCCCACGGCGGCCGACAGCGCCAGCAGCAGGAGCCCACCCATGAACACCTTGCGTTCAGCGCGGTCAATGAAGCGCTGCACGGTGCGCGTGGGCTTGGCCACCGTGAGCACACCCGCGATCCGCTCCTGCACATAGATGGGCGCGGCCACATGCATCACGCCGCTGGTGTCGTCGTCCTCCACGTCGCGCGTGGAACGCGCGCCGTACTCGCCTCGCAGCGTGCGCGCCACATCGCGCCACCGCGAGTAGTCGGCGCCCACGGCGCGGTTTTCGGAGTCGAACAGCACACGCCCCGTGGTGTCGGTCACATAGATGCGGTAGTCCAGCGACTGCTTGGAAAACCCCCAGATCGCCGCATCGACAGGCCGCGTGGCATACCGGCGCACATGCTGCGCAAACGGGCTGGCACCGCTGTTGTCCACCCCCGCCGCCAGCCGCCCGGCCGCCAGGTCCTCGCTCGCCAGCTCGGCCAGGATGTTGGCTGTGTCCACCATCATGTCTTCCATCACCTCGCGCACGCTGGGCTTGATCTCGGCCATGAACACGCGCAGCACGAAGAACGCGGCAATGCCGTTGATGAGGAAGAAGGCAAACAGCAGGCGGATGCCCAGGCGCATTGGCTAACCTCGCGTTGCGCGCACGCGCTTTGAAAACGGCGCTGCGCAGGCCATTGCCACCGTGGAACCGGCTTCGCCGGGCCACCAGTGGCGTCCCCCACCGGGGGAAGGCGCGCAGCGACTCAGGGGAGCATCACACATCGAGGCAGTACCCCATGCCCCGGTGCGTGCTGATGTATTCGCGTCCCGGGTCCACCTCGCGCAGCTTGGCGCGCAGGGTCTTGACGTGGGTGTCCACCGTGCGGTCAGTGCTGTCGCTGTCGTCGCCCCAGGCAGCGGCCAGCAGGGCCTCGCGCGAGTGGATGCGGCCCGCGCCGCGCAGCAGGTGGGACAGCAGGCGGTACTCGCGCCGCGTCAGTGGCAGCGGCTGGCCGCGCAGGCTGATGCGCTGGCCGGCTTCGTCGTCGTGAAAGAGGGTGGGCGCGGCGGCGGTCCCATTGCCGTTGTGGCCCGCGCGGCGAAGCAGGGCCTTCACTCGGGCGGCCAGTTCGCGCGGGCTGAAGGGTTTGGTCAGGTAATCGTCGGCACCCAGCTCCAGGCCCAGCACCCGGTCGATTTCCTCGCCATGGGCGCTGAGCATCAGCACGGGCAGGGCGGCCGTGGATGCGGCGTTGCGCACATCGCGCAGCAGATCGAGCCCGCTGCCGTCGGGCAGGCCCACGTCCAGCACCAGCAGGTCGAAGCGGTGCGACGCGATCTGCCGGCGCGCATCGTGCACCAGCAGGCTGTGCGTCACGGCCAGGCCGTCGCGCTCCAGCGCATAGGCCACGGTGCGGGCAATGGCGGGGTCGTCTTCGAGCAGCAGCAGTTTGGTAGACATGTCTCAATCATCTACGGTGCTACGCATCCTGCACCGCCCACGCAACTGGCGCGGCACAGGCGCGGGACGCCGAGCAAGGGCCGCCCCGCGGTGAGGGCGTCGTCCCACTTGGGGGGATGGCGCCGCAGGCGACTCAAGGGGGCCTTCACTTTCAGCGGGCAATCAGGACCGGGAAAATTTTCCCCAGCCCATCGGCCATCACCTCCACCGCCAGCGCGGCGAGGATCAGGCCCATCAGCCGGGTCATCACATTGATGCCCGTCTTGCCCAGCACGCGGGCAATCGGGTCGGCCAGCGCAAAGCACACGGCCGTGGCCAGTGCGATGACCACGCCATAGCCCACCAGCGCGGCGTGCTGCCAGAAGGTCTGTGCGCGGTCGGCATAGATCACCACGGTGGACATGCTGGCCGGCCCCGTGAGCAGCGGGATGGTGAGCGGCACCACGGCAATGCTGCTGCCGGCGGCTGCCTTCTCCGCCCCTTCCTCGTATTCGTTGGTGGTGGGTTTGGCCTCGGCGGGCTGGGCGTTGAGCATGTTCATCGCGCTGATGAGCAGCAGCATGCCGCCACCCACCTGGAAGCTCTGCAGCGAGATGTTGAAAAAGTCGAGGATCTGCAGGCCCAGCAGCGCACAGGCCGCAATCACGCAGAACACGCTGAAGCTGGCCACCTGGATGGTGCGCCGCCGCTGGGGGTATGAAAAACCCTGCGTGTAATGGATGAAGAACGGAACGATGGCCAGCGGATTCACGATGGCCAGCAGGGTGATGAGGGGTTTGAGATCCATATGAGTTTTCCGTTGTTCAGCTTGTCGCCCACAGATTTTCAACCTGACGCTGTCGAAGCCAGTGCCCCCGCGCAAGGGCCGCCGAAGCCGCGTCCGCGTATGCGGCGCTTTGCTTGTGTGCGCTGGGGGCGTCCCCACCCGCTTCGCGCAGCGAAGCGGGAGAGGGGAACCGCGCGAGGCGACTCTGGGGGGTGTCTCTCAATCTACCTGCCTCCAGAGACTTCGAGCAATGACATGGTCGTGTAAGGCGACGCATCCGACATCAGCCACACGATGGCCTCGGCCACCTCTTCGGCGGTGCCGCCGCGCTGCATGGGCACCTGGTGTGCCAGGTCGCGGACGCGGTCGGGCAGGCCGCCGCTGGCGTGGATATCGGTTTCGATGAGGCCGGGGCGCACGGCATTGACGCGGATGCCCTCGGCCGCCACTTCGCGTGCCAGGCCCAGGGTCATGGTGTCGATCGCGCCCTTGGCGGCGGCATAGTCCACATACTGGCCTGCCGCGCCCAGCCGCGCGGCGGCGCTGGAGACGTTGACGATGCTGCCGCCCGCGCCGCCATGCCGGGTGCTCATGCGGCGCACGGCCTCGCGCGCGCAGACGAAGCTGCCGATCACGTTGATGTCGAACATGCGGCGCAGGCGCGCGGTGCTCATCTCTTCCACGCGGGCAGGCACGTCCACCACGCCCGCGTTGTTCACCAGCGCGGTGATGCGGCCCAGTTGCGCGTCCACGGTGGCGAACATGGCTAGCACCTGGGCTTCGTCGGCCACGTCGGCCTGCACGGCCAGGGCAGTGCCGCCGGCAGCGCGGATCTGCTGCACCACCGCCTCGGCGGCCGCCAGGTTGCCCTGGTAGTTCACGGCCACCGCCCAGCCCTGGCGCGCGGCCAGCACGGCGGTGGCCGCGCCAATGCCTCGGCTGGCACCGGTGATTAAGGCAATCTTGTCGTTCATGGAATGCGGTCTCCTGCAAGAATGCCGCATTGGAACAGGTTCTTGCAGCCGCCAACCCATTCCCCAATCACTTTCCTTTCCGCATCACCAAGGAGCCGCAACATGGGTCAATTTGTCGATCTGCATTCTCGCGATGGTTTCACCTTCCCGGCCTGGGTGGCCCAGCCTGACACGGCACCGCGCGGCGCCGTGGTGGTGCTGCAGGAGATTTTTGGCGTGAACTCGCACATCCGCGCTGTGGCCGACCGCTTTGCCGCGCGCGGCTACCTGGCCGTGGCGCCGTCCACCTTCTACCGGGTGCGGCCGGGCGTGGAAATGGGCTACAGCGGCGAGGACATGCAGGCTGGAATGGCGCTCAAGTCGGCGGTCGAGGCACTGCCCGCGCCGGGCGTGATGGCCGACATCCAGGCCGCCATCGACTACGCAGCCGCGCAGAGCGGGCGCAAGGTGGGCATCGTCGGGTTCTGCTGGGGCGGGCTGCTCACCTGGCGCGCGGCCTGCACGCTCAGCGGCCTGTCGGCCGCCGTGCCCTACTACGGTGGCGGCATGACCACGCCGGACGAGGCGGCGCGCCACCCGCAGGTGCCGGTGATGGCGCACTTCGGGCAGCGCGACCATTTCATTTCCATCGACAGCGTGCAGGCCTTTGCTCGCGCCCACCCCGAGGTCGAGGTCCACATCTACGACGCCGACCACGGCTTCAACTGCGACCAGCGCGGCAGCTACGACGAGCCCTCGGCCCGGGTGGCGCGCGATCGCACGCTGGCGTTCTTTGACAAGCATCTGGCTTGATGACTCCCCCTGAGTCGCATGCGGCGCCGTCCCCCGGAGGGGGGGCGCCCCAGTGCACGCTAGCGAAGCGCCGCACCCGCGGCTCGGCGGCCTTTGCGAAGGGGCACTGCCTTGGCCGCGCCGAGTGGAGGCGCCTGGGGGTAGCGATGGAATGTTCGTGTTGGGAGGTTGCCATGGCGTGTCCTGCATGTACCCGGTTATTGAAGCATTTTTGGTCTCTGGCGCTTGTCCATCAAGCGCTGGCAGCTATTATTTTGATAGTGATGAGCGGTGCTGCGCAGAATGCCCACGCCGCCGACTACGCCGGCCCGCTGTTCGATGCCCACCTGCACTACAACGAGGAAGCGTGGGACGGCAAGGCGGGCCCGCATCCTCCATCGGACGTGCTGGCACGCATGAAGGCATCCGGCGTGCGCGCCATCGTGGCCAATTCGCGGCCCAACACCGGGTCGCTGGCGCTGGCCGCCTTGCCCGAGGTGCGCGCAGCGGGCGTGGCCGTGGTGCCTTTTGTGCGGCTGTACCGCAACCGGGCGGACTACACCGGCTGGTTTGCCGATGAAACCATCTACGACATGGTGCTGGCCGAACTGGCGCGCGGCACGGGCTCCGGCCCCTACCGGGGCATTGGCGAATTCCACCTGTATGACAGCGCGAATGCCAACGGCCCCGTGGCCAAAAAACTCATGGCCCTGGCTGAGCAGCGCGACCTGGTGGTGCTGGCCCATGTGGACGATGCGGCCATCGATTTGCTGATGGCCCACACGCCCTCCCAAGGCCAGAAGCTGCGGCTCATCTGGGCGCACACCGGCATTGGCGGCGCGCCGGTGCAGCGCGTGGATGCCCTGATGGCGCGCTACCCCGGTCTGGTGGGCGAGCTGTCCTACCGCCCCGGCCTGGTGTGCGAGGGCGACCAACTGTGCCCTGCATGGCGCGCGCTGCTGCTCAAATACCCCACGCGCTTTGTCATCGGTTCGGACACCTGGATCAACCAGCGCTGGCAGCACTACGAATCACTGATGCGCGGCTACCGCACCTGGCTGGGCGGCCTGCCAGCCGATGTGGCGCAGCGCGTGGCCTGGGGCAATGGCGCGGCGCTGTTTGGTGTGCCCGCGCCGCGCCCGGTGAACTGAGCGAGCGCGAAGGCGGTGGAGTGTGGCGCGACCTGCGCCACCCCCACCTTGTCCCGTCAGGCGGCAGTGAGGCGGGGCGCCCGTGTGGGCGCGGGCCGGCGCAACGGGGCCGTGCTTCCGGCGACCTTGAAGGTGGCAGCGGCCTGGGCCAGCCGGTGGGCCTGCTCGCGCAGGCTCTGGGCGGCGGCGGCGGACTCTTCCACCAGCGCTGCGTTCTGCTGCGTGGCCTGATCGAGCTGCGCGATGGCGCCATTCACCATCGCGATGCCGTCGGACTGCTCGCGGGCGCTGGCCGCGATCTGCGCGACCACTTCGGTCACGCGTTCCACCGAGCTCACGATGTTCTGCATGGCCGCGCCCGCGTCCTGCACCAGCTGCGTGCCCGCGCCCACCTTCTCTACGCTGGTGGAGATCAGCGCCTTGATCTCTTTGGCCGCCTCGGCGCTGCGCTGCGCGAGGCTGCGCACTTCGCCGGCCACCACCGCGAAGCCTCGGCCCTGCTCGCCCGCGCGGGCCGCCTCCACGGCGGCATTGAGCGCGAGGATGTTGGTCTGGAAGGCGATGCCGTCGATGGTGCCGATGATGTCGGCGATGCGGCGGGAGCTGGTGTGGATGTCGTCCATGGTGTTCACCACCTGCGCCACGAGGCTGCCGCCCTGCGAGGCCACTTCCGCGGCCGACGAGGCCAGCGTGCTGGCCGTGCGCGCGGCCTCGGCCGATTGCTGCACCGTGGCGGTGAACTGCTCCATGGATGAGGCCGTCTGCTGCAGATTGGCGGCGGTGTGTTCGGTGCGGGAGGAAAGATCCTGTGTGCCCCCCGCGATCTGGTCGCTGGCGCTGGCGATCTCGTCGCCGGCGTCGTGGATCTGGCCGATCACGGTGGCCAGGGCGTGCTGCATGTCTGCAAGCGCCCGCAGCAGCTGGCCCGTCTCGTCCTTGCCGGTGCTGATCACCGTCGCGGTGAGGTCGCCCCGCGCGATGGTGCCCGCCACTGCCACGGAATCGCCCAGTGGCCGGGTGATGCTGCGCGTGATGACCACCGCCAGCACCATGCCCAGGCCGCAGGTGATCGCGCCGAGCGCGATCAGCCAGTAGCGCGCCTTGTCGTTCGCGGCCTTGATGGGCGTGGCCGACTCATCCAGCGCCTTGCGCTGCATTTCCATCAGGGCTTCCACCCGCGCCATGTACTGTTTGGCGGCGGGGGCGAAGCTGGATTCCAGCAGGGCGTCGGCCTGCTCGGCCTGGCCTTCGCGCCGCAGGCGGATCACTTCGTCCCGCGCCGTGGTGTACTGGCCGCGCAAGGCGCTGATTTCCTGGAACAGAGCGCGCTCCGCGTCGGTCTGCATGAGGCCTTCGACCTTTTTCTGGATGCCGGTCGTGGTGCTGGCCGACAGCTTCTGCTCCTCGGCAAAGTAGGTGGCCAGCGAGGCATCGCTGCTCTTGGCAATGGCCGTGGTGCGGCGCACGGCGGTGTGGATCAGGCGATACCAGTCGGTGATGAGGCGCTCTTTGGCCAGCGGTTGCTCGATCACCGCCTGGGTGGAGGCGGACGCAGTCTGCAGTTGCCATACCCCGAGCAGCGTGCCCAGCAGTGAGAGGGCCAACAGCAAGCCAAAACCCAGGGACAAGCGTTTTCCAATGGCGATTTGATTCATACAAGCAAGTTGTTTCAACGTGCCGCCAAGGGTATTCAGGCCCTCCGATCTGCCGCTTGAGTTGCGTCAACGGTTGTTACGTTTGTTAACGGTGTCGCCCGTGGAGAGCATCTGCATGGCGTGGTGCAAGTCCAGGGCATTGCCAGCTGCGGCGCCACTGGCGGTGTTGTCAAAGATGCACCACACGTGCCGGGCCTCGGTTGCCGCGGCCTGCAGGCGCGCGGCCAGTGCGCGTATGAGCGTCGCGTCGTAGGCCGAGTAATAAATGCGCGGGGAACCGTGCAGCCGGCAATAGACCACGCCAGGCCACCCGCCGGGAGCGCGCCCGGGCGGATGCAGCACCGGGTCTGCCAGCACGCGGCCTGCGTGCCAGCGGGCCAGCAGCGCGTCGGCCTCGGGCGTGAACCAGCTGGCATGGCGCGGCTCCACGGCCAGCGGGGTGGTGGGGTGCAAGCGCCGCACATCGTCAAAAAACGCCTCGGCCACCGCCGCGTCAAGGGCCAAGCTGGGCGGCAGCTGCACCAGCAGGCAGCCCAAGCGGTGGCCCAGGCCCTGCACCTGCTCTGCAAAAGCCTGCTGCAGGGCGCGGGTGCCTGTCAGGCGCGCCTCGTGCGTGATGCTGCGGGGCAGCTTGACGCAAAAGCGAAAGGACGGCGGTGTGGCGGCGGCCCAGCGCTCGTAGGTGCTGCGCTGGTGCGGGCGGTAGAACGAAGAGTTGATCTCCGCCGCCGGAAGGTGCCGGGCATAGCGCATGAGGTGTGAATCCGAGGGGCTGGCCGCGCCAAAGCGGTCCTGGCTGGCGCGTGGAAGGCTCCAGCCAGCGGTGCCAATGCACAGCGGGGCGGCGGCTTTTGGCGGAGTCGTCGGTAAGGGGTTTGCATTCATCGGGCACTTTCGGGTGCGATGCCATGCTGGCCCCATCCGCGCGGGCCGCGGGTAGGAAATTACCGCCGCGTGCGCGAGAGATATTGCTTGCGCCAGAACAGCGCCACCAGCCCGAGGGCGATGAGCACCATGGAGCCCATGGCCCACCAGAAGCCGTCGGCCTTGTGGATGAGGGGCAGGAACTCGAAGTTCATGCCGAAGATGCCGGCGATAAGGTTCAGCGGCAAGAAAACGGCCGTGAGCGCCGTGAGCGTGCGCATGATGTCGTTGGTGCGGTTGCTCTGCACGGAAAAGTGCATCTGCACGGCGGTTTCTGTGCTTTGCTCCAGCCGGCGCACGTGGTGCACCACGCGCTCGATGTGTTCGAGCACGTCGCGGCTGCGCACCTTGAGCAGGTCCAGCTCGCGCAGCGCGGCCGCGGTGTCGGGGGTTTCCCAGGTCTCCAGCGCGTCGATCCAGTCCTGGATGGCGCTGCGCTGGTCCTCGCACGTCTCGTCCAGTGCGTGCAGCGACAGGCGGGCTTCGAGCAGCGAGGTCCAGTTCACGTAGCGGGCGCGGGGCTTGAGCAGCTCGGTCTGCCAATGGTCGAGCTGGCGCGTGAGTTCGCGGCGCAGGTCGAGGTAGCCATCCACCATGAGATTGACCACGCGCAGCATCAGGTCGGCCGGGCTGGTGGGCAGCCGGCTGCCTGCCACGGGGCTTGCCCGGCCCTCGCGCACGTCGCCCTGCGCGGCCGGCAGGGCGGCCAGCAGCCGCGCTGCGTAGGTGTCGCGCACCTGGCAGTCCGTGGGGTGCACGGTGAGCAGCACCCGGTCGAAAACGGCGAAACCCACAGGGCTGGTGTCAATGCGCCGCAGCACGGGCGGGCCGCTGCGCCGCGCAGGCGTGGCATCCGCGGAGGGGGCGGCGTCGGCATGGCTGCCATTGCCAGCATTGCCACCGTTCCCCGCGCCCAGCCGCCGGAACACCAGCAGGTCGTATTGCGAGGTGTAGTCGTAGTGCGAGGGCAACTGCGCATTGAGCAGGTCGGACACATGCAGGTCCACCAGCTGCAGCCCCAGCCACCCCTGCAGGTGCTGCTGGATCTCGGGCAGCCGCAGCTGGAAAGCCGGGCGCGCGCAGGCCACCCACACAAAGCCCTGCGCGGGCAACTGATGGGGCAGGGTGTGGAGTTCCTGGACGCCGCCGCCGTGGATGTGGAAGATGCGCATGGCGCTAGGGCTGTGGTTCAAAAATGCCTCTGGCGCTTGATATCAAGCGCTAAAAGCTATTATTTTTGTAGCAACCGGGCCACGTCGCGCGCAAAGTACGTCAGCACACCGTCGGCGCCCGCGCGCTTGAAGGCCAGCAGGCTTTCCATCATCACCGCATCGTGGTCCAGCCAGCCGTTGGCACTGGCGGCCTTGATCATGGCGTACTCGCCGCTGACCTGGTAGGCGAAGGTTGGCACCTTGAACTCTTCCTTCACGCGCCGCACGATGTCAAGGTACGGCATGCCGGGCTTGACCATCACCATGTCTGCGCCCTCGGCGATGTCGAGGGCCACCTCGCGCAGGGCCTCGTCGCTGTTGCCCGGGTCCATCTGGTAGACGTTCTTGTCCGCCTTGCCCAGGGCGCCGCGCGTGCCCACGGCGTCGCGGAAGGGGCCGTAGAAAGCGCTGGCGTACTTGGCGCTGTAGGCCATGATGCGCGTGTGGATATGGCCCTGCACTTCCAGCGCCTCGCGGATGGCGCCAATGCGCCCGTCCATCATGTCGCTGGGCGCGACGATGTCCACGCCCGCCTCGGCATGGGTGAGCGCCTGCCCGGTGAGGATCTCCACGGTGTCGTCGTTGATGATGTAGCCGGTGTCGTCCAGCACGCCGTCCTGGCCGTGGCTGGTGTAGGGGTCCAGCGCCACGTCGGTCATCACGCCCAGGCCCGGGAATTCCTTCTTGAGCGCCCGCACCACGCGCGGGATCAGGCCGTCGGGGTTCAGGGCTTCCTTGCCATCGGGCGCCTTGAGGGCCGGGTCGATGGCAGGGAACAGTGCCATCACCGGGATGCCCAGCTTCACGCAGTCCTCGGCCACGGGTAGCAGCAGGTCCAGGCTCAGGCGCTCCACGCCGGGCATGGAAGTGACGGCCTCGCTGCGACCCTGGCCCTCGTGCACGAACACGGGATAGATCAGGTCGTCCACGCTCACAGCGTTTTCGCGCACCAGGCGGCGGGTGAAGGCATCGCGGCGCAGGCGGCGCGGGCGGTTCTGGGGGAAGGGGGCAGGGCTTGGGAGATGCATGCTGGAATTATGAAGCCCCCCTGAGCCGCTGCGCGGCTTCCCCCCCAAGGGTGCACTGATCCTGGGAGCTTGCCAGTTTTGGAGGCTGTGCCGGTGGCCCGTGTCGTATAGGTGCAGGCCATAGGCCGGCAGAGGTCGAGGCTGGTGCGTCTTGGCTGCGTTCCTTGGTCGCGTGGTCCCGAAAATGCCGCTTGTAACACCTATCCCCCGGTGCTAAATTGGCGCTGGGCGGCCTGCCGCCCCCCGCTTTCCCTCCCTGAGCGGGGCCCTGGGGTAGCAGCAATGCGAGCCGGGCTTTCCCGGCCCGGCAGTTCTGCCGGGCTTTTTTTTGGCGCCGCCGTGGCGTGGCGTCGCCCAGTGGCGCCTTAAACTGCCTTCCATGCTCTGGGTAAAAGCCTTCCACATTGTGTTTGTCGCCAGCTGGTTTGCTGGACTGTTCTATCTGCCCCGCATCTTCGTCAATCTGGCGATGGTGGCGCCGGGCTCGGCGGCCGAGCGGGATCGCCTGCTGCTGATGGCCCGCAAGCTCCTGCGCTTCACCACGCTGCTGGCCGTGCCCGCGCTCGCGCTGGGGTTGTGGCTGTGGTGGGGCTATGGCATCGGCAGGGGGCCGGGCAACGGCTGGATGCACGCCAAGCTGGCCATGGTGGTGCTGGTCATCGGCTACCACCACGCGTGCGCCGTGCTGCTGCGCAAGCTGGCCGCCGGCAGCAGCCAGCGCTCGCACACCTGGTTCCGCTGGTTCAACGAGGTGCCCGTGGTGCTTTTGTTGATCATCGTGGTGCTGGTGGTGGTCAAGCCGTTCTGACGGGGGCGCAGAGCGCGCATGCACAAGACTTCCGCCTGGCCGCTGGCGCTGATTTATTCGGCGCTCATCGTCTTTGCGAGCCTGTTCCCCTTTGACGGCTGGCGTGCACAGGGCATCGACCCGCTGGTGTTCCTGCTGGCGCCCCTGCCGCCGCCATACTGGACGGGCTTTGACATCGCCACCAACGTCGTCGGCTATGCGCCGCTGGGCTTTTTGCTGGTGCTGGCGCTGTTGCGCTCGGGCTGGCCCCGGGGCGCGGTGCTGCTGGCCACGCTGGCGGGCGGGCTGTTGTCGCTGGCGATGGAGTTTCTGCAGATCTACCTGCCGCGGCGCGTGCCGTCCAACCTGGATCTGCTGCTCAATGCGGGCGGTGCGCTGCTGGGGGCGCTGACGGCGGCGCTGCTGGAGCGCCTGGGCGCCATCGATCGCTGGAGCGATTTCAAGGGCCGCTGGTTTGTGCCGGACGCCAGCGGCGCCATCGTGCTGCTGGCGCTGTGGCCGCTGGCGCTGCTGTTTCCGGCGGCGGTGCCCTTCGGCCTGGGGCAGGTGCTGGAGCGGCTGGAAGCCGCGCTCACCGACGTGCTGGCTGACACGCCCTTCCTCGAATGGCTACCCGTGCGCGAAACCGCGCTGGATCCGCTGTCGCCCAGCGGCGAGTTGCTCTGCGTGATGCTGGGCCTGCTCGCGCCCTGCCTGCTGGGCTACTGCGTGATCCGCTCGGTAGGGCGCCGGGCCTTGCTGGCCTTCATGGTGGTGGCGGTGGGCACCACGCTCACCGCGCTGTCTTCGGCGCTGAGCTGGGGCCCCGTGCATGCGTGGGAGTGGATGGGCCCGCCCGCGCGCGTGGGCGTGTGGGCCGCGCTGGCCGTGGCCGTGCTGCTGCTGGCCTTGCCGCGCCGCGCCTGCGCGGCCGTGCTCCTGGTGGCGCTGGTCTGGCACCTGGCGCTACTGAACCAGGCGCCCACCAGCGCCTACTTTGCGCAGACGCTGCAGATCTGGGAGCAGGGGCGGTTCATCCGCTTTTACGGACTGGGCCAATGGCTGGGGTGGCTCTGGCCGTATGCCACGCTGCTTTATGTGCTGCTGCGGGTGTCGAGGAAAGAAGGCTCCCCCTGAGTCGCCTTTGGCGCCTTCCCCCTCCTTAGCGCGTTGCGCGGGAGGGGACGCACCCGGTGGCCTGGCAAAGCCAGATCCACGGGTGTACTGGCGTTGTGCGCGCCGGTTTCGACGTGCGGTGGTCCGTAAAATGACGAGATGAGCGACACCTCCACCGCGCCGGCCGCCGCGCCCGGCTACTACCAGCGCCACATCTTCTTCTGTCTGAACGAGCGCACCAACGGCGAAGACAGCTGCGCCCACCACAACGCCCAGGCGGGTTTCGACCGCTGCAAAGCCCAGGTCAAGGCCGCGGGCCTGGCGGGGCCGGGCAAGGTCCGTGTGAACAAGGCTGGCTGCCTGGACCGCTGCGCGGGCGGCCCCGTGGCCGTGGTCTACCCCGAGGGCACCTGGTACACGTATGTGGACGCTTCCGACATCGACGAAATCGTCGAGTCGCACCTCAAGAATGGGCAGGTGGTGGAGCGCCTTCTCACGCCTGCGGAACTTGGCCGCTGAATGCGCGTCCATCCACTGCGCTGAGAGCTTTGAATGATTTTGGCCGCTGGCGCTTGTCCATAAAGCGCGGCGAGCTATTAATTTAGTAGTAAATACGTGAATGCCCAAACCGAACGCCTGACCTTGTCCGGCCCTGCCGGCGCCATCGAGGCCGTGCGCGACGCGGCCGCGCTGGCCGATGGTGCTCTAGCACCCCGTGGCGTGGCCATCATTGCCCATCCCCACCCGCTCTTTGGCGGCACCATGGACAACAAGGTCGTGCAGACGCTGGCGCGCGCGTTCGTTCAGTGTGGCTGGACGGCGGTGCGTTTCAACTTTCGCGGCGTGGGCGGAACGCAGGGCGTGCACGACGAAGGCCGTGGCGAACTGCAGGACCTGCTGGCCGTGGTGGAACAGGCGGCGCCCGCCGCCGAAGGCCAGCGCATTGCCCTGGCGGGCTTTTCGTTCGGCGCCTTCGTCACCAGCTATGCGTTGGCAGCACTCTGGCCCACGGGCCGCGTCGAAAAGGCGGTGCTGGTGGGCACGGCCGCCAGCCGGTTCACCGTCGCCCCCGTGCC
>NZ_JALEGG010000103.1 GCF_022763525.1 Acidovorax sp.
AGCACCTCGCCTTCGGCATCACCAGTGGACGTGGTCACGCCCAGCAAGGCAATCGCCTCGTAGGTCTTGGGCGCATCGAGCTGCAGCTGGCTGAACTTGGTGGCTGCGCCAAAGCACAACGGCAGCACGCCAGTCGCCAACGGGTCCAGCGTACCGGTGTGGCCGGCTTTTTCGGCGCGCAGCAGCCACTTCGCCTTTTGCAAGGCGTCATTGCTGGACAGGCCCAGGGGTTTGTCGAGCAGCAGCACTCCGTGCACCGGGCGCCGCTGCACCCGGGTGCGGGGAGCGCGCTCGGTCATGTGTTCTCGTCGTCTTTGGAACGGGAAGCCACGGCGCGCGCAATCAGCGCGTTCATGTCGGCCGCACGCTCGGTGGTGCGGTCAAACACGAAATGCAGCGTGGGCACCGTGTGGATGTGCAGGCGCTTGAACAGGCCGTTGCGCAGGAAGCCCGCAGCCTGGTTCAGCGCCGCCTGGGTTTCTTCAGGGTCGCCCGTGAGCAAGCTGAAGAACACCTTGGCGTGCGCATAGTCCGGCGTCACTTCCACCCCCTGCAGCGTCACCATGCCTACGCGCGGGTCTTTCAACTCGCGCGCGATCAGCTCCGTCAGATCGCGCTGGATCTGATCGGCCACCTTGAAGGAACGATTGGGCGTGGAGGACTTTTTCGCAGCCATCGCGGTTCGCAAGACGCTTTACAGCGTCCGAGCGATCTCCTTGATCTCGAAGAACTCGAGCTGGTCGCCTTCCTTGATGTCGTTGTAGTTGCGCAGCTTGATACCGCACTCGAAGCCTTCCTTGACTTCCTTGACATCGTCCTTGAGGCGCCGCACGGACTCGACTTCGCCGGTGTAGATGACCACGTTGTCGCGCAGCAGGCGGAACTTGCAGTTGCGCGTGACCTGGCCGGAGGTGACGTACGAACCCGCCACGGTACCGATCTTGGACGCCACGAACACAGTCCGGATCTCGGCCGTACCAATGGCTTCTTCGCGCTGCTCGGGAGCCAGCATGCCGGACATGGCCGCCTTCAACTCATCCACGGCGTCGTAAATGATGTTGTAGTAGTGCAGGTCCACATCGCTCGACTCGGCCAGCTTGCGCGCACCGGCATCGGCACGCACGTTGAAGCCGATCACGATGGCCTTGGAGGCAATCGCCAGATTCACGTCGGACTCGCTGATGCCGCCCACGCCGGCGTACACCAGCTGCACGCGGATCTCGTCGGTGGAGAGCTTGAGCAGCGAGGCTGCCAGCGCTTCCTGCGAGCCCTGCACGTCCGCCTTGATGATGATGGGCAGGGTTTGCACCTCGCCTGCAGTCATCTCGGAGAACACGTTCTCCAGCTTGGCGGCCTGCTGCTTGGCCAGCTTGGTGTTGCGGAACTTGCCGGCACGGTAGGTCGCGATTTCGCGCGCACGGCGCTCGTCGGACAGCACCATGAACTCGTCGCCCGCCTGAGGCACATCCGACAGGCCCTGGATTTCCACCGGGATGGACGGGCCCGCCGTCTTGGCCGGCTTGCCGTTTTCGTCCAGCATGGCGCGCACGCGGCCGGAGGTCTGGCCGGCCAGCACCACATCGCCCACTTTCAGCGTACCGGACTGCACCAGCACCGTGGCCACCGGGCCGCGGCCCTTGTCCAGCTGCGCTTCGATCACCAGGCCCTTGGCCATGGCATCCACCGGAGCCTTCAGTTCCAGCACTTCGGCCTGCAGCAGCACTTGCTCGAGCAGCTCGTCGATGCCCATGCCGGTCTTGGACGAAACGGCCACAAAGGGCGAGTCGCCACCGTACTCTTCAGGCACCACCTCTTCCACCACCAGCTCCTGCTTGACGCGGTCGGGGTTGGCATCGGGCTTGTCGGCCTTGGTGATGGCCACCACGATCGGCACTTTGGCTGCCTTGGCGTGCTTGATGGCTTCCTTGGTCTGTGGCATGACGCCGTCGTCGGCGGCCACCACCAGGATCACGATGTCGGTGGCCTGGGCGCCACGGGCACGCATGGCCGTGAAGGCCTCGTGGCCAGGGGTGTCGAGGAACGACACCATGCCGCGGGGTGTTTCCACATGGTAGGCACCGATGTGCTGCGTAATGCCGCCAGCTTCGCCCGCAGCCACCTTGGCGCGGCGGATGTAGTCCAGCAGCGAGGTCTTGCCGTGGTCCACGTGACCCATGACGGTGACCACCGGAGCGCGGGGCAGCAGTTCGGCGTCCTTCTGACCCGAATCCTCGTCGGTAAAGGCTTCCGGATCGTCCAGCGCCGCCACCACAGCCTTGTGGCCCATTTCCTCCACCACGATCATGGCGGTGTCCTGGTCCAGCGGCTGGTTGATGGTGACCATCTGGCCCATCTTCATCAACGCCTTGATGACCTCAGACGCCTTGATCGACATCTTGTGCGCTAATTCGGCCACGGTGATGGTTTCGGGCACGTGGACTTCCAGCACGCGTGCCTCGATTGGGGCCGATGGCTGGTGATCGTCACGCTGGTCGCGGTTGTCACCGCGGCGGCCACGCGGGCCACCACGCCAGTTGTTGCGACCCACGCCGCCACTGCTGTCGCCGCGGGTCTTGATCTCTTTCTTCTTGGCCGTGTCGTTGGCCCAGCTGGAGGACAGCTTGGCCGATTTGACTTCCTTGCCTGCACCCGGTGCACCAGCGCCTGCAGCCGGAGCACCAGCGCGGGCCACACCCGTACCCACCGCAGGCTTGTGCAGCGTGCCCTTCTTGGCGTCACCCGCAACGGCAGGCTTGGCCACCGGCTTGGGCTCCTCGGGCTTCTTCGCGACCATCACCGCCTTCTTGGGCGTGGCCATCATCGAGCGGATGGCGGCAGCTTCAGCCTCGGCCTTGCGGCGGCGGGCGTCCAGATCAGCCGCACGGGCCGCTTCTTCCTCAGAACGCGCCTTCGACTCGGCTGCGGCTTTTTCCCGAGCCTCGGCTTGCGCCGCGGCACGCGCGGCGGCTTCAGCCGCCTGCTCGCGGGTGGCCTCCTGCTTGACAGCGGATGCCTGGGCTTTTCTCTCGGCTTCCTGGGCGGCGTAAGCAGCCGCGCGCTCTTCTGCTTCGCGCTCGCGCTTCTCGCGGGCTTCCCGCTCCGCGCGCTTTTCCGCCAACTCGGCTTCCTGGCGGCGGATCAGCTCGGCCTGGCGGCGGGCTTCCTCCTCGCGGCGGGCCAGTTCCAGATCTTCACTGGATGGCGCGGCCTGTTCAGGGACTTGCTCGCGGGTTTCCGAGACGGCTTCCGCACCTTCATCGCGCTGGATGACGGGGCGCTTCTTGCGCACTTCCACCTGGATGGTGCGCGCCTTGCCCGTGGCATCGGCCTGCTTGATTTCGCTGGTGGACTTCTTCACCAGGGTGATCTTCTTGCGGTCAGCCGATGCTGTGCCGTGGCTGGCCTGCAGGTAGGCCAGCAGTTTTTGCTTGTCCGACTCGGTCAATGCGTCGGATGGCGCGGCCTTGCCCACCCCGGCAGCCTTGAGCTGGTCGAGCAGGATTTCAGGCGATTTTTTGAGTTCGGTGGCGAACTCGGCGACAGTGTTACTGGACATATGTGGTTCGTGCCTCCCTGACCCTTACTCTTGCTGCCCTGCGAACCAATGTTCGCGCGCCTTCATGATCAAGGCTTTGGCATCCTCTGCAGACTGTCCGGTCAGGTCGGTCAGTTCATCAATGGCCAGATCGGCCAGGTCGTCACGTGTATGCACTCCGCCTTCAGCCAACTTGGCAATCAGCTCGGGCGTGAGGCCTTCGAGGTCGCGCAGGTCCTGGGAGACCTCTTCCACGCTCTCCTCGCGGGCGATTTCCATGGTGAGCAGCGCGTCCTTGGCACGGGCACGCAGCTCGTTGACGGTGTCTTCGTCGAACGCTTCGATCTCCAGCATTTCCTGCAGCGGCACATAGGCCACTTCTTCCAGGCTGTTGAAGCCTTCGGAGATCAGGATGTCGGCGATTTCCTCGTCCACATCCAGCTTTTCCATGAACAGCTTGCGGGCCGTGTCGGTTTCGTTGGCCTGCTTCTGGGCGCTCTCGGCAGCGTCCATGATGTTGATCTTCCAGCCCGTGAGGTCCGAAGCCAGGCGCACGTTCTGGCCACCCCGGCCGATGGCGATGGCGAGGTTTTCCTCGTCCACCACCACGTCCATGGCGTGTTTTTCCTCATCGACCACGATGGAGGACACATTCGCGGGAGCCAGCGCGCCGATCACGAACTGTGCGGGGTCTTCGGACCACAGCACGATGTCCACGCGCTCACCGGCGAGTTCGTTGGTCACCGCGTTCACACGCGTGCCGCGCACACCCACGCAGGTGCCGATGGGGTCCACACGCTTGTCGTGCGAGAGCACAGCGATCTTGGCGCGCGAGCCGGGGTCGCGGGCGCAGGACTTGATCTCCAGCAGGCCTTGCTCGATCTCGGGCACTTCGTTGCGGAAGAGCTCGATCATGAACTCGGGTGCGGAGCGCGACAGGATGATGGGCGCGCCACGCAGCGTCAGGTCCACTTCCATGATCATGGCCCGCACGCGGTCGCCGCTGCGCAGGTTTTCCTTGGGGATCATCTCGGAGCGGCGCAGGCGGCCTTCCACACGGCCGGATTCGACAATGATGTCGCCCTTGTCCATGCGCTTGACGGTGCCCGTGAAGATCTTCTCACCGCGCGACATGAAGTCGTTGAGCAGCATTTCGCGCTCGGCGTCGCGGATCTTCTGCAGGATGACCTGCTTGGCGGCCATGGCACCGATGCGGCCGATGGGCACGGATTCGACACCTTCCTCGATGTACTCGCCGACCTCGATGTCGGGGATGCGCTCCTTGGCATCCATGAGCAGCTCTTCTGCATCGGGGTTTTGCAGGCCGGCGTCGTCGGGCACCACCAGCCAGCGGCGGAAAGTCTCGTAGTTGCCGCTGTCGCGGTCGATGGACACGCGGATGTCCACCTCGCCCTGGTACAGCTTTTTGGTAGCCTGGGCCAGGGCCGACTCCACGGCGCCCAAGACCACATCACGCTCCACGTTCTTTTCGCGCGAAATGGCCTCAACCAACATCAACAGTTCGCGATTCATGCGAGGACTCTCCTATTTCAATCACCTGAGGACGGACGCGCTGCGTGGCGGCCACCCCGTTCATTCAATTCAGCAATTCAGGCAGGTGCTGAGCCAGCCTTGCCCGCACGCCCCTTGAAATCCACGATGGGCGCCAGGCGCACATCCCGCAACTCATCCAAGGTAAACCCCAGCGCCTGCAACGGGGCGGGGACGCGCTTCTTGCTCACTTTTTGACCTGGCTTGACCGGTGGCTCATCGCTCCAGACGATCTGCCAGCCTCCGGTTTCGGCACGCTCCAGCGTGCCGCGAAATTTCTTGCGGGTGGCATTGACCTGCCCCCCTGCTGCGGCACCAATGGGCGCCTTCAAAGTGATGTCGATGACCGAGCCTTCGAAGCGCACGAAGTCCTGTTCGTGGCGCAAGGGGCGGTCGATGCCGGGGGATGAGACTTCCAGGCGCTTGTACTCAACCCCATCGACCTCCAGCGCAAACTGCAGCTGGCGTGTGACTTTTTCGCAGTCTTCGACCGTGACGAACTGTTCGACGGGGGGAACAGCCGCATCAACTGCGGGCGGCACCCAAGGCAAATCGATGGTGACGCGCAGCAGACCCCCGGCAGAGCGTTCGATCTCCACCAGGTCATAACCCAGACCCGTCACTACTTGTTCAACGACTTGCTGCAATGCCACGTGTTCAGTTCAATCCCGGAAAAACAAAAAACCCGATAACCCCCGGAGATCATTCCCCGACAGCTTCGAGCTCCAAAAGCGTTCGACCAAAAAAAACGGGCGGTTGGTACCCGCCCGCTTGGTCGTGAGGCTCTTATTGTAGCGTGTAACGCGTTGATTTGCAAAGACAGTGCAGGCAGCGCCGTGAGCAGACTGTTGTTAATGCACCAGCGCGGGGCCACACGGCCGCCAACATTGAAATTAAAGCCGGGGCCTTGTTCAGCAAGCGCATGCAGCTACCAGGACGATAGCGATTGCAGCAGACCTATCGCTGCAGCGTTCACCGGCTGCGCGCGGCGCGCACCCGCTCGAAGACCTCCTGGGCCTGCGCATCCGCCCGGCCTGAGCTGGGCGCCGCCTGCAGGCTCGCCAGCAAGCGCGCCAGCACGGGCGCCTGGGGCAGCAGCGGCCCCAGGAACAGCGCGCGCTGGCCGTCGGCGATCAGCAGGGTGGGAAAGGTTTCCACGTCCAGGTCACCCGCGATCTCTGCATCGTCCTCGATGTCCACCCACTCAAAACGCACGTCCGGATGTGCACGAGCCAACTCGTCGAACAGGGGGCGGTAAATGCCGCAGGTGCCGCACCAGGCTGCGCACAGACACACAGCCCACCAGCCACCGGGCGTGGCCGCCGCTGGGCTGGACGGAGTGGACGTGGGCAGTGCGGCGGGGCTGGACATCAAAAGGGCTCCTGGGGCTGGCGCGCGAGGCCCAGGCGCAGGCCCCGCTACAGACCGCGCCGTTCCCGGGCGCGGTAAACCTCGATGGTACCCACCCCGGGCGCCTGGTTGCCCCACTGGTTGCGCACAAAAGTGGTGACGGCTGCGATGTCTTCGTCTGACAGCACCTGCTGGAAGGGCGGCATGCCGTGCGGGCGCGGGTTGCCGGCCGTGGCGGGCAGGTAGCCGCCCTGCAGCACCACGCGCACCAGGTTGGTGGGGTCGGCCAGGGTCACGGCACGGTTGGCCGCCAGGGCGGGGAAGGCGCCGGGCTCGCCCTGGCCCTGGTCACCGTGGCAGGCGGCGCAGTGCTGCTCATACACCTTGGCGCCGCGCGCCATGGCGGCGGCGGGCGGTGCGGGCGGCGGGGCACGCTCCGCAGGCGGCTGCTGCGTCAGGCCCTGCAGGTACACGGCCATGGCGCGGGCATCGGCATCGCTCAGGTACTGCGTGCTGCGAAACACCACCTCGGCCATGGGGCCGAGCACCGAGCCCTGCGGCGCCACGCCGGTCTGCAGCAATGCAGCCACGTCTTCGGTGCGCCATTCCTTGACGCCCGCTTCGTGCGCGGCATTGAGGGCCGGTGCATACCAGTTCTGCACAGGGATCAGCCCCCCGCTGAAGGCCCGGGCCTCCGTGGTGGCGCCCAGCGCGTTGCGTGGCGTGTGGCAGGCGGTGCAATGGCCCAGGCCGTTGACCAGGTAGGCGCCGCGGTTGTACTCGGCCGTTTGGGTTGGCTCGGCCAACGGCTCGCTAGGTGAGAAGAACAGGGCTCGCCACACGCCCAGCGCCGCCTGCGTGCTGTACGGAAAGCGCAGCGCATGCGGCCGGTTGGGCTCGGCCACGGCGGGCAGGCTTTGCAGGTAGGCAAAGATGGCATCGGAATCTGCGCGCGTGACCTGGGTGTAGTTGGGGTAAGGGAAGGCCGGGTAGAGCAGCCGCCCGTTCTTGCTGCGGCCATGGTGCAGGGCGCGCCAGAACTCGGCGGACGTCCAGGCGCCAATGCCGCGCGCCTTGTCGGGCGTGAGGTTGGAGCTGTACACCACACCAAATGGTGTCTCGATGCCCCGCCCGCCTGCGTAGGAGGCCCCGCCCTGCGTGGTGTGGCAGGCCATGCAGTTGCCCACACGGGCCAGGTATTCCCCGCGCTGCACCAGCTCGGGCGTGGATTGCAGGGACTCAGTGGCGGGCAGCGGCTCCTCGCCGCGCAGGTTCAACGTGACCAGCACTGCCGCCAGGATGCCGATGGCCGCCAGCGCGGAAGAGATCGTCCAGAGGATGCGTTTCATCGGGGGCACCCTCCTTTCAGCGCGCCGCCACGGGCACTTCGGCCACGCCGCCGCAGCGGGCGGGCATGGCGGCGGGCAGGCTGTGCGCGGGTTTGCCGCCCGCCGCCACCGGCTGGGCGGCGAGCCAGGCGGACACGGCACTCACCTCCTGCGGTGTGAGCTGCCGCGCAATGGCAGCCATGCAGTCGGGCACCTGCGCGCGGCGCTGGCCGGTCTTCCAGGCGCCCAGCTGGCTGTTGAGGTAGTCGCGCGGCAGGCCCAGCAGGCCGGGGATGGAGGGTGCCACGCCGGTCATCGCCGTGCCATGGCAGGCCACGCAGGCGGGGATGTTGCGGGCGGCGTCGCCCTGCTGCACCAGCTGGCGGCCCTGCTCCAGCACGGCGGGCGCGGCCTGAGGCGGGGGCGGCGGGGGGTACGGCAGCTCCAGCGCGGCAAAGTGCTCGGCCATTTCGCGCAGGTAGTCGTCGGTGAGATGCTCGATGAGGTAGCTCATCTGCGGATAGCTGCGCCGCCCGTCCCGGAAGTTGAGCAGCTGGTTGGTCAGGTAGCCTGCCGGCTTGCCGGCGATGCGCGGAAAGTACCCGTCCGGCGTGGCCCGGCCTTCCTTGCCATGGCAGACGGTGCAGGCCAGCACACGCGAGGCCATGCCGGCGGCCTGCACGGAAGGTGTGGATGGCCGCGAGATGGCAGACGGTTCAACGGGCAGCGAAGGCGCTGGGGGCGCAGCCAGAGCCGCCGCACAGACCGTGGCCGCCCAGCCCAGGGCCAGCCAGCGGCGCAGGTATTGAATCATTGGCAAACGTGGGGATGGGGAGGAACACAAGAGGAAAACACAGTCCGCACTCTACGCCGCCCCTTCAATTCAGTACAGATTCAGTTTCAATCTAAAAATACAGATCAGTTAGCCAACCCAGCCAGCCGCCCCCATGAAGCGCTACGAACGCCACGCCGACGTCC
The DNA here is from genome assembly GCF_022763525.1 of Acidovorax sp. Lineage (GTDB taxonomy): Bacteria > Pseudomonadota > Gammaproteobacteria > Burkholderiales > Burkholderiaceae_C > Acidovorax. Next base: position 8,743 of record NZ_JALEGG010000103.1, read on the forward strand.
TCGCCCAGCTCATCCACAGCGGCGCCCTGCGCCCCGGCGACCGCATGCCCTCGGTGCGCGAGACCAGCCGCACGCGGGGCATCAGCCCATCCACCGTGTTCGCCGCCTACTACCTGCTGGAAGCCCAGGGCCTGATCCATGCGCGGCCACGCTCCGGCTACTACGTCAGCGGCGCCCGGCCCGCGGCCCCGGGCGGCGAACGCCCGGCCGAGCCCCTGCCCTCGCAGCCCGCCAGCACATCCACCGGCGTGGCCATCAGCGACCTGGTGTTCGAGGTGCTGGGCCAGACCCGCGACAGCACCCTGGTGCCGCTGGGCTCGGCCTTCCCAGGGCCAGAACTCTTTCCGCTGGAGCGGCTGGCGCGGTGCCTGTCGGGCGGCATGCGCCGGCTGGACCCGGCCAGCATCGTGCAGAGCCTGCCGCCCGGCGACGAACGCCTGCGCCAGCAGATCGCGCTGCGCTACGGCCTGCACGGCACGGCGGTGGATGTGGAAGAAATCCTCATCACCAACGGCGCCATGGAGGCGCTCAATCTGTGCCTCGAAGCCGTCACCCAGCCGGGCGACGTGGTGGTGGTCGAATCCCCAACCTTCTACGCCGCGCTGCAGGCGCTGGAGCGGCTGAACCTGCAGGCGCTGGAAATTGCGACCCACCCGCGCGACGGCATCGACCTGGCTGCGCTGGCCGAGGCGCTGGCCCGCCAGCCCCCCGGCCAGCCCGTCAAGGCCTGCTGGCTGATGCCCAGCTTTCAAAACCCGCTGGGCAGCCTGATGCCCGAAGCCAAGAAGCGCGAGCTGGTGGCCCTGCTGGCGCGTTACGGCGTGCCGCTGATCGAAGACGACGTGTATGGCGAGCTGCACTACGGCCCGCAACGCCCGGTGCCCGCCAAGGCGTTCGACACGCAGGGGCTGGTGATGCACTGCAGCTCGTTCAGCAAAAACCTGGCGCCCGGCTACCGCGTGGGCTGGGTGGCGGCGGGCCGGTATGCCACGGCAGTGCAGCGGCTCAAGCTCATGACCACGCTCTCGGCGGCCACGCCGTCGCAACTGGCGCTTTCGGAATACCTGGCCCAGGGCGGCTACGACCGGCACCTGCGCCAGTTGCGCCGCGGCCTGGCCGAGCAGCAGGCCATCGCCCTGGACGCGGTGGCGGCGCACTTCCCGCCCGGCACGCGGGTGTCGCGGCCCGAAGGCGGCTACTTTCTGTGGGTGGAACTGCCGCCCGCCGTCAATGCGCTGGACGTGCACCGCCACGCACTGCAGCACGGCATCAGCCTGGCGCCGGGCCAGCTCTTTTCGGCCGACCGGCGCTTTGCCCACTGCGTGCGCATCAACTACGGCCACCCGGCCCAAGGGCGGCTGCTGCCCGCGCTGGAGTGTGTGGGGCGCCTGGCCACGGCGCTCCTGAAAAAGGAGCTTCCAGCGCTTTCTGGATAAGCGCCGAAGGCACTTTTACCTAAGCATGACCGTCACGCGCCAGCACGCAGGAACCTGAACCTCCCGCCCTGTTGGAAGCACCCAACCTCGGGTTCTCCCGGCATTGGCATACAGCTTGCAACGGCATACTGGCGCGCGCTCCTCCGCAGGAGACCTGGTGCACAACGCAGGCAACCCAACTTTCACTTTTCGCCCTGATCCCTCCATGGCCCACTTGCCCCGGCCCGTGCCGTTCCTGACTGTGGAAGACGAAGACGACTGGGTTGTCTCGTTCGCGCTGGGTCCGTTGGGCAGCCCCCGCCTCACGCTGACCCGGACGCCGCACCTGGAATTCATGCTGCGCCCCGAGCAGCGCGGGGTGTCAGTAGGCTGCGCGGAGGCAGGCCAGCGCCCCGCCCTGCTCGTGGCTGTGCAATGGGGATCACACCGCGTGGACGTGGTGTCCACCGCCAAACGCTACAGCCTGGACATCAGCCGGGTGGACGGCGCCACGCGCGCCGCCGCGCTGCGGGTGCTGGGCAAGATGAATTTCGACCAACGGTTCCAGCTGGGCAGCGCCTGAGCCAACACCAGCGCCGCTCCATTCACACCACCAGCGGCTCCAGCGACCGGATCACCCGGCACGGGCTGCCCGCCGCAAACACCCGCGCCGGCACATCGCGCGTGACCACGCTGCCCGCGCCGATCACCGCGCCATCGCCAATGGTCACGCCCGGGCACACGATGGCGCCGCCGCCAATCCATACGTCGTCGCCAATCGTGATCGGCAGGCCCAGCTCCAGGCCCTGGGCCCGCACTTCGGCCGACATGGGGTGCGATGCGGTGTAGATCTGCACACCCGGCGCCATCAACGTGCGGGCGCCAATGCGCACCGGTGCCACATCGAGCACCACGCAGTTGAAGTTGAAGTACGCGCCCTCGCCCAGCGTGATGTTGTAGCCATAGTCACAGTGAAACGGCGGCGTGATGTACGCGCTGGCCGGAGCGCCGGGGATCAACTGGCCGATCAGGCCCTGCAGGTAGTCCGGCGAGTTGGCCCGCGCATGGTTGATGTCGTGGCACAGCTGGCGTGCGCGCAGGCGGTCGGCGATGAGTTCGGGATCATTGGCGTTGTACAGCTCGCCAGCGATCATCTTGGACTTCTCGGTGGTCACAGGGCATTCCTTTCACGGTGCGAGGGAGGAAGTCTGAGCCCCGCACACCGGCTCTACCGTAGGACGCGGCCGCGGTCCCCGGCCCCCGGCCGCACGGCGCGACGCGGCATGAAGGCGAGCCCTAGTCGAGCAGCGTCCACTTGCGCTCGCTCGCGGCCGACTCCACCACCTTCTCGATGAAGCGCACGCCCAGCGCGCCGTCTTCCACGCCGGGGTAGTCGGCCGCCAGCGTGTCTGCAGCCACCCCCGAGCGGCGGGCGCGGATGTCCGCCGCCACGCCCAGGTACACGTTGGCGAATGCTTCGATGAACGCCTCGGGATGCCCGGACGGAATGCGCCCCGCGCGCAGGGCCGCCGGGCTGAGCCAGGGCGAGCCGCGTGTGAGGATGCGGCGCGGCCCGTCCACCGGCGAATGCACCAGGTGGTTGGGGTCTTCCTGCCGCCAGGTCAGTGTGCCCAGCGTGCCAGACACCTGCAGCCGCAGGTCGTTCTCCAGCCCCGCCGCCACTTGTGACGCCACGATCACGCCGCGCGCCCCGGTGGCGTAGCGCAGCAGCAGTTGCGCATCGTCGTCCAGCTGGCGGCCCGCGCCAAAGCGGGTGAGGTCGGCGCACAGGGCCTCGGGCCGCTGGCCGGTGACGGTGGCGGCCAGGTTCTCGGCGTGCGAGCCGATGTCGCCCATGGTGCCCACCGCGCCGCTGCGCGCGGGGTCCAGGCGCCAGTCGGCCTGCTTGTTGCCGCCGCCCTGCTCCACCGCCGTGGCCAACCAGCCCTGGTTGTACTCCACGGTCACTTTGCGCAGCACGCCCAGGGCGCCGATTTGCACCAGGTGGCGCGCCTCGCGCACCATCGGGTAGCCGGTGTAGTTGTAGGTCACGCCAAACACGGTGCCCGCCTTCTTCACGGCGGCCACCAGCTCGTCGGCCTGCGCGGTGGTGTGCACCAGCGGCTTGTCGCACACCACGTGGAAGCCTGCCTGCACAAACGCCAGCGCCACCGGGTGGTGCATGTGGTTGGGTGTGACGATGCTCACCAGGTCGATGCGCTCGTGCGCCGGGCGGCGCAGTTCGTCGGCCAGCAGGTCCTGCCAGCTGCCGTGGTTGCGGTCGTCCGCCAGGCCCAGCTCGGCGCCGGACGCGCGCGCCCGCTCGGGCGAGGATGACAGCGCGCCCGCCACCAGTTCAAACTGGCCGTCGAGCGCCATCGCCTTGCGGTGCACCGCGCCGATGAAGGCGCCGTGGCCGCCGCCGACCATGGCGTAGCGGAGCTTGCGTTCAGAAGACATGGAGAGCCTTATTTCTTGGTTGTGGTTATCCATTGCGTTGCACGGGACCGACGAAACTGGCGCGACCCAGGCCAGGGCCGCCGCGCAAGGGCCGCCAAGCTGCGCAGGCAGCACTTCGCTTGCGTGCGCTGGCGGCCGCTCAGGGGGTTGCACTTCATCTATCCCGCGCGAACACGGCGTCGAACGCACCGGCGGCGGGCTTGAAATCCAGCCGCTTGCAGAACGCCGCGCTCTCCGTGGCGCCGTGCACGCGGTCCATGCGGCTGTCTTCCCACTCCACCGAGAGCGGCCCCTGGTAACCAATGTCGTTGAGCGCAACGATGATGGACTCGAAATCGATCATCCCGCGCCCCACGCTGCGAAAGTCCCAGTTCCGACGCGCGTCGCCAAAGCTGGTGTGCCCGCCGAACACGCCCACCGTGCCATCGCCCTTGCCCCACCACACGTCCTTCATGTGGGCGTTGTAGATGCGATTGCCGAACTGGCGGATAAACCGGATGTAGTCCACGCCCTGGTAGGCCAGGTGGCTGGGGTCGAAGTTGAAGCCGAAGCGCTTGTTGCAGCCCACGGCTGCAATCGCGCGCTCGGCCGATGCGATGTCGAACGCGATCTCGGTGGGGTGCACTTCGAGTGCAAAGTTGATGTCGTGCTCTTCGAACACATCGAGGATGGGGCCAAAGCGCTTCGCAAAATCAGCAAAGCCCTTGTCCCAATACGCCTGCGTGGTGGGCGGAAAGGCATAGATCGAATGCCACACCGATGAGCCGGTGAAGCCCGTGACCGTCTTCACGCCAAACTTGGCGGCAGCGCGCGCTGTGTCCGACAGCTCGGCCGCTGCGCGCTGGCGCACGCCTTCGGGCTCGCCATCGCCCCACACATGGGGTGGCAGGATGGACTGGTGGCGCTCGTCGATCAGATCGCACACGGCCTGGCCCACCAGGTGATTGCCGATGGCAAAACACGCAAGGCCGTGCTGGGCCAGCAGTGCATGTTTGTCTTTGACGTACTGGGGCGACGACAGCGCCTCCTGCACGTTGAAATGGTCGCCCCAGCAGGCCAGCTCCAGGCCGTCGTAGCCCATGCTTTTGGCAAGCGGAGCAAGTTCTGCCAAAGGCAGGTCGGCCCACTGGCCGGTGAAGAGGGTGACGGGTCTTGGCATGGCGGCTCCAAGGGGCGTGTGGTTGCGGATGTACAAGCGGCAAGCAGCTATCTTTTCAATAGCTGCTTGCGCTTGATGAATAAGCGCTACAGGCCTATTTGATTCAAAAAACCATCAGAACGGCGAGTCCGGGAAGTAGAAGTCCTTCGCCGTTTCCTTGGTGATCAGCACCGACGGAATGATGGTGTTGGCGGGCAGCTTCTCGCCCTTGATCCGCGCCTCGGCCGTGAGCTTGATCGAGTCATAAATGAACTTGGGGCTGTACGACACGTTGGCCTGGATCAGCGGGTTGCTGCCATCCATCAGCGTCTTGATCATGCCCTTGGCACCCGCGCCGCCGAACACCAGCTTGATGTCCTTGCGCTTGGCTTGCTCGATGGCCTTGAGCACGCCCACGGCCATGTCATCGTCGGCGGCCCACACGGCGTCGATCTGCGGGAAGCGGGTCAGGTAGTCCTGCATCACCTTGAAGGCATCGTCGCGGTTCCAGTTGGCGTATTTGGCGTCCAGCAGCTTGATGCCGGGGTGGTTCTTCAGCACGCTGTTGAACGCGTCCATGCGCTCGTTGTCCAGCGTGGTCGCAATACCGCGCATGGCCACCACGTTGCCCTTGCCGCCCAGCGCCTTGGCGATGTACTCGGCCGGAATCTTGCCGAACGCAGTGTTGTCACCCGCCACATACGCGTCCTGCGCGCTGGTGTCTGTCAGGCCCCGGTCCACCACCGTCACGTACACGCCCTTGGCCTTGACCTGGGCCACTGGCTTGGTCAGCGCCGCCGATTCGAACGGGAAGATCACCAGGGCATTGATCTTGTTCACCGTGACCAGGTCTTGCAACTGGTTGGCCTGCTCGGGCGCGCCGCCTGCCGTCTTCACGATGACCTGCAGGCCAGGGTGGGCCTTTTCCAGGTCCTTCTTGGCCTGGTTGGCCCAGTACACGATGCCGCCGGTAAAGCCGTGCGTGGCCGACGGAATGGCCACCCCCACCACCGTCTTGTTGGCCTGCGCCATGGCGGGGGCGGCCAATGCCAAGGCGGCGGCGCCCACGGCCGAGAGGGCCAGGCGGCGGGTGAAAGAAAGTTGGCTGTTCATGCGTTGTCTCCTGTTGCTTTGGAATATGGCCATGGAAGCTGGCCGGCTGGGGAACACCTTGAAAAACAAATGCACGCAAAGAGTGGCTGGAAAACTCAGCGAAGCGGTCCTGGCTAGGCGCTGTGTCGCAGACAGTGCGAGTAGCACGGCAAGACACAGCAACAACGCCAGGAGAGTTGTTCCAACCACTCCATCACCGCTTGCCCCTCTGCATGAAGGCCACCGCAATGATCACGAAGCCCTGCACGGCAGCATTCAGGTACACGCTGATGATGCTGGTGAGGTTGAGGATGTTGCTGATGACCGACAGCAGGATGGCACCCACCACCGTGCCGGTGATGCTGCCCGCCCCGCCCTTCAACACCGTGCCGCCCACGATGACGGCGGCAATCGCCTCTAGCTCCCACAGCAGGCCCGTAGTGGGCGATGCAGAGCCCAGGCGCGGCACATACAGCAGCGTGGCAATGCCCACGCACACCCCCAGCAGCATGTACGTGAGGATCTTGATCTTGTGCACATCCACCGCCGCGTACTGCGCCACCTGCTCGTTGGAGCCGATGGCCTGCACATAGCGGCCATAGGCCGTGCGGTTCAGGATGACGCCGCCCACGATGGCGACCAGCAGAAAGACCCACACCGGAATCGGCACGCCCAGCAGGTTGGCGTAGTACACCGGGCTGTAGATGTCCGACAGATCGTTCTCCAGCGTGATGGCCCCGCCGTTCGAAAAATACGTGAGGTACGCGCGGAAGATGCCCAGCGTGCCCAGCGTCACGATGAAGGGCTCGATGCGGCCCTTGGTGATGAGCAGGCCATGCACCAGCCCGAACACCGCACCCAGCACCACCGCCAGCAGCATGCCCACCACCACGGCCGCCATGGGCGAGCCCAGCACGGGCGCCATGGCGTTCATGAACAAGATGACCGAGCCCGCGATCAGCGCCGCCATCGACCCCACCGACAAATCGATGCCGCCCGAGATGATCACAAAGCACATGCCCACCGCGATGATGCCGATGAAGGCCGTGCGCGTGAGCACGTTCATCACGTTGTCGTAAGTGGCGAAGTTGCTGTTGAGCAGCGTGCCGACAATGCACAGCAGCACCAGGCCAATGACCGGGCCCAGGCCGTGCAGCTTGCCCCACCAGGCGCTGGCACCTGTGGCGGCCGCAGCGGCATGGCGGCTGCCGCCTGCCTGCGGGGCTGCGGCGTTTTCCGCCGGTGCGTTAACGGGTACCTGTGGCATGTGCGATCAACTCCTCTTCGGTCAAATTTGGCTCTTGGAGCGTGGTCTGCAGCCGCCCGGCGCGCATCACCGCCACGCGGTGGCACAGGCCGATCAGCTCCATCAGTTCGGACGAAATCACCACAACCGCCAGCCCCTGCTCTGCCAGGCGCTGCACCAGGTGGTAGATCTCGCGCTTGGCGCCCACGTCCACGCCGCGCGTGGGCTCGTCCAGCACCACCACGCTGGGGCCGGGGTGCAGCACCTTGGCCAGCGCCAGCTTTTGCTGGTTGCCGCCCGACAGCGACGACGCGCGCACCTCCAGCGACCCGGTGCGGATGCCGAACTCCTGCACCGCATCGCGCAGCGCGGCCTGCTCGGCCGCCGGGTCCAGCCAGGGCTTGGCATAGCGCTCCAGCGCCATCAGCGTCAGGTTGGGCCGCAGGCCAAAGTGCACATGCAGGCCCTTGCCCTTGCGGTCTTCGCTCAGATACGTCAGGCCGTGGCGCGCCGCATCGCGCGGGCTTTTCAAATTCACCGGTTTGCCCGCCAGCTCCACCGTGCCGGCCGAACGCGGGCGCAGGCCCAGCAGGCCCTCGAACAGCTCGGTGCGGCCCGCGCCCACCAGCCCGGCAAAGCCCAGGATCTCGCCACGCCGCACGTCAAAGCTCACGTCCTCGGCCCAGCCCGGCACCGTGAGGCCGCGCACTTTGATGGCGGGCTCTCCACCCGCAGGCGCAGGCAGCTTGGGCGGGAACAAATCCGCCAGCTCGCGGCCCACCATCAGGTTGGCCATCTGCCGCCGCGTCACGCTGGCCGTGGCCTCGCGCGCCACCAGTAGGCCGTCGCGCATCACCACCACCTCGTCGGTGGTGCGCTCCACCTCGTCGAGCTTGTGCGATATGTAGATGATGGTCACGCCCGCGGCCTTGAGCCCGGCCATCAGCGCAAACAGGCGCTCCGTCTCGCCGGGGGTCAGCGTGGCGGTGGGCTCGTCCATGATGAGCAGGCGCGCATTGCGGGCCAACGCGCGGGCAATCTCCACCAGCTGCTTTTCGGCCACGATGAGCTTGCGCACGCGCGTGTCGGGGTCCAGTGGCAAACCCACCTGTGCCAGGGCAGCGCGCGTCTTCTCGCGCATCGCCTTGTCGTCGAGGAAGGGGCCGCGCTTGATCTCATGGCCCAGGAAGATGTTCTGCGCAATCGTCAGGTCGTCCGCCAGGTTGAACTCCTGGTGAATGAGCACAATGCCCTGCGCCTCCGCCGCGCGCGAGCCGCCGCCCGGGGCGCGCACCGCGCCATCCACCACCACCTCGCCGGTGGTGGGGCTCTCGTACCCCGCCAGAATCTTCATCAGCGTGGACTTGCCCGCGCCGTTCTCGCCCAGCAGGCCATAGACGCGGCCCGGCTGCAGCGCAAAGCCCACGCCGTGCAGCACGCGCACGGGGCCAAACTCTTTGGTGACGTTGCGGAACTCGACGGCTACGCTCATCGCACAGCCCCCACACCAACGCCCGCAGCCGACCCCGCCCCGGAGATCGAGCCCACGCGCGACAGGCTCTCTTGCATGGCCAGCACGCCCGCGCCCACCACACCGGCATCGTCGGCCAGCGGCGCGTATTGAATCTCCAGGTGCCGCGTAGAAAGCGCCAGCGACCGGTGGTACACGCTTTGCCGCACCGACGCGAGGAACAGCGGCCCCATGTCCGTCACCCGCCCCGCAATGAACACATGCGACGGGTTGAAGAAGTTGACGATGGACGCCAGCATCTGCCCCACCAGGCTGCCCGCGCGCTGGATGATGGCGTTGGCCGCCACATCGCCCGTGCGGCTGGCCTGGGCCACGTCTTCAATGGTCAGCGTGCCGGTGCTTTGCAACCGCTCGGCCAGCAGCGCGCTTTCGCCGCGCTGCGCCGCCTCCGTGGCCATGCGCGCCATGGCGGGCGCTGCGGCCATCGCCTCCACACAGCCCTGGTTGCCGCAGTGGCAGCGCGGGCCGTGCTGGTCCACACAGATGTGGCCCACGTCGCCCGCCGAGCCATTGGCGCCCCGGTACACCTGCCCGTGGCACACGATGCCGCAGCCAATGCCCGTGCCCACCTTGATGACCAAGAAGTTGGGCAGATTCCGCTGCAGCCGGTACATCTCGCCCAGCGCCATCAGGTTCACGTCGTTGTCCACAAACACCGGCGCGGCAAACGCCTCGCGCAGGTAGTCGCGGATGGAAAAGCCGTCCCAGTCGGGCATCAGCGGCGGGTTGACGAGCTGCCCGCTTTCAAAATCCACCGGCCCCGGCACGCCCATGCCAATGGCAATCACCTGGTTAGGCGCCAGCCCGCAGCGCGCCAGCAGCTCGCGCATCAGCCCCCGCACCCGCGCCAGGATCACGCCCGGCCCCTGGCGCACATCAATCGGCTCGCGGTGCCGCGCCAGCACCGTCATGTCGGGCCGCATCACCGCGATTTGCATGCTGGTGGCGCCCAGGTCGGCGCCAATCACCACGCCCAGGGTTTCGCTCAACCGGAGGGTTTCGGCACGCCGGCCGCCAGAGGATTCCTGCAGGCCCACCTCGTCGAGCAGGCCCTCATCGAGCAACGCCGCCACCATGGCGTTGGCCTTGCTCTTGGAATAGGCCAGGCGCTGCGCCAGCGCATTGCGCGACGCGCCGGCAGACCAGAAGATCGTCTGCAAGACGCTCAGGTCTTCGGCGCCGCAGTGACTCCAGCGGGTGGATGGCAAGCTTGTCTCCTGTCATGTTTTTGTGCAGCACCTCATGGGGGTGGGTGCTTGACAGGAATGCTATGCGGTCTACTTTGGCCGGGCAAGACTGAACTTTGGACAATTAATGGTCAAAGTTCAGTCTTCGCTTTGTTGAAATAACCCGCTGAACTCATCAGACCAAAAAGGGCTTTCTCGTTTTAGGAAGTGGTACGACGTGCTAGATGAACTAACCGCGTCGTTCGTGACGTGACGCAAATCACTGGAACTCAAAAAAACAGTTCCAACAAGATGATCTCTGCCCGGCGAGTCCAGGATACGGCTTGCATAAACGCGCAGCGCAGTAGGCAAATCCCCCCCATCTTTATCTTGCATTGCCAGACTTATTAACTGATCAGGATTTAGCCCCTCGAGGCCAGCAACCATTACTCCAGCACGACTGCGACTAAACTGATTGGACGCAGAATCTTTTAATGTACGTTCGATACTACTCATGAGGGTGTCATCCTCTTTGCTCTGCAACACAAACACCAGGGCACCATTTAAACCGGTAGACATCGCCACTATCTCCTTGTTTTCTGTGCCAGTGAGTTGATCAAGTAATCTACGATGCTCACTCTGTGTAGATTTTGCAATCAAGGCATTGAAGGGCGACGGTTCAAACCGAATTACATTTACAGTTACACCATTAAATTCCGCAATCCCCGTTCTTCCTGACAATGCTAAAGAACTAACCAAATCAGACAAGGCGACCCGATCTTTATAAGCGACAGGCAGTCTCTTTTCGACAGTAACCACGACAGCCACACCGTCAGGCGACAACTTCAATTTTTTCCAATTTTGGGAGCGAATTAACCAAAAGAAATCCAGAGCCTCACGTCGCGTTATTTTGCGTCCTTTGTCTTCCGAGAACGACTTGCACTCTAACTCCAGACCGTTGGGACCAATATCCTCAACTAGCAGATCGTAGATCCGCTGACCCTCCACATAGGACTGCGCCATCTCAGGCCAGGACACCTTCTTACCCTGTCGCAAAAAATGGGTCGCCGTCGCCAACTCGAGGCGCAACGCACGAAGATCCGAAGGGTTATTTTTTATGCAGGCTCGCACCCGGGAGCGAAATCTCTCAGCACCCAACCCATTTACCGCCTGGATTACTGACAATACTTGCGCCGCAAAGCTAGATGCTGAGTAGTGGCTGTGATCGTTGTACTGCTGGACCGCAACACCTCCGAAGCGCCCCTTCAAATCTCGAAGTTGCTCCAACTGAAAAGCGATTGAGCTCTCCTGTTGATGATATTCGTGCAAGAATGGATTTCCCTTGATCTCTTGCCGAATACTCGCAACACGCTCCTTCCAACAACCCTCTCCTATCTCTTTCGAGAAGCGGTCATATATCTCTGGAATGTCTTTAGTATGAAGTTCAATACTTAGCATGATGTGACCAAGGAGAGGTCTCGCACTCCCCAATTTATTTAAATTGCACGATATTATCCCAGCAGTAACTCACCCGCCCCTTAATGCAAACCCCATATAAAACATCCGCACATCGCTGAGCCCGCCTCTCGCAAAATTGCCTCATCCTCCCCAGGCGTCAGCCGCTGCGCCGCCAGGTCCAGCATGGGCTGGCTGGGGCCCACGCCGTCAAAGCGCCAGCCGGGGTGCGTCAGCGCCATGTCTTCCAGCTCCGGCCCATCCGAGTCCAGCCCCCAGCGCAACCGCGAGCGCGATATAGGAAGCACATCCTCAACGCAAATCTCGGGCCGGCACGTCCACCTGTTCGCACCATCGGCGGTAGTCAGCCCGCCGATCCGCCGTAGTAATCCGCTGCAGCACCGCATGGTGCGGCCCCAGGTACTCCACGCTCCCCTTGACCACCACATGCACAAGCAGCGTTTCGGTACCCGTCGCCTCCCACCAGTCCACATTGCCGGCAGGCTCGTGGATGTAGTCGCCCGGCCGCACCACGCGGCCGTCGTTCAGGCGGCGCTCGCCCGCCAGCGTCAGGGCATGCACTTCGCCTGTGTGGCGGTGCAGGCCCAGCCGCGTGCCGGGCGACAGGCGCATCAGTTCCACCCAACCGGCATCGTCGGGCAAGAATTGAATGGGTAGGGACCACTTGCCTTCGCCTTCAGGAATCCAATCCGCCAGGCCCGCGCGCTCCAGCGTCTGGGCCACGATCACGTCGGTAAGGTGGTTGTTCGTTGTCGTCATCGTCATGTCGGTGCTCCTGGGCAGTTGTTGGTTGGTGGATTGCTTGATTGCTTGACCGCTTATTGCTCGGGGTGCTGGTGGCGGTATTCCTGCGTGCGGCCGCCGAAGCCGTACGCGGTGGCGCGCACGTCCTGCACGTAGACATAGCTTTCGGGGTGCAGCGCGCCCAGCAGGCCCTCGAAGGCTGCGAACGCCTCGGCGATGTAGCGCGCCTTTTCGGCCTTGGTGTTGGTCTCGTCCACCACCTTGACGTCGAAGTAGAAGCTCGACTGTTTCAGGTCGGCCAGCGACCGGCCGGCGACGTACCAATCGGCCGGGTCGACAAAGGTGATGACCACAGCGGTGAGGTCGCGCCGCTTGCCGAGCACGCGGGTGGTCAGGTCCAGCAGGGTTTCTGCAATGCGGGCAGACAGCTCGGGCGTGCGTTGGGCAGACACTTTGACGTTGAGGATGGGCATGGAGGGCTCCTGTAAAGACTCATGGGGTTGAACGAGCCTTCACTGTAGAAATTGCACCCCGCCACGGAAACCGCCCGTGGCGATAATGGCTTTTGCTCCGCACGCAAAGGCGCGCACGATGAAAAAAGAACCCCGCTCCTTCCTCCCCGATCCGGCCGACCTGCGGTGGTTAGTGCGGTCGCTCGACCTGCGCTCGTTTTCTGCGGCGGCGCGTGAAATGGATGTGGCGGTGTCAGTCGTCGCGCGTGGTGTGGACCGGCTGGAGGCCGGCTACGGCGTGCGCTTGCTGCGCCGGTCCACGCACGGCCTGTCGGCCACGCCCGAGGGCGCAGAGCTGGCGCAGGAGGCGCGTGCCTTGCTGGCGCAGCTGGAGGACATTGGGGCTTCACTGTCGGACCAGCGCAGCCGCGTGGCGGGCACCTTGCGCCTGGCCTCCAGCCAGGAGATTTGCGAGGCGCTGGTGTTGCCCCACCTGGCGGACCTGCAGGCGCGCTACCCCGCGCTGCGGGTGGAGCTGCTGGCCGATGACCGTGTGGCCGACCTGGTGACGGAGGGCATCGACGTGGCGCTGCGCACCACCGTAGGCCACAGCGACCTGGTGGTGGCGCGCGAACTGGGCCGGTTCGAGCGGCGCCTGTACGCGGCCCCTGGATATTTGGAACAGCACGGCACGCCCGCCGAGCCTAGCGAGCTGCAGCAGCACCACACCGTGACGCACACAGCGCAGGGGCCTGCCGTGACCTGGGCGTTTCGCAATGCACAAGGCAAGCCGCTGGAGGTGACCGTGCGCTCGCGTCTGGCCGCCAGCAGTTCGGCCCTGGTGCACCACGCGCTGGTGGGCGGCGCGGGGATTGGAATGTTGTCCAGCCCACTTGCGGCAGCCGATGTGGCGCAGGGCCAGTTGGTGGAGGTGCTGGCGCCTTTTGCGTCGCGCACCGTGCACACGCTGTACGCGGTGTCGTCACCGGGCCGGCGCAATGCGGCCAGGGTGAGGGCGGTGATTGATTTTCTGGTGAAGGCGTCGAAGGACCGGTGGGCGCTGGCGCCTGTGCGTTGAGGGCGTTTTATGCACCACCCAGCTGGCTGGCCGGGGGCTGCTGACCCCAGCTGCAAGACAGCCTGGGGGTGAGCAAGGTGCGGGCATGTGGGTCAATGAGTTGGCCCGCTTTCGTTGGTTGCTAGCAGGCCGTTGCCACCCAGCCTCTGAACGCAAAGCCCATGTAAAACATCTGCACATCGGTGAACCCAGCCTCGCGCAGAATCGCCTCGTCTTCCTGCGGCGTCAGTACCGCCAGCTCTGCAGCCACCTTGTCCCGCGCCTTGGCCGCGTGCTCCGGCGGCACACCGGACGCCCCCTGAAACGCGGCGTAGCGTGACAGCCATAGGTCGCGCTCCCCTGCCCCGCCCTCGCCGCCACGGCCTGCACCATCCGCCGCACTCAGATGCGCCAACACCAACGGCGCGCCGGGCTTGAGCCGCCGCCGGATCTCCGCCAGCATGGGCACACGGTCCTCGCGCGGCACAAAGTGAAAAGTCAGCAGACATGTGGCGCCATCGAACGGCCCGGCCGGTGCGCTCTGCACATAGCCGTGGTGCAGCGCCACACGGTCGCCGGGCACGCCGGCGCTCTGCAGCCGCTGCGCCGCCAGGTCCAGCATGGGCTGGCTGGGGTCCACGCCGTCAAACCGCCAGCCGGGGTGCGCCAGCGCCATGTCTTCCAACTCCAGCCCGCCGCCCGCGCCCACCACCAGCACGCGACCATCGGCGGGCACATGCTCGGCCAAGAGGATGCGGGACATGCGCAGCAAGCTGTCGTAGCCGGGCACGTTGCGGTGGGGGCCATCGGCGTAGCGGGCGACGGCGGCGGGGTCGGTGAAGGGGGATGCGGTGGGATGAGACATGGGGGGGTCTGGTGTGCGGTGGGTGCGACGGTTGGCGATGGGCTGGGTCCGCCGGTTTGCCAAGCCCGCGCAAGGTTTCGACAGGCTCAGCCCGAACGGTTGGGGTGGGCAACGTATCAAAGAAATCAAGCCAAATTGGCCTCTAGCGCTTATCCCTCAAGCGCTAGCAGCTATCAATTCAGTAGTTGTCTGTTCGTGCGCCAGCACTGTTTCTGGTTGCATGCTAGCATCACGCAACTTTAAATGTTGCATGAAACGAGATAGCCGCCTTTCCAATGTCCTCCACGCACTGCTGCACATGGCAGAGATGGAGGGGCCCGCCACGTCCGAGGCGATGGCGCAGGCCATGCAGACCAACCCCGTTGTGGTGCGCCGCCTGATGGCGGGGCTGCGGTATGCGGGCTTTGTGTCGTCGGCCAAGGGGCATGGCGGCGGGTGGGTGCTGTCGTGCCCGCTCACCGACATCACGCTGCGCGACATCTACGAGGCGCTGGGCGCGCCCACGCTGCTGGCGGTGGGCAACCGCGTGGAGAGCCCCGGCTGCATCGTGGAGCAGGCGGTGAACCGCGCGCTGACCGACGCCTACCAGGCGGCCGAAGAAGCGCTGCTGGCGCGGCTGGGCGAGGTGACGCTGGCGCAGCTGTCGGCCGAGTTTCATGAACGCATGGTGGCCGGGTGCCACGGTCACAAGGAGATTGAGCATGGCGACGGCAGCAATGACAACCACCCAGGCGTATGAGGTGATCGTGATAGGCGGCAGCTTTGCCGGCCTGTCGGCCGCAATGCAGCTGGCGCGTGCCCGGCGGCGGGTGTGTGTGGTGGATGCAGGCCAGCCGCGCAACCGGTTTGCGGCAGCGTCGCACGGCTTCTTCGGGCAAGACGGCGAGCCGCCGCTGGCGATGCTCGAGCAGGCCCGCCGCAAGCTGGCGGCCTACCCTACGGTGGGTTTTGTGCAGGGCACGGCGGTGTCGGCCACGGCGCAGCAACGCGCCGGGTCACCAGAGAACGGGTTTGAAGTGGTGCTGGACGATGGAGCAACCCTGGAGGCCCACAAGCTGGTGCTGGCCTTTGGCGTGCAGGATGGTTTGCCCGAGATTGCCGGCCTGCGCGAGCGCTGGGGCGCATCGGTCTTGCACTGCCCGTATTGCCACGGCTATGAATTTGCAGGTCAGCGGCTGGGCGTGCTGTACCACTCGGCAGGCTCGGCCATGCACGCGCAGCTGATTGCCGACTGGGGCCCGACCACCCTCTTCCTGAATGGCGACACCACGCTGGAAAGCACCGAGCGCAAGCGGCTGCTGGCGCTGGGCATCACCATCGAGCCCGCGCCCATCGCCGCGTTGGAAGGCCCAGGCCAGGTTCTGCAGGGCGTGCGGCTGCAGACTATAGGCGGCGGCGATGCTCGGCTGGTGCCGCTGGATGCGCTGTATGTGGCCGCCACCACCCGCCCCGCCAGCCCGCTGGCCGAGCAACTGGGTTGCGCGTTCGACGATGGGCCCATGGGGCCTTGCATCCGCACCGACGCAAACACCCGGATGACCACCGTGCCCGGCGTGTATGCGGCGGGCGACCTGACGCTGATGCGGCACAACGCCACGCTGGCCTCGGCCGAAGGGGTGCTGGCGGGCGTGGGGGCGCACCACGCGCTGGTGTTTGGGCAATAAGAGCAGCTAACAAAACTCTTCTGGCGTTGTTGCCGCGTCTTGTCGTACTGCTCGTACTGCGTGCGACACAGCGCCTAGCCAGAACCGCTTCGCTGATTTTTGTCAGCCGCTCCAAGTAGCGCGGCGCTGCCGCCGCACCAGGCCACAAACTAGCAAGATCGGCTAAGTACCGGCGCGCAAGCTGCGGCACACTCTGCGGCCATGAGCCTGGACCAGAGCGCCGATCAGCACTACCGCGATCGCGTGGCCCGCGTGGTCGCCCACATCGTGGCGCACCCGCTGGCAGCGCATCGGCTGGAGGACCTTGCCGCCATTGCCCACTTTCCCCCTTTCCACTTCCACCGCGTCTACAGCAGCATTGCGGGTGAAACCGTGGCCGCCACGGTGCGCCGCGTGCGCTTGGCTTTAGCCACGCGGCTGCTGGAGCAAGGCGGGCAGAGCATCACGCAGGTGGCGCTGGAGGTGGGCTACGACAGCCCGCAGGCCTTCACCCGCGCGTTCAGCCAGTTCACCGGGCAGTCGCCACGGGCGTTCCAGCGGGACATGCACCGCCTCATCCTTGATCCCGGCGCCGCAAACGCGCATGCAAAGGCCGAGCAAACGCTGGCCGTGCAGATCGTCGAGCGCCCGGCGCAGCGCCTGCATGCATTGCGCCACCAGGGGCCGCCATCCACCATCCCCCACACGCAGCGGCGGCTGTACCTGCAGTGCGGCCAGCGCGCAGTCCACCGGCTGGGCGCATCGTGCGGAGACCCGCAGGACCTGGGCGGCAGCTTTCGCTACTACGCGGCCGTGGTGCTCCCCGAAGCGCCCTCAGCGGCAGACAACGGGCTGGAACGGCTGGACATCCCGGCAGGCCTGTATGCACGCCACACGCTCACCGGCCCCTACTCGCGCATCAACGCTGCACTGGCGGCCATCCACACGCGCTGGCTCCCCGCCAGCGGCTACGAGCCGGACGACCGCCCCACGCTGGAGCACTACCTCAACTCCCCGCGCAACGCCGCGCAGGCGGACCTGCGCACCGACCTGCTGATTCCCATCCGCCCCACCACCTCCCTATGACCCGTTTTCGCCGGCTCTTTCGTTCCCTTTTGCCCGCAGCGCTGTGCTGCGCCGCCACCCTGGCCCACGCTGCAGGCTTTGCCTTCATCGAGGTGCCTGCAGACAAGGACGGGCCCGCGCTGCGCGGCGCCGTGTGGTCGCCCTGCAGCACGCCGCCGGGCCGCATTGACCTGGCGCCGCTGGTGCTGCAAGGCACGCGTGACTGCCCCGTAGCTGGCCAGGGCCTGCCGCTGGTTGTGGTGTCGCACGGCGCCGGCGGATCGGCCCTGGGGCACCACGACACGGCGGCCACGCTGGCCGATGCGGGCTATGTGGTGGCCGCCATCAGCCACCCGGGTGACAACTTTCAGGATCTGAGCCGCCAGGGCTACCTGTCGGCCTTTGCCACGCGGCCAGTGGACATGAAGCGGCTGACGGATTACATGCTGGGCGCTTGGCCCCAGCGCGCGCAGCTGGACGCGGGCAAGGTCGGTTTCTTTGGCTTTTCACGCGGCGGCTACACGGGCCTGGTGGCCATCGGCGCCGTGCCGGACTGGACGTCACGGCAAGACTTGTGCTCGCCGCTATCCACCCGGCCCTTGTGCGGCGAGATCCGGCGCAAAGAAATCCCCGCCACGCCCGCGCCGGACCCGCGCATTCGGGCGGCAGTCATCGTCGACCCCTTGAGCGTCTTCGATGCCAAGGGCCTGAGGCACGTCAAAACCCCCATCCAGTTGTGGGCCTCGGCGCTGGGTGGTGATGGCGTCACGCTGCAAAGCGTGGAGACGGTGCGCCAGGGTCTGCCCAGCGCGCCCGACTGGCAGCTGGCGGCCAACGCCGGGCACTTCGCCTTTCTGGCGCCCTGCTCGCCAGCGCTGGCCGAGGCAGCGCCGGACATTTGCCGCGATGCACCGGGGTTTGACCGGGTGGCCTTTCACCAGAAGTTCAACGCGCAGGTGCTGGCCTTTTTTCAGCGGCACATCGCGGCATCCAAAGCGCCCTGAGCGCTGTTCCGCAATCCCCACGCCGCAGGACCCTTGGGTTGACGCAACCCGCAGCGGGCACCTACACTGCCTCATCGCGTCTGATCCCTTGGGTCGGAGCGAACCACCAAGCCCTCCACCACCGTCGAGGGCTTTTTTTCGCCCTTCGTTTGAAAGCTCTCCCTGCTTGCAGAGAGGGCTTTTTGCATTTCTGGAGCCGTTTCTCATGCCCACGTCCTTCACGCAACCCGCCGCTGCAAGCGTTGCCAGCGCCACCCCGCCCCGCATTCACCTGGTCATTGGCCCGGTCGGCGCGGGTAAATCGACTTTTGTGCGTCAACTGGTGCAGCAGCACCGCGCTGTGCCATTGAACCTGGACGACTGGATGGCCACGCTGTTTTCGCCGGACCGGCCCAGCAGCCCAGACACGGCGGACGTGATGGCCTGGTACGTGCCGCGCACGCTGCGCTGCCTTGCGCAGATCTGGAAAACGGCAGAGGCCGTGCTGAATGCGGGGGGCGATGTGGTGCTGGAGGTGGGCCTGATTCAGCAGGCACAACGCGACGCCTTCTATGCACGCATGGGACCATGGGCGGATGCCGTGGTGGTGTACGTGCTGGACGCCCCGCGCGAGCTGCGGCGCGAGCGTGTGTTGCGGCGAAATACTCAGCAGGGCGCAACGTTTTCGATGGTGGTGCCACCGCACATCTTTGAGTTGGCGAGCGATTTGTGGCAACCGCCCGACGAAGCGGAGTGCGCAGAGCGGAAGGTCGTTATCGTGCCACCGGGAGCACTGCGGCGCTGAAATCAGCAAAGACTCTGGCAGGCACCGCATCCGACGGATGGCCCGCATCCGCGCCGACGACGGGCTCCAAGGCGTACACCCAGCTGCTGTACAAACACCAGGCCGACAGCGGCCTCGCTCATCATGTTCAATCCAGCAGGAGAAAAACGTGTCCCTTCGAATCACCGTTGATAACCATGGCGCCTTTGTTGCGCACTGCCGCCTGAGCTGGCTTCAGGATGACGTGCAGCAGCAGTTGGACGAGCAGCGCATGACCAGCGGCATGACCTGGTCTTTCACCTTGCCGGAAGGCAACATCCGGAATCTGCAGCTGCAGGTACAACACGAAACGAACTTGGTTTGGCAACCCCGGCGCGACACTGGGACGCTGCTTTGGCCGCAACCGGCTGTGGAGTTCAATGGCGGGGAGGCAAAAGTCGAGATCCGTGGAACCGCATTGCTCCTTTACGCAGTGAGATGGACAAACCACTGACGTGCGGTGACCGTCGGCCGGTGGTGGTGCGGCCGGTGGTCCCATGGCCCGGATGATCTGAAGCCTTCAGCCTGCCTGCCGGGGCCGCCGCAGCGTCCACAGCGCAGCAGCCATCAGCGCCACCCCGGCCAGCTGCACAGGGCTGAGCGTGCGGCCGTACACGGCCCAGTCCACCAGCACCGCCGTGAGCGGGTACACAAACTGCAGCACCGCAATGCGCCCCAGCCCCAGGCGCGCCATGCCCGCAAACAGCACCACATAGGCCAGGCCCGTGTGCAGCACGCCCAGGCCCAGCAGCCAGCCCCAGGCGGCGCCCAGCGGAGGCCAGCCCAGCGCCCAGGGCGCCCACGCCAGCGCCACCGCGCCCACCAGGCATTGCCACATGGCCATGGCGAAAGGGCTGATGGCCTTTTGCGTGTTGGCCAGCAGCGTAACGCCCGCGTAGCACAGCGAGCCGCCCAGGCACAGCAGCACGCCAGCCAGGTAGCTGCCGTTGCTGGCGTGGGCGTCTTCCGGCGTGGCCGCCGCGCCATCCAGCAGCCCGGTGGTCAGCACCAAGCCGCCCAGCGCGACCAGCGTGGCCAGCCACTGCGTGCGCGAGATGGCCTCGCGCAGAAAGAGCGCGCCGATCACGATGACCCAGATGGGCTGGATGTGGAACACCACCGTGGCCACGCCAATGGATGTGCGCGGGATGGCCGCAAAGAACATGGCCCAGTTCATCACCATGAGCACGCCCGTGGCGCAGGCCACCCAGCGCGCCTTGCCGCTGAGCAACAGCTCGCGCCCCCGCCCTGTGGCCAGGCACCACGCCAGCAGCGCCAGCGCGCCAAAGGCGCAGCGGAACCACACGGTGACCAGCGGGTGCTGGCCCGCCTCCTCCACAAACACGCCGATGGTGCCCAGCAGCACGCCGCCAGCGATCAGCAGCCACTGGCCGTCGCGCTCGCGGGCCGGTGGGGGTAGCGGTGACGCGGCGGCAACGGGCTCAGTAGTGACTGCGCTGGCTTGGGAAGAAGTCATGGCGTCGATGCTCGGGCATCTGGGCCATGGTGTAAAACGGATAAATCGAACGGATACCATTCGATAAACGAATTCACTTCAACGCGCGCATGAACTACCCGGATTTCCAGATCGACTGGCTGCGCGCCTTTGTGGCCGTGGTGGATGCGGGCTCGCTCTCGGGCGCGGCGCCGCTGGTGCACCGCTCGCAGTCGGCAGTAAGCATGCAGATCAAGAAGCTGGAGACCGCGCTGGGCCGGCCTGTGCTGCTGCGCGGGCCGCGCCACCTGGAGGTGACGCCCGCCGGGGCCGAGCTGCTGTCGTACGCGCGCCGTGTGCTCGATCTGCAGGCTGAGGCGCACGCTGCCCTGTTCGGCCCCAAGCTGGCGGGCCGGGTGCGGCTGGGGGTGCCGGACGACTATGCGTCGGCTTACCTCACGCCGGTGCTGCGCAGCTTTGCCCACCGCTACCAGGGGGTGGAGATTGAGCTGACGTGCGAGCAGTCCACCTCGCTGATTCCGCGCATCACGCGCGGCGAACTGGACCTGGCCCTGGTCTCGCAGGACAAGCCGCAGCGTGGACGCTTTCTGTTTGACGAGCCGCTGGTGTGGGTGGGCTCTCCGCAGTTTGAGGTGTGGCGGCGCGACCCGCTGCCGATTGCGGTGTACGAGTCAACCAGCATGGCGCGGCAGGCCACCCTGGCCGCGCTGGGCACACGCCGGCGCGGCTACCACCTCGTGTACCACAGCCCCAGCCTGGCGGGCCAGCTGGCCGCGGTGGAAAGCGGACTGGCCGTGGCCGTGCTCACGCGCTGCAGCGTGCCGGCGCATTTGCAGATTTTGCAGAACCTGCCGGCGGAGTTTGAGCTGCCGCCGCTGGATGCCATGCACGTGGCGGTGCTGCGCAGCAAGGTGTCGCAGCGGCAGCCGGCGGTGGATGCGATGTATGAACAGGTGGTGCGGACGCTGGGAAGAGGTGCGCACGTTGACGGCGGGTTAAGGCAACGCTGACAACCACAGCAATCCTGCGGCCACAAGGCACTTGCGCGACCGCAGTGGCGACCCGGTCGCGTTCTAATGACCGGCATCAGCCGCGCCGGGCCAAGCCAGGCGCTCCCGCCGTCCTACCGAAAGCCAGCCATGACCACCACTGCCAACATCCCCAACACCGCCCTGCAACTGCGCTCCCTGGTCCAGCCCGACGGCACGCTGCAGCTCAGCCTGGAGCCCACGCCCGTGCCCGCGCCCGCGCCGGGGCCTGGTGAGGTGCTGATCCAGGTGCAGGCCACGCCAATCAACCCGTCGGACATCGGCCTGCTGCTGGGCTCGGCCGATCTGTCGACCGTGGAGGTCAGCGGCACGGCCGAGCGGCCGGTGGCCACGGCCCGCATCCCCGAGCGCGCCATGCCCAACATGGCCGCCCGCCTGGGCCAAAGCATGCCGGTGGGCAACGAAGGCGCGGGCCTGGTGGTGGCGGCAGGTTCGTCGCCCGCTGCACAGGCGCTGCTGGGCCGCACGGTGGCCGTGATCGGCGGCGCCATGTATTCGCAATACCGCGCCATGCCCGCGGCGCAGTGCCTGCCGCTGCCGCCCGGCACCACGGCGGCCGAGGGCGCATCGTGTTTTGTGAACCCGCTCACGGCGTTGAGCATGGTGGAGGCGATGAAGCGCGAGGGCCATACCGCGCTGGTGCATACCGCTGCGGCCAGCAACCTGGGCCAGATGCTGAACCGGATCTGCCAGAAGGACGGCATCGGCCTGGTCAACATCGTGCGCAAGCCCGAGCAGGCGGCGCTGCTGCGCGGCATGGGCGCGCAATACGTTTGCGACAGCAGCGCACCCACGTTCATGGCCGACCTGACGGACGCGCTGGCCGCCACCGGCGCCACCATCGCGTTCGACGCCACGGGCGGCGGCACGCTGGCCGGGCAGATCCTGCAGTGCATGGAGGCCGCCATCAACCGCAACGCCAAGGAGTACAGCCGGTATGGATCGGCGGTGCACAAGCAGGTGTACCTGTACGGCCACCTGGACACGCGCCCGACCGAGATCCACCGCACCTTCGGCATGGCCTGGGGCGTGGGCGGCTGGCTGCTGTTTCCGTTTCTGGCCAAGATCGGCGAGCCTGCAGCCCAGGCACTGCGCGCGCGCGTGGCGGCCGAGCTGAAGACGACCTTTGCCAGCCACTATGCGCGCACGGTGTCGCTGGCGGGGGCGCTCAGCGCTGATGCGATTGCGTTCTACGGCGCGCGGAACACCGGGGCGAAGGTGTTGATTGATCCGTCCAAATAGCGCGTGCCAAGGACTGGGGGCGTGGACAGCCGATGTTCTCGTCGCCTGCTTCCGTGGCAAAAGCTTCGCTTTTGATAGCTGCCAGCGCTTGTCGGTAAAGCGCTGGAGGCCATTTTGCATTCAAACCTGCGTTCGATGAGAACGTGAAGCGGATCAAAGCCGGGACCGCCTGAATCGGCGGCCCCACCTCTCCTCAAGGCAGCATGGCCGTCGCCTTGGCGCGCGCAATCTGCAGGTCCGCATCGCGCTGCAGCAGCAGGCGCTGGGCCACCAGGTCGTTGGCGGCCTGGGTCACCGCAGCGACGTAGCCGTCCTGGGTGCCGTACAGCTCCTCCAGCGACGGCCGTGCATCGCCCGCAGCCAGCCGCGCGGCGCGCGTCTTGTGGAAGGGGATGAAGCTGCCTGTGAGATTGGCTAGGTCGGTGATGCCGGGTGTGGCCACGTAGTTGAACTCGATGCTGGTACCGAGCGGCGCACGCGCTTCCACGCTGCGAATGCCGGCGCGGGTGAGGCCGGTGGAGGCATCGACCTGCGGCACCAGGATGGCGTAGTCGCGGCCCAGGTTGCGCGGGGGCAGCACGGTGGCAATGCCGGCCTCGTCCTGCGGGATGTACTGCGGGCCAAAGTCGAACAGCGGGAAGTTGTTGTACAGGCCGCGGTAGCTGAAGTCCGGAATGGGCGTCTGCACACCGTTCACCGCCCAGGTCAGGCCCTTCATGGCTGGGAAGGTCAGCGCCTCCGGTCGCACCAGCGTGCCGTTGTCGATGCGCGGCACCTGGCTCTCAGGCGGCATCGTGCCGCGCACCACCCAGTCTTCCAGGCTCAAAAACAGCGCGCGGAAGGTGTCGTTGAAGTGCACCACCGTGCCCGTGGGGTACGTGGCGCGCGTGGGCGCATAGGCAATGCTGGCCGTGCCCCCTGCCCCGCCGTGCTGGGTGCTGGCGTAGTAGTAGATGCGGGCGTTGTCGGGCTGCGCCAGGTCCTTGGTGCCGTTGGCGTCGGTCAGCACGGGCGAGCCCTGCAGCTGCCAGAACTCGGTGCCCGACAAGCCCAGGAAGAACTTGGGGCAGGTGTTGGTGGCGGCGCAACGCTTCATCACGCCGCCCTGGCGGCCGCTGATGTCGTCCTGGTAGTCCTTGTCCAGCCCGCGCGGTGCCGTCTGGCCAAAGGCGGTGTGGTCGGTGCGGAGGCCACCGCCACCACCGGGCACGGCAAAGCGCGTGTTGATGTTGGTCTGGCGCGCGGCGACGTGGGCATACATGCCGTCAAACACCTTGCCACCATCCAGCGCCTGGTTGAAGCCCAGGTGCAGGAAGGTCTTCATGGCGTTGCCCGACTGCGAGGTGCCCTGCCCCAGCGTGTGTGTGATGCGGCCTGCGAGCGGGTTGGGGGTGCCGCTGGAATCGGCCGCCTTGCTGCGGAAGAAGCTGACGGTGTCGCGCAGCGCAGCCAGGCCCACGCCCATCACTTTGGGGTCTTTGGCGACATAGACCAGCTCGTACAGATACGCTGGGTCAAACCCGCCCTTCAGGCACACGCTGGTGGGGCTGGGCGTGCCGGGGAAGGCGTTGGTGCCCGTGTCGCAGGTGGCGAACTTCCAGTCGCTCGCGGGCACGGGCACGCGCGCATCCGTCTCGTTGGCACGGCGGGTGAGCGAGTAGCCAGGCTGGGTGTTGTCCAGGCTGGCGGGTTCGTACGGAATCATGGTGCCGTTGAACACGCCGCCGGGCAGCGTCATTGCGGGGCTGGCGGCCGTGGGCACCAGCTCAGCGCGGTAGGGGCCGGTGATGCTGCTGCCGTCCTTGTTCTTGGCCACGGGCACCGTCACCGTCAGGCGCGCGGCGGTGCTCTTGGGCACATCGCCCTGCCAGGCGGAATACAGCATCACATAGCCGCGCTCCAGGTACACCGCATCGCTGGGCGTGGCCGTGGGGTTGAGCATGGTGAGGATGTTGCCCCGGTTGGGTGCGTCGTAGCGCAGCACGCCGCTGGCCTTGGCCATGTTCTTGGGCTTGAGCATGACGAAGTCGGCCTGGTACTCGACCATGCCGTTGGCGTTGGTGGGCGCCAGGGCCAGGTCCTGGATGACGGCGTTCTTGGGGTCCTTGGGGTCGACCTCGCCGCTGATGGTGCCGGTCACTCGCTCGTATTCACCCACATCGCCGTAGGTGCCGGGGAAGGCTTCGGTAGCGGCAATGGCCAGCTTGAGGGCCGGGCCCTTGGGCTCATCGTTGCTGCTGCCCCCGCAGGCGGTGATGGCGGCTGCGGCGGCGGCCGTGAACGCGAGTTTGGTGAATGCACGAAGCGGTTTCATGGTGTCTGTCTCCTTGGATGGTGGTGGCGTGGGCCGCTTGGGCGGCTCTGGAACAAAGCGGCAGCGTCTGTTGCGCTGCGCGCGGGCAAGGCTTCGCCCAGACCTGCCGGTAAAGGCAGGCTGCGAGAAGCAAAACGGGAATGAAACGGCCCGGTGGGTGGGCTTGTGGGTGGGCCGGTGGCTTATTCGGCCTCGATGCCAGCGGCCTTGATCACCTTGCCCCACTTCTGGGTTTCAGCGGCCTGGAACTTGGCGAGTTCATCGGGTGTGGTGGTCCAGGCTTCGGAGCCGGCGTTGTCATAGAAGCTCTTGGCCGCAGCGCTCTTGGTGGCGGCGGTCAGCAGCTCGTTCAGGCGCGCCACCACCGGCGCGGGTGTACCCGCCGGCACGTAGGCCGCAAACCAGTAGCCCATGTCGTAGCCCTTCACGCCCGCTTCGTCCAGCGTGGGCACATCGGGCAATTGCGCGCTGCGCTTTTGCGTGGAGTAGCCCAGCGCACGCAGCTTGCCCGCCTTGACCTGCGGCACGCCGGTGGAGGTGTCGGTGATCATCAAATCGATCTGCCCGCCCAGCAGGTCGGTGATGGCCAGCGGGTTGCTCTTGTAGGGCACATGCAGGATGTTCACGGTCGCCAGCTGCTTGAGCATCTCGCCCGCCATGCGGCTCGACGAGCTGCCGCTGCCAAAGCTGAGCTTGCCGGGGTTCTTCTTGGCAAAAGCCAGCAGCTCGCCCACGTTCTTGTACGGCGCGCTGGCGTTGACCACGAGCACCTGCCCGCCCTTGCCCAGGCCGGTGACGGGTGCAAAGTCCTTCACCGGGTCGTACGAGAGCTTTTTGTACAGGTGCTCGTTGGCGGCGTGTGTGGTGTTGGTGGTGATGAGCACGCTGTAGCCATCGGCCGCCGACTTGGCCACGGCCGACGCGGCGATCATGCCGCTGGCGCCCGCCTTGTTGTCGATGACCACGGGCTGCTTGGTGTCGTTGGTGATGGACTGGCCCAGCGCTCGGGCCAGCTGGTCGGTGGCGCTGCCTGCGGCAAAGGGCACGACAAAGGTGATGGCCTTGGCGGGGTAGGCACCGGCCGCCTGGGCCAGGGCGGCGGGGGCCTGCAGTGTGCCGAGCGCCAGCACGGCAGCGGTGGCGAGCAGAGCGCGGCGGGGGGATGAATGGGTCATGTTGTCTCCTGGTGTTGGTATGGATAGGAAAGAAAAAACGGGCTACACGGAAGGGCCGCCGAAGTACGTCGACAGGTGTGCGGGCACGGTGACAGGCATATCGAGCAGCAGGTAGCTCAGCGCCTTGCCATGGCTGTCGAGGTTGAGCGAGTCGTTCACGCCGCCGTCGAGCACATCGTCCAGCACGATGTTCATGGCCTGCAACTGGGGCAGCAGGTAGCGCGTGACCTGGCGCGGGCGGCGCTGCGCAAACTGCTGTGCCACGGCGGTCTCGGTGACTTGTTCGACTAGCACATCCCACAGCGCGGGATGCCAGGCGATGACGCTGATGTTGGAGCGGTTGCCTTTGTCGCCGGTGCGGCTGTGGGCAAGGCGGTAGAGGGGAACAGACAGGAAGCCCCCCCTGAGACGCTGCGCGTCTTCCCCCTCGAGGGGGACGCCGCCCGTGCGGCGGGGCGGCCCTTGCACGGCGGCCGCTGGCACGGGCTGCGCCATGTTGGAGGGCTGTGGGCTCGGGGATTCGCTTTTTACGTCGGTCAAGGTGATACCTCCAGTGGCTGCAGTGCGGGCTCCACCATCTCAAAACGCACGGCCACAGCTTCGCGCGGCACCAGGCACGACACGGTGCCCAGGCGCGGGCGCATGGCGGTGCGTACGCCGCCGCCGCCCGCGGGCCCGCAGGTGTAGAGCGCGGTCACCTCGCGTACCAGCTGCTGGGCGCTTGCGTGGTCGCGGTGCTGCAGGGCCACGCGCAGGCGCACATCGCGGGCTTCGTCGTTGCCGTGGGCGGATGCATTCAGCCAGCGGCTGGTGTCGTCGCCAAAGATGCTGGTCACGCCAATCAGGTCGATGCGCAGCGGGCCCAGGCCGTGCAAGCGCTCGCGCAGCACCTCGCCCGCCAGGCGGGCGCGGGCATCTGCGCGCGGGCCGGCGTAGGAGATTTCGCCCTCGGCAAACCAGCCCGATTCAAAGCACACATTGACCTTGAGCGTGGCGGGCCGCGCATGGCCCTGCACGCCCTCCAGCCGTACCGCGTCGGCACCCACCGTGGTCACGCGGGCGGTGGTGATGTCGGCCACCACATCGGGCGTGAGGTAGGCCGCCGGGTCGTGCAGCTCGTACAGCAGTTGTTCTTTCACCGTGCGTTCGGTGATGCAGCCGCCCGTCCCCTGGGGCTTGGTGATGACGCAGTGGCCGTCGGCGTCGATCTCGGCGATGGGGTAGCCCAGGTGCGCCAGGCCCGCCACATCCTTATAGCCAGGGTCGGCAAAGTAGCCGCCTGTGACCTGTGCGCCGCATTCCAGCAGATGCCCCGCCATGGTGGCGCGGGCCAGCCGGTCCCAGTCGTCCAGCGCCCACCCGTAGTGCGCCAGCGCCGGGCCCAGCACCAGCGACGGATCGGCCACGCGGCCACACACCACGATGTCGGCGCCCGCGCGCAATGCATCGGCAATGGCCTGAGCACCGACATAGGCGTTGGCACTCACGATGGGCTCGGTGGGCATGGCGCTGCCCAGTGCGCCCCGCAGCAGCGCGCGGTGTTCGGGGCCGCTCAGGTCGTCGCCCTGCAGCACGGCAATGCGCGGGCGGGCCAGGCCCAGTTCGGCCGCCAGCGCGTGGATGCGGCGCGCGGCACCGTGCGGGTTGGCCGCGCCAAAGTTGCTGACGATGCGCACACCGTGCGCCAGGCACTGCGCCAGCACGGGGCGCAGCAGGTCCACCAGCAGCGGCTCATATCCAGCATCGGGGTCAGTGCGGCGCGCCAGCTGGGCCAGCGCCAGCGTGCGCTCGGCCAGCGTCTCGAAGATGAGCACCGCAGGCTGGCCGCTGGCGATGAGCGCCTGCACCACGGGCAGGGCCGCGTCGGTGCGGTCGCCTGAGAAGCCGGCGGCGCAGCCCACCAGCAGGTTGGTTTTTTGGTCGTTCGGCATGAATCCGTTGTCTCCTGAGCGTGACTGTAGGAACATGGCGGTATTCTGTGAAATCGATTGTTACGATGAATCCATCTGAAATGCAGATGAATAAGAGAAGCCCCGGATGAGCGCCCCCCACCTCTCCAGCCGCCAGCTCGACGCCTTCCTCGCGCTGGCCGAGCAGCGCAGCTTCACGCGCGCCGCCACGCTGTGCCACCTGTCGCAGCCCGCGTTCAGCGCCCTCATCCGCGCGCTGGAGGAAGACCTGGGCCTGCGCCTGTTCGACCGCAGCACGCGGCATGTGGATCTCACGCCCGAGGGACAGAACTTTCTGGAGTCGGCCCGCCGCATCCGCGCCGAGATCACCAACGCCTTGTCGGCCGTGCGCGATGCCGCCACGCTGCAGCGCGGGCGTGTGGCCGTGGCGCTGCTGCCGTCACTGGCGGCGGGCTGGCTGCCGGGCGTGCTGGCGCAGTACCGCACCGCACATCCAGGCATCGAGATCGACATTGCCGATGTGCTGTCCGAGCCCTGCATCGACCGCGTGGCCAGCGGCCATGCCGACTTTGCACTGGCCGCCATCCGCGCCGACACGCCCGCGTTGCAGGCCGAGCCGTTTTGCAGCGACAACTTCTACCTGGTGTGCCCGCCCGACCACCCGCTGGCACGCCGCCGCAAGGCCATCTCCGCGCAGGATCTGGCCGCCTGGCCCTTCATTCACCTGGCGCGCACCAGCAGCGTGCGCCAGTACCTGGAGGCCGCCCTGCACCCGCAGGCCATGCACACGCTGATGGAGGTGGAGCAGCTGGCCACCGTGATGGGCATGGTGCGCGCCGGGCTGGGCATCAGCGTGGTGCCTGCACTCACGCTGTTCCACTTCGAGCAGCCGGGGCTGGTCACACGACCGCTGTCGCTGCCAGGGCTGACGCGGCAGATCTACCTAGTGCGGCGGCGGGACGAGAGCTTGTCGGTGGCGGCGCAGGCGCTGTATGCGCTGGTGATGGCGCAGCGGCCATGATGGGAACCGGACAACTTTGCTACTCTACTGATAGCTTCTAGCGCTTACTGGCAAAGCGCCACAGGCGAATTTGGCTCAAATTAAGGCCGCAAGCAGCTTCTGGGCCGCCTTGTTGCGCTTGACCACCGCCAGCTGCAGCGGTGTGCGGCCTTCGCGGTCGCACTGGGTGCGGTCCGCCCCCGCCTGCAGCAGCAGGGGAATGCAACCGTTCGCCTTGTGCAGCACCGCCTCGTGCAAGGTATTGCCACCGTGGTACAGCGCCCTGTTGGGGTTGGCGCCGTGGGCCAGCAGCAGCGCCACCTTGGATTCGGACAGGGCCTTTATCGCCCCCTCCAAGGGAGTGCGCTGCGCATCGGCGGGGGGATCGGCGGGCAAGCCCAGCGCCAGCACCATCTTCAGCAACGCCTCAGGCCGCTCCACGATGCGGCTGGTGAAATCCTTCAGGCAGCTGTTGGCGGCATTCAGCCAGACGGCGTCGCGCGCAGGAAATGCCTCGGGGGCGCTGCGCAGCACCAGGTTTCGCAGCGTGGCCACGTCCGTGCCTTCGTGCTTCGTGATGCCCTCCACCAGCAAGCGAGGTTCCGGGATTTTTTCGATGCACATCAGTGCGTGGTCCCCCGGCCGCCACAGGCGGTCCAGCACATGTCCATTCCCTGCATCCACAGCACTGCTCAGTAACTGATGCCGGTAGGCCTCGTCTGGCGGGGTTTGCGCCAACAGCTCATCAAGGCGTACATGGTCGTGGTAACAGATCGCGCTGCGTTGCTGCCGCGGGGTGTCGTACTCCAGCGCGTAGTGCGGCCAGATCACCCGGCCATCGTGTGCCACCAGCAGTTCGCGCAATGCCTGGTGCACCCCCCGGCCAGGGCCGAATCCCCGTGCTGGCTTACGGCGTTGACCTCCGCGCCCCGATCCAGCAACCACTGCGCGGCCTGCACCGTCATGGAGACTGGCTTGCTCAAATAGTGCGTTGCTTCGGCCAGTTGCATCAAGGGCGTGTGCCCCTCATCGTCCACGGCGTTCACATCCACGCCCGCGTCCACCAGCGCCTGCATCAGTGCAATGTCAAACGCGTGGGCCGCGCAATGCAGCGGAAACACGGGCAGGGTGAAGCTGGGCATGCGGGTGAACAATGCCAGCGGGTCGGGCCGCGCCCCGGCTTGCAGCAGGGCGATGATGGCGTCGGTGGGCAACACGCCGCTGGCCTTGCCCGCCTGCGGCGTGAGCAAATGCACGATGAGCGGCCGGTGGTACAGCACCGTGTTGGGGTCCAGGCCGTGGTGGTGCACCAGGTTCAAGACCTCGCCGTATTGTTCTTTGGAGAGCAACTGGTGCACTTCCTCCAGCGGGTCCAGCTTGCGCACGGCAGCCTCAAACTGCTTGCGCGTGACGGATTTGGAAGCGTTGAGAAAAATACCTTTCGCCTTCGGGCCGTCGTGCCATTCGCAGCTCAGCAGCTTGGCGCCCTGCTCCATCAGCCCGGGCGGCCAGTCTTCATCAGGCAGCAGGTTCCACGGCCCCAGCACGGCCAGCTCAGCGCACAACTGCGCGGCCCCCGCAAACTCAAAAGAGATCCCGGAGTCCTCGCCCAGGCCCAGCATGGCGCCCAGCAAGCGGGCCTGCTCCTTGGGCGGAAGATCCGCAGTGGCCTGCGCTTCGGCAGCCCAGGCAGCCGCTTGCGCGCGGGACGAGAAGTAGACGGTGTAGCGAAGAAGGGACTCGGACATGGGGAGAATGCAGCGCAAGGATGAAAACACGGGGGCGCCCGGCCGCCCGCGAGCACGGGGTCAGGCCTTTTTCTTTTCAAGCTTCTTCAGGGTGGCCAGGCAAGCCTCGGCCACATCAGGCCGCGCCTCGGCCGCCGCATCAAATCGGCTGGCCAGCAGGGCCGCGTCAGCCCGGCTGCCCAGCTGACCGACGGCCTTGAAGATCTTCTTCATGAAGGCTGCGTCCCCGCCCAGGATGTGCTTTTCAAAGCGCAGCAGATCGATGAGTGGCTCCACCAGCGCGGGCGACTGCGTTTTACCCACCGCGTCCAGCAGCCCCTTGTACAAGTCCAGGTGCAGTTGCGAAAAGCCCGCGCGCTGCGCGAAGAAGGCCTCGAACAGCCCGGCAAATGCCGGGCCAGCCACCTGCTGCAGGATGCGCGCCAGCGTGAAGTGCTCTTGCTTGAACTTGCCCGCGTAGAACACCGGGTCATGCACGTAGCCTTGGGCCAGAAGATCCTCAAACGCCTGGGCCAGCGGCGGCACCAGCCGCTCGCCATGGGCGCTGAGCACCTCCACCAGCTGCTCGCGCACCGAGACGTAGTGCGGCCGCAGGCCCTGTGCCACCATGGCCTCAAACGCGCCAGGGGCAGGATGCGCCAGTGCACCGCGCATCATGTCGGCGTTGGCATGCCCGTGGACGAGGTTGGCGAACGCCCGGCCCAGCACCGCCGATGAAGTGATGGCGTACAGCTGTGGCCAGTCCTGAGCTTCCATCAACTGTGCCACGAGCCAAGCCTCGCTGCTCTCGGCGTCCTGCTCGTACGAGGCCTCCGGCAGCTCCAGCTGCAGCGCGGCGCGCTCGGCCGACAAGGCGTTGTCCACGTGCAGGCGCTCAAAGTGCCGCCCCGCCAACGGCGCCAAGGAGCTCAGCGGGTTGTCGTCCACCCACAGCCGCGTCAGCCCGGTGCAGGCGGCCAGGGGGGAGAGGTCGGCCACCTGGTTGCCGTTGATGTGCAGCTGGGTGAGTGACGGGTAGCTTGCGGCGAACGCCACGTCGGCGATGCGGTTGTGCGACAGGTACAGGCTCTCCAGACGTGGCAGGTCCAGTCCGGGCGGAAACGCCTTGAGCTTGTTGTTCCACAGGAACAGCGTTTCGATCTGCAGGCCGTTCAACGCCTCGAAGTCCTGGAATTCGCAGTGCGCAATCTGCAGCGACTGCAGACGAGGCAGCGCCCGCAGCGCCTGCAGGTTGGTGAACTTCACCCGTTCCAGGCTCAGGTGCCGCAGTCCGGTGATGTGCGTCAGGCGCGCCAGGTCCACCGGCTGCGCGGTGCGGTTGCTGCGCAGGTCGATCTCCAGCACGTCGTCACAGGCTGCGATCTGGGCCAGGTCGGCGTCGGTGAATTTTTCAAGATGCAGGCCATCTGCGTGGTTCAGCACGCGGATGGGGCCATAGATTCGGTTGGTCCACTTGGGTTTGGCGGTCATGGGGAGATTCGGCGGCAAGGTGGATGCGGGCATGGTTCGGTGAAGGCAGCTGAAGCTTGGCGGGAGGCCCTCCTGGCAGTCACGCTCCGGTGGGGAAGTAGCGCGCACACAGTTGGCCGATGGCGTCGCACAGTAGATCGGTGGCGGGAGGAACGCCGGGCTCCATGGGAAAGTCGATTTCCTCGCGGCGCACCCAGTCGTCACCGTCCAGCTGGGCGAAGCGCACGGTCATCTTTTTCCAGTCAACAACCTGCGCCTCCATTTCCACGGCACCGCTGCGACTCAGGTACGACTTGGTGCGCGAAAGGCGCAGGCTGCGGAAGTGCCCGTCGTACTCCAGGTACAACAGGTCTGGCGGAACACGCTGGTCTGCGCCGGAAGCCAGCTTCTCGACCGCAGACCTCAGGCAGTCGCGCAACCACTGCGGGTACTGGCGGGGCTGCCAATCGGTGAGGCCGTCGATCAGGCCGGGCGCCCGCGCCCAGGTGGCGCGCTGGGCGGCACCACCGGCCGCGGGCTTGGGTGTGCTGGCTTTTTTGGGGGGCGCACTTGCGCCCAGAGCGGCCACAGCGTCGTGCTGAGGCGTGCCGCGGAACAGGCGCACATCTGCTGCGAGCAGTTGGCCGCGCGCGGCCAGCGCCTCGGCCAGCACGACCGCGACGTCGAAGTTGCCGGCGCTCACCGCCAGGCGCAGCGGAGTGCGGCCGCGCGCATTGGCGGCGGCGGGGTCCAGCCCCCACTCCAGCAGCTGGCGGGTGGCGGCGACCGGGTCGCCCTCGCGCTGCCATGCCACCGAGATGCCCGCACGGCTCTGGTTCAGCCCGGCAACGTCGCCAGCGCAGTGCATCAGCGCATTGGTGCCTGCGGGCGTGGTGAACTGCACATTGGCGCCGCGGTCCTTCAAGAAGCGCAACAGCGGCACGCTGCCCATGGAGGCGGCCATGAGCACCGGGTTGAACATTTCACGGTGGTCCATGGCTTCGATATAGGCCCCCGCTTTGAGCAGCAGGTCGATGGCCTGATAGATCGCCTCCGCATGCCTGACTGGGGCGTCGTCGCGAAAGGGCATGCTGAAAATTTCGCCGCGCATGTCCCCCAGCCCGAGGACCAGGCACAGCGCCGCGTCCTTGGTCTTGCGCGGGTCACCGCCAGCTGCCAGGACCAGCGCCAGCCGCTCCAGCGCGCGGTGTTCGGCATAGCTTGAAAACTCCGTGCAGCACTCGGCCAAGGGGGTGGAATTGCGGTTTTTTCGCCGGTTGGGGTCGCCGCCCTTCTCCAGTAACAGACGCAGCAGCGCGAACTGGGTGTCTACCCGCAGGGGCACGCAGGCATCGTCCTGACGGTCGTAATAGGCCCAGCGCGCCGAGCACGCCCACTGCATTGCAGACTGTTGGGAGACACTGATGCGGTCTGGGTGCACGCCGGAGCGGACCAGGCGCTCTATCTCTGCAATGAGCATGTCGAATCCGATGTCGTGTTCTAGGGTGACGGAGGAAGATGCGGTGGCCATGAAAAAAGATTCAATCGGATGACGGAGCGGAGCCTGGCCGGGCCTGGGCCGCGACGGCGAGTTCCTGGTGCAGCAACAGCTCCACCTCGCTGGGCTCGAACTGGTCCTGCAGCAGCGGGATTGCAAAGCGGTATTCGCCGCCTTCGTGCTTGCGCAGCACATAAGCCAGCTGCAGGCGCGCCAGCGACTGGCGCAGGGCCTGCGCGTCGGCCATGACGCCATGGCTTTGCAGCAGTTGGGCCAGGCTGGCCAAGCTGCTCTGCCCGGCCTGGGCCGTGTGGTACACCACGATGCGGTCGAGCCGGCAGGCGGCGTCGTCCTGGCTCAGGCGCGCCCAGCCGGCCAGCGCGTCTTGCACGGCCTGCGAGGCCAGCGCCTGATCCAGATGGCGCTGCTCGATGGCGCGCTCGCCCGGCTGCAGCGCCTCCAGGCATTCCTGGCACAGGATGGCGACCAGGTTGGCGCGCTGGCCGCTGGCGTCCACCAGCTTTTCCACCAGCGCGTCGCTGGCAAAGCCCAGGCGCAGGCGGCGCAGGGGCTCGGTGGCCAACTCACGGCAGGCGGTGCGCTCCAGGCCGCCAATGGCCAGCACCTCTCCAAAATTGCGCAGAGGGCTCTGGTAGTCCAGCACGGCGGTGGCGTACAGATCCCAGAAGCCGGCCAGCATGAACCAGCAGCGGCCTTCTTCGCTGAGCGAGCGCAGGGTGGAAAGCTGCGCATAGCCGCCGCCCGATTCGGCGCGGAAGAACAGGTCGGCCTCGTCGATCAGCAGCACCAGACGCTTGCCCTGGTACTGCGCCTGCAGATGGTCCACGATGGCTTCGAGCGGAGTGTCGGCCGGCAGGCCGAACTGCAGCGCCATGCGCGGCGCCAGGCGGTGGTCGCGCAGCGAGACGTAGTGGCACACGGTGTGCGGGTGGCCCTGCAGGCGGCGCTGCACGGCCTTGAGCAGGCTGCTCTTGCCCAACTGGCGCCCGCCCACCACCAAGTAGTTGGCGGGCTCGCGGCTGACCACGCGGGCCAGCAGCTGCGCGCGGCCAAAGAACGAGCCTTCGCGCGTGATGCCGCCGCGCGTCTGGTAGGGCGAGATGCGGGTGATGCGCAGCTGCGCCGCCAGCAGGCGCAGCAGCACCTGCAGCGCCTGGCCGCTCACCAGCCATTCGGTCTGGCTGGCGCTGTCGACCAGCACGTGCAGGTTGGCGCGGTCGTCGCCATGCGCCTGCAGCAGCGGCTCGGGCGTTTCCACGCTGTGCTGACCCAGGACGAGCAGCACGTCGCTGCCCGTCTGCGCGGCGCGCAGCTGGCGCACCAGGGTGGCCTCGTCCACGCCGGGCGTGGGCGCAAAGACCAGGCACCGGTCCAGTGACACGGGCAGATCGGGCGGAAACTGCCACTCGAACACCAGCCCCGGCAGCGACCAGCCGGTGCTGGTCTGGCTGCGGGCGGACACGCGCTCGGCGAGCGCGCGCACCAGCTCCGCGGCCGCATCGCGCGCGCCGGGCTGGGCGCATTGCACCGCGCGCCGCCAGTCCACCAGGCGGATGTCGGCGGCCAGCAGCGTGGATTCGCGCCGCCCCGTCCACGCGAGCAGGCGGTCCAGCCGCGGCAGGCGCGCGAGCGGCGTGCGACGCAGGCGCGCAGGCTGCAGCTGCGCGGGCCCGAGCAACGGGTGGCGCGCCACCCAGACCACGGCGCCCGCCGCGAAGATCGCGGCGCACCAGTAAATGAGCTTGCGCAGGCCGTCGAACGGGTCGCGCTCGGACCCTGGCACTGGCGCGAAGTCGTCGCTCTGGCCTTCCAGGCAGTTGATGGGGAGGTAGCCGCTCGGGATGGGCGGGCGCCCGGGTCGGCAGCTCCAGGTAGTGGTGCCGGGTTTCAGCTGCACCACCACCTGCGTGCCAGCGAGCTTGCCCAGCTCCGGGTTGGCCGCGATGTCGGCCTGCAGCACATACGGCCGCGGGGAGCTGACCCGCAGCTGCGGGTTGCCAATGGGCGGCGCGTATTGGCGAATGTCCTCGGGCCAACCGTCCAGCTCGTTGTGGGCCTGCATCATCGCCACGCGCCACTGCACCAGCTCGCCCCACACGACGCCCGCGTTCTCCGAGCCCAGCACGGCTTCGCGCGTGAAGGGATTGAGCTTGGGCGTGAGCAGAGCGCTCGCCACGAACAGCGTGACAACTGCGATCAACACCGCGCGGACCACGGCTTTGGAGGGCAGCGCGCTCATGCAGCCGGGCACGAGTCCAGCACCATCCGGCCTGCCTCGCGGATGGTGGCGCTGCGCCAATGCAGCCGTGCCGCTTCGCCCGAGCCCCGCACCTGCAACAGGTTGCCCCAGAACAGGCGGCGCAGTTCGTCGTCCTGCAGGTAGGGGCGCGCGCGGCCCAGCTCGTCGGCCTGCAGCAGCTGGGCCAGGCGCTCGCGCGTGGCCGGCGCCTGGGCCAGCGGCAAGAAGGTCTGCCACAGGCGAGCGCTGCTGGCCAAGTGGCTGCGCAGCGCGGGGGAGCGGGCCTGCGCCTCGTCCGCCCCCTGGTCGACCAGCCACTGCAGCCCCTCCTCGAACAACGCTGGATGGCCACCGCTGAGATCCTGCAGCGCGGCCAGCACGGGCTGCGCCCAGGGCTGCTCGGGCCAGCGCTGGCGGGCCAGTGCGGTGAGGTCCTCCAGCGACGGGTCGGGCCAGTGGTTGACCTGCGCGATGTTGAGCAGCGACAGATCACCACTGCGGTATTTGAGGTCGGCCAGCGCCTCGCCGCCGCACAGCAGCAGGTGCAGGCGGCCGCTGTGCATTTCGCTCAGGCTGCGCAGGATGCCGGCCAGGGTCTCGCGCAACGCGGGTGTGCCCTGCTCGAAGCGGCTGACCAGGCAGAACAGGCGCTCGCCTCCGAGCAGGCGGCGCTCCAGCGCGGACTCGAACTCGTAGTCAGAGGCCACGTCGCCCAGCCCGCACTGGCGGCCGATGGCGGCGAAGTACTCGGCCGGCACGGTGCTCACGCTGTACGGCGGCTGGATGTGCAGCACCGCGCCGTCGCCGTACTGCGCCCGGGCACGCTGCAGGAGTTCCTGACGGAACGGTGGCTGCCCCCAGTGCGCGGGCGAGAGCAGCAGCGAGATGGGGTACGGCACGGCCTGCGCCAGTTGGGCGAACAGCCGGTCCTGGAACGCCGCAAAGGGCTGCTGCGCCACACCGGAGGATTCGGCCTGCAGAGGGAACTCGGGCTCGAAGCCCGCAGCGCTGAGCAGCCGGTTGGCTTCGCCCTCGGTCAGGCGCAGGTATCGCGTGCAGGCCACTACCTTGTCGCGCGAGCGGGGATTGGGCACCGACACGCCGTTGCGCCAGTTGTTGACGGCCTCGCGGCTCAGGCCGATCTCGGTAGCGACACCGGAGGCGCTGGCGCGGATGCGCCGCATGTACAGCGAAAGCAAGTCGGAGAAGAAATCTTTGGCCATGGACTGGGAAAGGTGGCGCACAGCGGCGCCGGACGATATGAAAGTCAAGAAAAAAGGAAACAGGGCTGGCCGGTCGGCGTCGGGTACCCAGTTGCCATCTGCAATGGCCAAGTTACCAAATGTTCACTGACACCATTGTGATCCGCATTCGAGCGGCCGCCGAAAGGCCCCAGGGCCACCAAACGCGAGTTGAACCACAGACGTCACAGCAGCTGCTGCACCAGGGGCCAGGCCTTGGTACAACCCAGGCCGCACGCCGCCAGCACGGGGCTGTAGAGCACCACCGCGCCAACCAGCGTCATCAGCCCGTCTGTTTCCTCACCCGCATCGTGGTCGTGGGCCTGCGGCGTCTTCTGCTTTGTTGCCACCTCCTCTGGCCCCGCACCGTTGCCCGAGATCTCCTGCACCAGCATGACCGCGACGATCAGCAGCGACGCGCCCAGCACGCCCAAATAGCCGTACTGCAGCCATGGGGCCTGTAGCGGATAGAAGGATGCGGCCAGCACCACGGCGGGCAGCACGAAGAAGGCGTGCATGAACCCGCGGTACCAGGAGATGCCCTCGTCGTTCTTCTCGAGCGCGCCCATCACCAGCTTGTAGGCGGCCGCGCCCAGCACGAAGATCAGCCCACCCCACCATTCGATTGGCGTCAGCATGTCGTCTGCTCCTTGCTGGCGTGCACCGGTTCAGCGGCCGGCAGGATCGGCAGTGGGTGCGCCGAGGGCGGCGGGCTTGCCGTGGTCGGGGGCTGGGTTGGCGCTGGTGTCGCCGTCGCCTGCATCGCCGCCGTCATTGCCCTCGCCCTTGTCGTCCTCGTCCTCGTCATCGTCGCCGTGGATGTCCTTGTACTCGCTCAGCATGTAGTACAGCGGGAGCACGATGGCCAGCACCAGGCCGAGGCCCAGCCACAGCCAAAAGCCCTTGAACAGCAGGATGGTGGCGACCGCGAAGACGATGGCCTGGAGCAGCCCCTTGAACCCGGCACGCAGCAGCAGGACGGCGACGAGCCCCTGCACGGGCGACTTGCCGGCCTTGCCCATGGTGCGGGCCATGTTGATGAAGGCCTGGGCGGCCTCCTCGGCTTCTTTCTTGCGACGGGCCGCATCCTTGCGCAGCTGGGCCACGCTGGTGGGCTTGGCGGGGTCCTTGGAGCAGGCGTAGCGGTCGCCCTCCTCTTCACCCTGGGCAGCGCCGCTGACGCCCTCGCCCGGCGTGCTGTGCTCCTCCATAGGCTCCACCACGGTGCGCCACTGCGGGTGGGCGCTGAAGAAGTCCTTGCGCGACACCCAGCGGCCCTGGTCGAAGTGCATCCGTTCGGTTTCGCCGACCTGGTCGTAGAAGACTTCGAGCACAGCGGACTGCAGGCCATGCGCGAACAGTGCTTCAAGTGCGCGCAGGGGCAGATCGCCGCTCGTGCCGGTATCGAAGCACAGCAGCAGATGGGTGCGGGCGGCCGTCACCTGCTGGTTGAACCACTCTGGGTCCCACAGAGCTTCCAGGTCTTCGACACCGAGCATGGCGGCCCAGCGCCGCGCTTCTTCGGTGTTGTCAGCGGCCAGGTACTGGAAGGCCAGCTGGGCCATCTTGAGCTTGATGGCGTCTTCGAAGAACAGGTGCAGGGTATGAGCGTTTTGCGACATGGTTCGGCGATCAGGGTGTTCGCGTTGAAGTGCACGAATTGTTGCGACTTCAACCGAGCTTCGCCCTCACCAGCTTGTCCATTGCCCGACCTCGTTCCGGTTGACACGCCGTCAACCGGCTTG
This sequence comes from Acidovorax sp., assembly GCF_022763525.1. Classification (GTDB taxonomy): domain Bacteria; phylum Pseudomonadota; class Gammaproteobacteria; order Burkholderiales; family Burkholderiaceae_C; genus Acidovorax. The sequence continues at coordinate 47,986 of NZ_JALEGG010000103.1, forward strand.
ACCCTCAGACCACCGCGAAATGCCATGCCGCCGCTAAGGTCCATTGACCGCATCGCTTGACGCTTCAGGTGCGCGCCGCGGTGGACGCGCATAGCTCACCGTCAGCATCTCCCACTGGTGGCCATCTGGCTCGTTCCAGTACACGATGCGTCCACCATGGGTCGTATCCACCTGCCTGTCCACCGGGCCATGCACAGCGCTGCGGTACGGAATGCCTGCCGCCTGGATGCGCGCCAGGATGGCGTGAAACTCTGCCTCGCTCACTCGAAAGCAGTAGTGGATGCGCGGGATGGGCTCGGGCCACTCATCGAAGTCGATGGTGAAGCCGTCGTTCACGAACACGGGCGCAAAAGGTCCGACTCCGGTGGCGGACCAGGGCACGCCCAGCAGTTCAGCCAGAAGACGGGCCGCGGCGATCTTGTCACGCGCGGGCACCATGAGGTGATCGAGATGGATGGACATCAACACTCCTCCTGCAACAAAGCGCGTGGCGTCGAAAAGGGCGCAACTGCAGCTGCAGCTGCAGCTGCATTCTCTCTTCGCCTGCCGCGGTCACCGCGTCATGCGGGTTTTGACCACGGCGCTGCCAGGTGCCAACCCTTGAGTTCTCCGCCAGATTGCCGATAACGCTGCATGCAGATCACCAGCGCCACCTCATCTTCGTCCAACGCCGGGGCCGGCGCGGGCAATGCCAGCAACATCAACCGCCTGCAGAAGCAGCTGCGCGACCTGACCGAGGAACTGCGCGGCGTGGCCAGCTCCGATATGGACGCGAAGGCCAAGCAGGAGAAGGCCAAGCTGCTCCAAAGCCAGATCCAGATGGTGCAGCAGCAGATTACCGCCTTGCAGCGCCAGATGCAGCAGGAGCAGATGGACAAGGCGCAGGCCCAGCTGCAGCAGCAGCAAGACGCACGGGCAGCGCGGGAAAGGACAGGCAGTGCCACGGTGCAGCCGCGCCGCGCCGGAGCGCAGCCGGGCCTGGGAAAGTCGGTCGATACCTTTGCCTGAGGGGCGCACGGCGCTGGTCCTCGCGCCAGAACCGGCCTGAGCACCGAACCGACAACCCCTGCCAGCGCGCACCTACAGGTGCCAGCCGCGGGTGCTGCGACATTGGGCGCACCACAGCTCCACAGAAAGCGAGCCCCCATGTCCACCCCCTCCAGCCGCCATTCCCCTTGGCTTCTTGTCGTGGGAGCCTGCACTGCCGACGACCGCAGCGCCGCTGTCCCGGCCGACTCTCGCACCGCCAGCCCAGCATCACCGGCCACGCCAGTTGGCAAGCAAACCCGCATGCTGGTGTCACTGTGGCGAGTACTGCCACGGGGGCTGCTGTGGCTGGCGGCGCTGGCTGCGCTGTGGGCCCTGGCCGCATGCTCCACACCACGCACGCCTGATGGCATCCAGCCTGTCACGGGATTTGACGTGAATCGCTACACCGGCCATTGGTATGAGGTCGCCCGCGTCGACAACACGTTCGAGCGCGGTCTCACCCAAGCCAGCGCCACCTACACGCGCAGCGCAGACAACACCGTGAAGGTGGTGAACCGAGGCTACGACCCGGTGCGCAAGGAATGGAAGGAAGCCGAAGGCGTAGCCCGATTTGTGGACGAACCCACGCGCGCGGCACTCAAGGTCTCCTTCTTCGGGCCCTTTTATGGCGGCTACAACGTGGTGGCGCTGGACGAGAACTACCAATGGGCCATGGTGGTGGGCTCCAGCAAGGATTACGTGTGGATCCTGTCGCGTACCCCCACTCTGCCAGGGCATGTGCAGGAGCACCTGCTGGAGCGCGCACAGGCCATGGGCATCGATGTGCATCGGATTCAGTGGGCACCGCCGGCTGGCGAGCAACTCGCGCGCCGTGCGGTCATGACCTGAAGACGGGGGATGGCCCGCCCAACCCTCGCGAGTCGGCGGTAGTGCGGATTTTTCCGGCCGCGCCATCGCCGACCGCAGGGAGTTATGCGGGCCACCCCTGGTACCAAGCCTGAGATATTCAATAGCAACCCGGCGTTTGCTACAAGTTAAATAGCAAAATGCGCTTTATTCTCAAGCGCCAGGGACCCTCTGCACGAATCACCGCGCCGCGTGCATCTGCGGCTTCGGGCGGTCTGCAGCGTTGCAACTTCTCGCAATAGCTACGGCTATTGCTGGGTTTGCGCCTTGCAGCCCATCCGCAGCGCACACTGGTGTCCAGTGGGATTCGCGCAGGGGATCCGTAGACCATTTCACCCCATCCATCCGAACTTCACGCGCCGTCCGCCACACCAGCAGCCGCCACCAGGCGCTGGGTGTAGGGGTGCTCTGGCGCGTCCAGCACGGCATCGACCCTGCCGTTCTCCAGCACCACGCCGTCCTTCATCACGAGCACGTTGTGCGCCATGGCCCGGATGACTTGAACGTCGTGGGTGATGAGCAGGTAGGAAAGGCCCTTTTCCTTTTGCAGCCGCTGCAGTAAGCCCAGCACTTGCTGCTGGATGGTGACGTCCAGCGCACTCGTGGGCTCGTCGAGAACCAGCACCTGCGGCTGCACGATGAGTGCGCGCGCAATGGCCAGGCGCTGGCGCTGGCCGCCCGAAAACTCGTGGGGATAGCGCTCCAGCAAGCGCGGGTACTGCGCTTCGGTCAGGCCCACCTCGGCGAGCACGGCCTCCACCCGGGCGCGCCGCTCGGCCGTGCCCAGGGCGGGCTGGTGGACCTTCAGGCCCTCGCCCACGATCTCCTCCACCGTGAGGCGTGGCGAGAGCGAGGAGAACGGGTCCTGGAACACCACCTGCACACGGCGCCGCAACTGCTGGTTGGCCGGGGTATTGCGCATGGCGGGTTGCTGCCACGCCTGTCCGCCCACCTGCAGGTGGCCCGCACAAGGCAGCAGGCCCAGGATGGCCTGCGCCAGCGTGGACTTTCCCGAGCCGGACTCACCCACCACGCCCAGCGTCTCGCCCGGAAGCAGCGAAAGCGTGGCGCCATGCACCGCCACGAATTCACCTTTTTTGAACCAACCGCGAATGCCAGGCAGGGGCGTGGGATAGACCACGCGCAGATCCTGCGCCTTCACCACCGGAGGCGCGCCGGCTGGCGCATGGGCTGGCGCCACTTCGCGGCGCGGCTGGCTGGCGATCAGGCGCCGGGTGTAGTCATGCTGCGGCGCGCCGAACACTTCGCTCACGGGCCCCTGCTCCACCAGCACGCCCTGCTCCATCACAGCCACGCGGTCGGCAAAGCGGCGCACCAGGTTCAGGTCGTGGGTGATCAGCAGCACGGCCATGCCGCTCTTGCGCTGCAACTCGGACAGCAGGTCGAGAATCTGGCCGCGCAGCGTCACATCGAGTGCGGTGGTGGGCTCGTCGGCCAGCAGCAGCTGGGGCTCACTGGCCAGGGCCATGGCGATCATGGCGCGCTGGCGCTGCCCGCCCGAGAGCTGGTGCGGAAAACTGTTCGCCCGCCGCGCGGGTTCGGGGATGCCCGTCTTGGCCAGCAACTCGATGGCCGCCTGGGCGCACTGTGCCCCCGTGAGGCCCTTCTTGAGCTGCAGGATCTCTGCGATCTGTGCGCCGATGGTCATCAACGGGTTGAGTGCTGTCATGGGCTCCTGGAACACCATGGCGATGTCGCCGCCGCGCACACCACGCATTTCGCGCTCGCTCAAAGCCAGCAAGTCACCACGGCCCTGCAGGTGTGCTTGGCCGGTGATGGCTGCATCTCCCGCCAGA
>NZ_JALEGG010000104.1 GCF_022763525.1 Acidovorax sp.
CGCCTGCGGTCCATCCGCGATGCAGCCGCCAAGGACGGTGTGGGCCGCAACACGGTGGTGGAGGCGTACAACCGCCTGGCCGCGCGCGGCTATGTGGAAGCGCGGCCCGGCTCGGGCTATTACGTGCGCAAGCCCAGCAGCGGCGTGCATGCCCAGGCCCCTGCGCCGCATGTGACCGAGGCGGTGGACGTGGTGTCGCTGCTGCGTGAGCAACTGGAGCAGCACTACGAAGTGCGCGTGGGCGATGGCCGCCCGCCCGCGTCGTGGATGGAGGGGTCCGAGCTGGGCAGCTCGCTGCGCCGCGCGCGCTCGCAAGGGCTGTCGGACATCGAGCATGGCTACGGCACGCCCTGGGGCTACCTGCCGCTGCGCGAGACCATCGCGCGCATGCTGGGCGAGCGCACCATCCCGGTCAATCCGCGTCAGGTTTTGCTGACCCAGGGCGCCAATCACGCGCTGGACCTCATCGTGCGGCACCTGCTGGACGCGGGCGATGAGGTGCTGGTGGATTCACCCGGCTACTACCCGCTGTTTGGCAAGCTCAAGCTCGCCAAGGTGGAGATGCTGGGCGTGCCCCGGTTGGCCGATGGCCCCGATCTGGAGGCGCTGCAGGCGCTGCTGGAAAAGCACCGGCCCAAGGTGTTCTTCACCCAGTCGCTGGCGCATAACCCGACGGGCGGCTCCATCAGCCTGCCCAAGGCGCACCGGCTGCTGCAGATGGCCGCTGCCCACGGGTTTCTGGTGGTGGAAGACGATCCGTTTGCCGACCTGCAGCCGCCCAACGCCCCGCGCCTGGCAGCGCTGGACCAGCTGGAGCGCGTGATCTACGTGAGCAGCTTTTCCAAAACGCTGTCGGCCGGTCTGCGCGTGGGCTACATCGCTGGGGCGGCGCACCGCATCAATGCGCTGTGTGACCTGAAGATGGTGACGGTGGTGTCCACGTCGGATTTTGTGGAGCGCGTGGTGCACCAGCTGATCTCTGCGGGCCAGTACCGGCGCCATCTGAGCCGTCTCAAGGCCCGGCTGGACGGTGCGTTAGGCCCTGCGCAAAAAGCATTGGCACGCCTGGGCCTTACCGTGCACCCCAGCCCACCGGGCGGCTATTACCTGTGGGTGGAGTTGCCGCATGGCATCACCGAACTGGGCCTGGCCCGCAGTGCGGCAGAGCGGGGCATTTTTCTGGCGCCGGGCAGCGTGTTCTTTCCGCAGCGGCAGGGCCAGCAGCAGCCTTTGCAGGCCATGCGGGTGAACGTGGCCTATGCCAACGATCCGCGGTTTTTGCGCTTTCTGCAGGGCGCGCTCAAGGCGGCGTCTTGAAGGCGCGCCGAACCCGGTTCACAGATCCGTGCGCAGCTTCCAGATTTCGGGGAACAGCACCACGTCCAGCATCTTGCGCAGGTAGCTCACGCCGCCCGTGCCGCCGGTACCGCGTTTGAAGCCGATCACGCGCTCCACCGTGGTCACGTGGCGGAATCGCCAGAGGCGGAAGGCGTCTTCCAGGTCGGTCAGCTCCTCGCCCAGCTGGTACAGGTCCCAGTGCTTGTCGGGGTTGCGGTACACGGTGAGCCAGGCCTGCTCCACCGCGTCGTTTTCCACATAGGGCTGCGTCCAGTCGCGCTCGGTGTGGCTGGCGGGCACGGGCAGGCCGCGCCGGGCCATCAGGCGCAGGGCCTCGTCGTACAGCGACGGCGCCTCGTACGCCGCCTGCACCTGGGCCAGCAGGTCAGCGCGGTGCTCGTGGGGCTTGAGCATGGCCCGGTTCTTGTTGCCCATCGAGAACTCGATGCAGCGGTACTGGTAACTCTGGAAGCCGCTGGACTGGCCCAGGTACGGGCGCATGGCGCTGTACTCGGGCGGCGTCATGGTGGCCAGCACGTCCCAGGCGTGCACCAGCTGCTCCATGATCTTGCTGACACGCGCCAGCATCTTGAACGCGGGCGGCAGCTCGTCGCGCGCAATGTGGCCGATGGCCGCGCGCAGCTCGTGCAGCATGAGCTTCATCCACAGCTCGCTGGTCTGGTGCTGCACGATGAACAGCATCTCATCGTGCGCGGGCGACAGCGGCTTTTGTGCGGTGAGGATGGCGTCGAGCTGCAGGTAGTCGCCATAGCTCATGCTTTGGCTGAAGTCGAGCTGGGCGCGCTCTTCGTGCACGATGGATTCGGGCAGGGCAGGCGCTGCCTTGTCGCCTGGGTTGGCGTCGGCCGGTGTGTTGGAGTGGGAAAAGGGGCACATGGTCAGGTCACTGCATGGGTCTGGTTGAACTCAGGCTTTCGCCACTCGCCGCTCTCCAGCACCTGGCGCAGGTGTTCCACGGCATTCCACACGTCTTCAAAGCCCAGGTACAGCGGCGTGAAGCCAAAGCGCAGGATGTCCTTATGGCGGCCCGTGCCGCCATCGCCCTTGCGGAAGTCACCGATCACACCGCGTGCAATCAGCGCCTGCACGATGGCATAGGCGCCGCTGCCCTGGCCGTTCACGCCCGCGCCTTCGTCGCGCGTCAGGCACACCTGCGAGCCACGCTGTGCATGGTCACGCGGCGTGGCCAGGCCCAGGCCGTGGCCAGCGCAGCGCTCTTCCACCAGCTGGATGAACAGGTCAGTCAGCGCCAGCGACTTGGTGCGCAGCGCGGCCATGCCGCCCAGGCTTTGTGCGGCGGTGAACACATCCAGCCCGCATTGCAGGGCCGACAAACTGATGATGGGCTGCGTGCCACACAGGTAGCGCGTGATGCCCGGCGCGGGCTGGTAGTCGGGCGTGAATGCGAAAGGTGCCGCATGGCCCCACCAGCCGGACAGCGGCTGCCAGAAGCGGCTGGCATGGCGCGGGTGCACCCACACAAAGGCCGGGGCGCCGGGGCCGCCGTTCAAATACTTGTAGCCGCAGCCAATCGAGAAATCCGCGCCTGCGCCGTTCAGATCGACCGGCACCGCGCCCGCGCTGTGCGCCAGGTCCCACACGCACAAAATGCCCTGGGCGTGCGCGGCGGCGGTGATGGCGGCCATGTCGTGCATGGCGCCAGTGCGGTAGTTCACGTGGGTGAGCATCAGCACGGCCACGTCGCTGGTCAGTGCTGCGGCAATCTCTTCCGGCTCCACGAGTACGAGGTCAAGGCCGCGCTCCTTGCACAGGCCTTCGGCAATGTAGAGGTCGGTGGGGAAGTTGCTGCGCTCGCTCACGATGCGCTTGCGCGCGGGGCTGTCTTCGCGCGCGATGTTGAGGGCCGCGCTCAGCACCTTGTAGAGGTTGATGGAGGTGCTGTCGGTGCACACCACTTCATCCTTGCCCGCACCGATCAGCGGGGCCAGCTGGTTGCCCAGGCGCTGGGGCAGGTCGAACCAGCTTGCGGTGTTCCACGATTGGATGAGGTCCGTGCCCCATTCGCGGGTAACCACATCGGCCACGCGCGCTGCAGCGGCCTTGGGGGCCACGCCCAGCGAATTGCCGTCCAGGTAGATCACGCCCGGGGGCAGGGCGAAGTGGCCGCGCAGCGGCGCGAGGGGGTCTTGCGCGTCGAGCGCGCGGCAGTCTTGCAAGGTAGTGGTCATGGTGTTCAGAGTGGTTTGCTTCTGTTTTGATAGCTGCTACCGCATGATGGAAGCGCGGTAGATGCCAAAAAAGCTTGATATTTTTTGGGCTACAGCGCCCGCAGCACTGCGCGCACGGGCGACGCGTCGGCCGTGGTCAGCTTGAGTGGCAGGGCGATGAGTTCGTAGTCGCCCTCGGGCACGGCATCGAGCACCAGGTTTTCGAGCACGCGCAGGCCCCGGCGGCGGATGACCTGGTGGCTGGGAAGCTGCTTGCTGTCGGCCGGATCGATGCTGGCGGTGTCGATGCCCACGAGCAGCACGCCCCGGTCGGCCAGACGTTCGATGGTTTCCGGTGCGTAGGCGGCCAGTTGGGCGTCCCAGCGGTCCACGGGCATGTGTTCATAGGTGCGCACCAGCACGCGCTGGGGCAGGGCGTCGGTCATGGCGTGGGCAATGTGCTCCCAGGTGATGAGCGGCCCGCGGCCGATGGCGTGGATCACGCGGCAGGGACCCAGGAAGGCATCGAGCGACACATCGCCAATGGTGGCGCCGTGCTCGTCGTAATGCAGGGGGGCGTCGGCATGCGCGCCCACGTGAGGCGACATCGTGATCGCGCTCACGTTCACCGGGCAGCCGGGGCCGATGGTGGCGCACCACTGCTGGCTGTAGGCCGTGTCGCCGGGGAACACGGGGCTGCCCGCATGCACGGGTGGCGAGATGTCCCAGAGCTGGCGGGCGTTGGAGGCAGAGGACGTTGGCATGGGACAAAGTTTGCATGTCCCCCAAAAACCGTGGTGTCGGTTATTTCCAACAGCCTGTAAAAATAGTTGAGGCCTAAACGATGTGGTTGCCCCGGGTCAGGCGTAGAGGCTTGCGCCCGCCTGCAGCACCGCCTGGGCGCGGCTTGCGCCGAGGGCTTCCACCACGGGCGCCCACACGCTGCGGTAGGCGGGCATGGCCGCGGTGTCGAATGCCGTGTGCGGCCAGTCCGAGCCCCATACCAGCCGCTCTGGCGCCAGCGCCGCCACGCGCCGGATGTGTTCGGTGAGCTGGGCATAGGGCGCTTGGTCGCCCAGCCGGTACCAGCCCGAGAGCTTGACCCAGGCGCCCGCATCGGCCAGGCGTTGCAATGCGCCCCAGGCCGGGTCACCAGCAGGCACTTGTGCGTGCAGGCCCGCCAGGTGGTCAAGCACGCAGGGCAGCCGCGTGCGCTGGTGCAGCTCGGCGATCTGCTCCAGCTGCTCTGGGCGGGCATACCACTGCACATGCCAGCGCAGCTCGCGCAGCGGGCCGGCGAGCGCCTGCAGCGCCTGATGCCCGTTGCCCACGGGTGAAACCAGGTTGAACCGCACGCCTCGCACCCCCAGCACGTGCATGGCCTCCAGGGACGAGGTCTGCACCGCGCCATCCAGCACCACCACCGCACGGTGGCGCCCGCCGCTGGCCTGCAGCGCGTTCAGCACCAGCTGGTTGTCGGTGCCGTAAACGCTGGGTTGCACCAGCACCAGATGGCCCACACCCAGGCGCTGCGCCTCGGCTTCGATGTGGTCGATGGGGTGGTGCGCGGGCTGGTAGTGGCCGCGCTGCGCAGGGGCGTGGCCATCGAAGATGTGTACGTGGGTGTCCCACCCGTCCAGCCGTGGGGCCGAAGCGGTGTGTGCGCTGGTTGCCGGTGTCGTCATCGCTCAGCCGGCCACGATCTTGCGCTCGCGGATCACCTTGGCCCACTGGGCCTGCTGCGCCTGGATGAACTTCCCAGCGCTGGCCTGTGTGGCATCGGCAAAGGCATCGCCGCCCAGTGCGCGAATGCGCCCCAGCACTTCCGGGTCGGCCAGGGCCTTGCGGATGGCCGCCACCAACAGCTTGCGCGTGTCCGCAGGCAGAGCCGCCGGCGCGAGCAGGGGGTTCCATTCGAGCACCTCGAAGTCCTTCACGCCCACTTCGGCCATGGTGGGCACGTTCGGCAGCGAGCGTGCGCGCAGCGTGCTGGTCACGGCCAGCGGACGCAGCTTGCCGGCCTGGATATGCCCCAGGGACGAGGCTACGTTGGCAAAGAACAGCGGCACCTGCCCGCCCATCACGTCGTTCATGGCCGGGCCGCCGCCCCGGTAAGGGATGTGCGACAGCTTCACGCCCGTGCGCTCTTCAAACAGCGCGCCGGCCAGGTGCTGGGCCGAGCCGTTGCCGGAAGACGCATACGCGACTGCATCGGGCTGCGCCTTGGCCTTGGCGATCACGTCCTGCACCGACTTGGCCTCGAAACCGGGGTGGCAGACCAGCACGTTCGGGAATGTAGCCAGCACCGCCAGGGGCACGAAGGCCGTATTGCTGTCGTAGGGCAGCTTGGGGTAGAGCGAGGGGTTCACCGCGAAGGACGACGCGTCCAGCAACAGCGAGGTGCCATCGGGTGTGGCACGCGCCACGGCGGCGGCCGCCAGCTGGCCGCTGGCGCCGGGTTTGTTTTCCACCACCACCGATTGGCCGAGCGCCTCGGACAGGCGGGGCGCCAGGATGCGGGCCATCAGGTCGGCGCCGCCACCGGCGGGGTAGGACACCACCAGCGTCACCGGGCGGCCGCCCGCAATGGCGGTGCTGGCACGCGCGGCCACCCACGGTGCGGCCAATGCGGTGCCGATGGCGGCCAGCGTAGTGCGGCGCGTGGGGTGAAGGGCTGCGAGGGAGGCCGCAGCGCGGGAGGACTTGGGGGTGGGGTTCATGGTGTCTCCTTGCAATGTGACGGCCGGTCAGGCTCAGGTGATCGTCACGGTGTAGTGAAAGGCGTGTGCGTCGCCGCGCGTGGTGCGCCATTCCACGCAGCGTCCAGCCAGGTCGTGGGCCGCGCGCTGCACGAGCACGCAAGGGTGGCCGGCGGCCAGCTCCAGATGGCCGGCCTGAGACGCGGTCAGCACGCCAAAGCCGATTTCGTCCACCGCGCGGTGCACGTGCACGCCGCAGCGGCGCGCGAACATGGGGTAGAGCAGGTCGTCCCACTCGGCCGTACTGCCTTCGGCGAGCGCGCCGAACAGGTCCAGCGGCAGCCAGATCTCTTCCAGCAGGCAAGGGCGTTCGGCCAGCAGACGCACGCGCAGCAGGCGCAGCACGGCCTCGCCCGTGGCCAGGCCCAGGCGCCGCGCAGCGCCTGCTGGCGCCGCCACGCGCTGGCGCGACACGATGCGCGAACGCGGCACTTCGGTGCTGCCGGTGTCAAACCGGAAGAAGCGCAGCATGGACGCGCCCGAGATGCCCTGCCGGACGAACGTGCCCCGGCCCTGCAACCGCTCCACCAAGCCATCGGCCACCAGCAGCTCCAGCGCACGCCGCATGGTGCCCAGCGCCACCTGGTGCTCACTGGCCAGCAGGCTCTCGGCTGGCAGCGCCGTGCCGGGGGGCCATTCGCCCGACACCACGCGGGCGCGAAGCGCGGCGGCCAACGTGGCGTAGCGGCTGACGCCGGGGGAGGCATCCAGGGGAACGAGGACGGATTTGTTCTGCATGTCTAGAACTCTAGTCCTCTAGAGGACATTGCGCAAGCAGATTTTCTAGCAGCAGGAGCGGGTGCGCGAAGACCGCCGCGATCTTGCCCAGGCGGGGCACAGGGAATAGGGGGGCGGCCGCGTTCGGTGGAAGCGGGGTCAGTTCAGTCGGTGGGACCGTCGCCCAGCGGGGGCAGGCCGTGCCGCCCGCGAGCCTTGTTGCAGGCATAGTCGCCCGCCTTGAACTCGCGGCAGGGCGAGGGGCGCCACTCGTAGATGTCGCAAGACACCTTCTCGCCGACCCCGCCGGTGAGCGCCGCGCAGCGCACGGGTACGTGGTCGGTGCCGCGCATGCGGCAGGTGCTGCCGTTCACCTCCACCGCCAGGCCCCCCGGCACGGTGCCGCCCATCTCCTGGATCTCGTACACGGCGAAGTCCACGCGGAAGCTGGCGCAGCACGCGCCACAGCTCAGGCAGGGGTGGGCAGAGTCGGTCATGCGAAAAGAAACGCGTTGGACAACAGGGCCGAGGGCCGGCCGCGGTCTGGCCGGGGGGAATGCTAGCGGTGTGCCAAAGGCCCCATTTGCCCGTTGCAAGAGCCTGCAAAACCTCGGCTCAGCCCGGCGCGTTTACCGTGGACAGCCCGCCATCCACCGCCAGCTCAATGCCGGTGCAAAACGTCGCGTCGAAGCCCAGAAACAGGGCCGCGCTCGCGATTTCGTCCATGGTGCCGTGGCGCTGCATGGGCGTGATGGCGTCGCCCAGGGCCGAGATCTCGGCGCGCGCGGCGGGTGTGAGGTCGGGCAGTCCCAGGCTGGGCGTGTCGATAAAGCCCGGCGCGATGGCATTGACCCGGATGCGCCGCGCCAGCAGCTCGGCCGCAAAAGAGCGCACGAAGGAGCTCACTGCCCCCTTGCTGCCCATGTAAACCGACATGCCGGGCGTGGCAGTGGCCGGGGTCACCGTGGTCATGGTGATCGAACCCCCGTCGCGCACGCAGGGCGCCAGCTTTTTCATCGCGAAGTAGGCGCCGCGGGTGTTGATGGCGAAGTGGCGGTCGAAGCTGGCCTCCGTCACCTCGTCAATCGGCTCGAAAGCGGCGATGGCTGCGAACACGAACACCGCGTCGAGCGCGCCGAAGGCCTCGCGCACGGTGGCGACCAGCTGGTCCAGGTCGGCCAGGCTGGCCACGTCTGCCTGCTGCACCAGCGCGCGTTCGCCCAGGCGCGAGCGCGCGGCCTGCACGTTGGCCGGGTTGCGGCCTGTCACGAGCACGCGCGCGCCCTGGTCCACCAGGGCCTGGGCCGTGGCCCAGCCCATGCCGTGGGTGCCGCCGATGACGGCGACGTTCTTTCCTGCAAATCGATAGGTCATTGGGGTTCCTTCGTCCATGAATGCGGCGCAGCGGGCTTGCTGTGCCAGGCCGCAGCCAGCATGGCTGGCTGGTTCGCATCATTTAGAATAAATTCATATAAATCAATTACTTACGAGAAAGTAAGTGCCCCAATGCGCGACGTTAATGACTCCTTGCCGCCCGCCGCTCCGGCCGACGAATGCGGCTTTGCGCACGCCATCGGGGTCATCAAGGGCAAGTGGAAGCCCACCATCATCTGGGAGCTGCACGCGCAGCCCATCCGCTTTGGTGAACTGCGCCGCCGGCTTGGCGGCATCAGCGAGAAGATGCTGTTCGAGCAGCTGCGCCAGCTGGAGGCCGACGGCATCGTGCACCGCCAGGCGTTTGAAGAAGAGTCCACGCTGCGGGTGGAGTACTCGCTGACCGAAGCGGGTGCCGCGCTCAACGACGCAGCGCACCGGCTGGCCGAATGGGGTGAGCGGCACCGCCAGCGCCCCGCCGCAGCGTCATAGGTGCTTTTCTAAATGCTACCAAATTGATAGCTGATGGCGCTTTTGGGATAAGCGCTAGAGGGCATTTTGATTAAGATCGTAAACACGTTCTAAGAGCTTGGGGCGTTGGGGATGCTGATGAAAAAGCCCACACCCCGGCCGCCCAGCCCCGCGCCCACGTGCACCTGCCCGCCCATGCGCAGCACGGCCTGCCGCACGATGGCCAGGCCCAGGCCCGAGCCGTTGGCAGCGTGGCCCAGGCCCCGGTAGAAGCGCTCGAACACCCGCGCGTGCTCGCTGGCCGCAATGCCCGGGCCATCGTCTTGCACCGCCAGGTGCAGCATCGCGCCATCGCACCGCAGCACGACGGCCACGTTGCCGCCGGGGGGCGTGTAGCGCACCGCGTTGTCGATGAGGTTGTGCGCGATGGACTCCAGCGCGGGCAGGTCCAGGCGCGCGGGCAGGCTGTCGGGCGCGTCCAGCGACAGCTCGATCTGCCGTGCCAGCGCCCCGGGCACGGCCTGGGCCAGCACGCCCCGCAGCCACTGCGCCACATCCAGCTCGCGCGGCGCGGGGCGCTGGGCATCGTCCAGCGCGGCCAGGTCCAGCAGCTGCTGGGCCAGGTGCGAGGTGCGGGCGATGGCCTGTTCCAGGTGGGCCTGGGCCTGCGTGCGCTCGGCCTCGCTCTGCGAGCGCGCCATCACATGCGCCTGGGCATTGATGACGGCCAGTGGCGTGCGGATCTCGTGCGCGGCGTCCTGCACAAAGGCGCGCTCGCGCTCCACCTTCTGGCGCAGCTGGGCGAAGAGGTGGTCCAGCGACTGCTCCAGCGGTTTCAGCTCACGGTGGCGGGCGTTGAAGCCCACGGGCTGCAGGTCGTCCTTGTCCCGCTGCGCGATCAGGTTCGCGAGCTGCTGCAGTGGGCTCAGCCCGTTGCGCACCGACAGCCACACGGGTAGCAGCACAAAGGGGGCGGCCAGCAGCAGGTAGGGGAGCAGATAGCGGCCGTTGTAGCGCAGGTAGTCGGCGTCCGGGCGCTTGTTTTCGACAATGCGCAGCGTCCAGCGGTCATTGCTGCCAGCGTAGATGCGGTAGGGCCGTCCCTGCACGACCGGCTCCGAGATGGCCGAGCCCGCCTGAGGGGGCGGCAGTGGAATGCCCAGCTCCTGCAGCCCCGGCGGGGCATAGACGACCTGTCCGGACACACTGTCGCGCAGCTCATGCATCGCGGCGCCCGGCAGCAGGCCGATCTGGCGGCGGCGGATGTTGGTCCAGTGGTTGGTGGAAGCCACCGCTGCCGCGGCCTGCGCCGGGTCGGTGATCGGCGTGAGCGATTCGAGCAGAGCATCGCCGTACTTCAGCAAGCCGGGGTCGTTGGTGATGGTGTGCTTGTAGTTGATGAAGTTGTAGCCGAGCAGCACCGCCCATACCAGGACAAACGCCACGGTGACCGAGGCCACGCTGCGGCGGACCAGCGTGGGCTCGGCCAGCCGTCGCCAGGCCGCACGCAGCCGCGCTGCGGGACGGGCGGTGGCCGAGCGGGTGGATGCGGTGGTCATGCCTGCAGCAGATAGCCCACGCCGCGCACCGTGCGGATCAGCTCCGCCCCGATCTTGCGCCGCAGGTTGGAGACATGCACTTCGATGGCGGCAAAGTCCATCGGCTCGCCCAGCGGGTCCAGCCGCTGCGACAACAGGCTCTTGGACACCACCACACCGGGCTCGCGCGCCAGTTCCAGCAGCAGCTGGAACTCGCGTGGCGACAGGTCCAGCGGTACACCGCCGCGCTGCACCGCGTGCCGCCGCGGCTCCACCACCAGCTCGCCCAGCACCCAGCGCTCGCTCGCCTGCCGGGCGCTGCGGCGCAGCACCGCGCGGATGCGCGACATGAGCTCGGCGGTGGCAAAGGGCTTGATCACGAAGTCGTCCGCGCCGCCATCGAGCCCGGCCAGCCGGTCCTCCACGGCCGAGCGGGCGGTGATCACGATGATGGGCACCTGCTCGCCCAGCGCCCGCCAGCGCGCCAGCAGGTCAAAGCCGCTGCCGTCGGGCAAGGTCAGGTCCAGCAGCACGCAGTCGATGGTGCGCGCATCCACGGTGGCGGGCGCGTCCACGGCGCGGCGCAGCCACTCGCTGGTCAGGCCTTCCACCTTCAGCGCGGACTGCAGCGCGCGGCCCAGGTCCAGGTCGTCTTCGATGAGCAGGATGTGCATGGGGTGGGATTGTGGCGGGAGCGATGGCGTTGCGCGGGGTGCGCAGGCGGCGCCTTTGGCTGGCCTTAAGGCGGGGCTTTGCACAATGCCGTGTCCAACGTTCCTGTACCGGGGAGAGGGTGTATGGCATATCCGAAGAACACGAAGAACATGGCGTGCGCCTGGCGGCGCTGGTGGAGTGGCGCAGCGCTGGCTGCCATGGCGGCCTTGGCCGGGTGCGCCACCGGGCCCTCGCACCCCTCGCTGGCGGGGGCGCAACTGCCAGACCTTATACCGGTGCGCGATTTCGTCGCCAGCCGGCAGTCCACAGGTGGCTACCGCGTCTCCCCGGATGGAAAGCGGATCGCCTGGTTCGGCACCGACGGCGTCGTGCCGGCGATCTGGGTCCAGTCCATTGATGGCGCTGACGCCAAGGCGTTCCGCATCCGCGCCCGCAGCATCCGATTCAGTGCTGACAGCCGCTGGCTTGGCATCACCGCCGACCCTACGGGTGACGAGAACACCCGCCTCTATGTCGGGCCGGTGGAAGGCCCGGGCACGGATCTGCGCGAGCTGATGCCGGCGCCGCGTTCGGTGGCGCACTTCGTGGAAACGGTCGAGGGCTCGGCCGACTTCATCGCCACTTCCAACCAGCGCGACAAGAAGGTGTTCGACCTGTACCGGGTGAATGCCGCAGGCGGCGCGCCCGTGCTGCTGGCCACCAACCCGGGCAACGTGACCTGGTGGGGCGTGGACCCTGGCGGCCAGTTGCGGGCGCGGGCGCAAGTGCTTGGCGACCAGACCCTGCTGGAGCGGTCGGGCGCGGAGCCGGGCAGCTGGATTCCCGTACTGAAACGCAGCCGCTGGGACACACTGAACATCTTTGGCCTGCATGACGAGGGGCGCAAGGCCTGGGCCTTGTCGAACCGAGGGCGCGACAAGCTGGCGCTGGTGCGGCTGGACCTGCTCACCGGGACGGAGGAAGAGCGGTTTTCGTCGCCCGATGTGGACCTGGACAGCGTCACGCTGAGCCGCCGCACCCGCGAGCCACTGGTCGCCCACTTCATGCCGGGCTACCCGGCGCGCGAAGTGTTCGACCCTGCGTTGGCCGCGCGGCTGTCCGTGCTGGCTGCCGGCCAGCCCGCAGAGGTGTCTGTGACCAGCCTTGACCGCACCGACAGCGTGTTGACGGTAGCCGTCGCCACAGACCGGGGCACCCGCCACTATCTGCTGCGTGAAGGACGGGAGCCTCGCTTTCTGGGTGAGAACCGCCTGAGCCTGATTGCAAAGAACCTGGCAACCAGCCGCCCCATTGCCTATGTGGCACGCGATGGCCTGACCGTGCATGGCTACCTGACCCTGCCGCAGGGCGCGGCGCCACAGCGGCTGCCGATGGTGCTGCTGGTGCATGGGGGGCCCTGGGCGCGCGACCGGTGGGGCGACGGTGCGACGAGCCGTGCCATGCAGCAGTTCCTGGCCAACCGCGGCTATGCAGTGCTCCAGGTCAACTACCGGGGCTCCAGCGGCTATGGCCGCGCCCACATGGAAAAGGCCATGGGCGAATTCGCGGGCCGCATGCACGACGACCTGGTGGACGGCGTGCGCTGGGCCGTGGAACAAGGCGTGGCGGACCCGCAGCGCGTGGCGATCCACGGCGCCAGCTACGGTGGCTATTCGGCCCTGGTGGGGGCCACCTTCACGCCCGAGGTGTTTGCGTGTGCCATCGATGTGGTCGGCGTGACCGACATCGCACGCCTGCTGGAGGCAGCGCCGCCTTATTGGGAACTGGGGCTGCCCTGGTGGCATCGCTATGTGGGCAACCCCGCCGTGCCAGAGGACCGCGCCCGAATGAACGCGAAGTCCCCCCTGTACCGGGCCGAGCATGCACAAAAGCCCATCCTCATCATGCACGGCGTGAACGACCCGCGCGTCAAGCTGGAGCAGTCCGAGTGGATGGTCGCCGCGCTGCGCAAGGCGGGCAAGGAGGTGGAGTACGTCACCTTCACCGGCGATGGGCATGGCAACCAGAAATGGAGCAACAACCTCGCCATGTACCGCAAGACCGAGGACTTTCTGGCCAAGTGCCTGGGTGGGCGCACGAGCGGGTTCGATTACTACCAGCTGGGCGCGTGGGCGTTCTGACGATGTCGCGCTGGAGGCATGTGCTGTGGCTGTGGGCCGTGGTCTGCGCTGGTGCCGCCTTGGCCCAGGCCGGGCCGATGGCTCCGGCTGATACCGTCTATACGCGGGCGCGTGTGGTGTCGGTACTGCAGGAGCCTGGGAGCGCCGGCAAGCTGTATGTGCGGCTGAAGTTGGTGCCCCAGTGGAAGTTGCCCTTCGCCACGCAGGCGTTCCGTGTGACGGACCGTGCCCTGTTGGATGGCATCCCCGAGGGCGCCTGGGTCAAATTCACGGCCCGGCGTGTGGAAGGTGAGAACACGCTCACCTCCATCCATGTGGTGGAGGCGTGCAAACGCTTTCAGCCCTGTGACTGAAACAGGGTGAGCGCTCAGGCGTAGAGTTTCCCGTTGTCCAGGGCCGTCAGGGCATGGTGGAGGTTGATGCGCGCCTGGGCCTCGTAGCGGTCGTGGAACCAGGGGGTTCCGTAAATGCGAGGTCGGTGCAGGAAGCCTTTGAGCACTGCGCTGCGCCCTGCCACGTAGCGCGGCCAGCGCACAAAGAAGTATTCGCGCCGCACGTTGCGCTCGAACTGGCGGAATACCGCGTCGCTCTGGCCCAGGATGGCCAGGTCGATGTCCACCACCCACAAGGCGTCGCCCATGAGCGGGCCGGGGGCATGGCGGGTATCCAGGATGTGCTGGTGCACGCGCAGAACCATGGGTTCGGGCAGGCCCTGGCTGCGCAGGAAGCGTGCAGCCCAGTCGGCACTGCGTTCTTCGTTGTGGCGGCCCCACGGCCAGTAGATGGCGTCGTGGTACCAGAGCGCGAGGGCCGCGGCATGGGGGTCTTGGAGCGCGCCGGGCTGCTGGTCCTGCACGGTCTGCAGGTGCCGCAGGCAGGCCCACAGGTGCGTGGTGTCGTGGTAGGCGCGGGGCCAGTGAGCCCAGCCCTGGATGAGCCTGCGGCCCTCGGCACGCCAGGCGGGAATGTCTCTACCCAGCGCCTGGCCCAGGGCGTGCCAGTGGGCAAGAAGTTCTGTGGCGTGGGCGGGCTGGCGTCGCCAGGGCATGGGGCTGGAAAAATCAGGTGACCTTGCCCAGGAGCAACTGCGCCAGCAGCGCCTTTTGCACGTGCGGGGTGTTTTGGCTTTGGCACACGGCCTGCGGCCGCTTCACGTCGGCTGTACGGACATGAGCCTGCGCCGAAACAGGCTGCTGGCGCTGGCGCGCCACCGCGCTGCATTTCATGCAACGCGGCCGAGCAAAAGGTACTCCATGAGTGCCTTTTGCACGTGCGGGGTTTTTTGGCTTTGGCACACGGCCTGCGGCCGCTTCACGTCCGCTGCGCGGACATGAGCCTGCGCCGAAACAGTATGCAGGCGCTGGTGCGCCACCGCGCTGCATTTCATGCAACGCGGCCGAGCAAAAGGTACTCCATGAGTGCCTTTTGCACGTGCATCCTGTTTTCTGCCTCGTCCCACACCACGGACTGCGGCCCGTCGATCACGTCGGCCTCGACCTCTTCGCCGCGGTGGGCGGGCAGGCAGTGCATGAACAGGGCGTCAGGCTGGGCGGCAGCCATCATTTCGGCGTCCACGCACCAGTCGGCAAAGGCTTTTTTGCGGGCCTCGTTTTCGGCCTCGTAG
>NZ_JALEGG010000105.1 GCF_022763525.1 Acidovorax sp.
ACAGCCTTGCAGCGATTTTTCAAGCACCCGTGCAAATTTCACACAGCTACGGACAAAGTTCGGTACTAGTGGAAGCACTGGGAAGGAGCATGGCAGAAAATAACATTGCCGAACTATGGAAACATGTCCCAGGACACGAGCGCCAGTACACTCCACTAAGCGAGTATCTTTTCAAACTTGTCCAGCCGCAAATTGACGACATTCTATTTATTGGAAAAAATTATGAATCGGCATTTGATACCTTTGAAATATTGTTTGCACTCTCCGTAGCCGATATAAATCTCCTTAAAGAGCGAAACCCATGGGGACCCATAGGAAGATTTGGCTGGAAACGGCGAACTTCTAGCCCATTTAATACCTTGATAGAGGAAGCGAAGGCTGAGGGGGCCGCGTGGGAACCGCTCAAGGCCGGGCTCTTCGGCGGAAACCAAGCTCGTTTTCAACGTGTGGCTACGGAGTACAGCCGACTCCTTGAAAGGTTGCAATGGTACTAGTGGCTTAACGTCAAAGCGGTCAAATCCGGATGATGCCGCTCACTTAAAGGCAAACTCCGGAAACACTCGCTTGGTTGCGCCATCGTTCATGTGGCACTAGTGACGCTCTAGGCCGGCGTGAAGTCAACGGCTGTTGCCGCCTGTCCGCACGGCGCAGGGCTAGAACAGTTGCGCGGGCTCCGCTTCGCGGTCCCAGCTGTAGATGATCAGTTCCATGCGATTCGCACTGTTTCCGCCGCCTCCTACCTGGTATGTGATCGGTACCGCGTCCATCTGGAGATCCGCGAAGCACTCGCGAATAGCAGGATGATCATTGATGCTAAGCACTGCTTTGCCCTTGATTTCGCGCATGAGACGTGCCATCTCTTCGTACTGACTCCATTCGAAGGGCACGCCATAACCCTCGGTTTCCCAGTAGGGGGGGTCCAAGTAAAACAGCGTATGGGCACGGTCGTAGCGCTTGATGCACTCCTGCCAGTCTAGGCGCTCGATATACGCCCCGTGCAGCCGCATGTGGGCGGCGCTGAGGTCTTCCTCGAGGCGCAGGAGGTTGACGGTGGGCGCCGGGGTAGTGGTGGCCGTACCCCAGGTCTGACCCTGTACGCGACCACCAAAAGCCTGGTGCTGTAGGTAGTAGAACCGCGCAGCCCGCTCAATGTCGGTCAGCGTCTCAGGGCGGGTGATCTGCAGCCACTTAAACACCTCGCGGCTGCTGAGCGCCCATTTGAACTGGCGCACGAACTCCTCGAGGTGCCGCTGCACGACACGGTACAGGTTGACCAGCTCGCCGTTGACGTCGTTGATGACCTCGCACTCGGCAGGCTGGCGCAAAAAGTACAGCGCGGCGCCACCGGCAAAGACCTCCACGTAACAAGAATGCGCCGGGAAGCGCGGGATGATGATGTCGGCCAGGCGTCGTTTGCCGCCGATCCACGGGATGATGGGTGTTGCCATGTTGGGCTCCAGGGTATTGATACACTGCCCCGGCCTGTACAGGTGGGCGGGGCCTTGGCTGGGCTCACTGGCGTGTTCAGTGGTCTTGGTGGCCGTCCGGGTGTTCGTAGCACCCAGGCGGTCGCCTCGTTCTTTTTGTTCAGTCGATACGCGGCGGCGGCGCATCGTCATCGCGGAATGCAGCGGATCGGGAGGCTCGCTCCTCGATCTCCCGCTGCCGCTCGCGCAGTTCGTGCCGCAAGCGCTGTTGTTTGCGGCGGCCGGCTTTGCGGCCTTTGGGAGCCGAGCTTGCCGACACGCTCATTCAGTCAGCGCCCGGTCGTTACCGACGACCCGCTTGAGGGTGCGGATCTCGTCGGCATGCTTTTCAGCCGCGCCTGCGAACTCTTCCGCCTGTCGGTCAGCTTCGTCGTATAGCTCCCCGAGGGTGGCGGCTCGATCTCGACAATCGATGATGGCAGCTGCGACGCTTTGGGCTTCTCCCCCACCACAGGCGGCGGCGAACTCTCGGATTTGGTCGCGCAGGCGCTGACCATCAGCAGCGGCAGCAGCCAGAGCAGCAGCCCGGGCACGTTCTTGTTTTGCATGAGCATCGGCGATCTCCTGTTGATTGCGTGCGTGGATTTCGTTTCGACGGAAGGTCGCGCGGGCATCGTCCAGAGCCACACGCATGCGTTCGGTGTTTTCCTGGGCGCGAGAGGCTTTCTCGACTGACAGCGTGCCGCGCGCCTTCTCGGCATCGAGCCGGGCGTCATAGAGCCTGAATCCGAGATAGGCCGACAGCACCAGCAGGGCCAGCGCAAGGGCCTGGAAGCCGTAGGCTTTGATCTTGTCGATCACGCTCAGACCCCCAGCCATTCGGCATACCGCCAGCGCCTGGGTTCCAGCAGCACCGTGGCACGCACGTGGGCGCGGTTAATGTCGAAGGCGCTGGCGCCGTAGCCTTGCCACTTTGTGCGGCTCTTGTTGCTGTGGTGCTCCACGTGCCCGAACCATTGGTCGGGGTCGCACCCTGCCGTCAGTGCGCACAGCTTGCGCTCTTGCTGTACACCCCCCAGTCCGCCGTTGTAGGCGGCGTCACAGAACGCGAGGCGCACCATGTCGTCCCGCAGACCGAGGCGCTCGAAGCGCGTGTGGCAGTCGCGGAGCTTGACCAGCACGGCCCTTACACCGAGATCTGCGCGGGTGTACACGTTGTCCCAGGTCAGTTCCTGCAGGGCCCGTGGGTCCATGGCAACGGTCTCAGCGAGAGCGTCAAAGCGCAAAGCGCCCGACGCGTCCCAGGCCCGTGTGATCTGCCCCAGGCCGGCGCCCTCCTCTCGGCCGGTCTTCAGCCGAGCCGCGGTGCTCCAGCAAGTGCGGTGCGTTAACGCAATGCAGCTCTCTTTCTCGATCAATGCGCCGATGTAGCTGCGCCTGGGCACGGCCGGCCAGTGCCGCTCGATCTCCTGCACCACCAGCGGCGCAAGGGCCTGCGCTGGCGCCGGCACGGGCTGCGCTCGGGCAAAGCCCACAAAAGCCAGCACGAGCACGCCCGATACGAAGCAAAGGCCGAGGAAAGCGAGCCCAGCGCCCACGGGATGCTCCATCGCTTTCAGCCAGGCTTCGCGCCCGTGTGCGTAGTCAAAAAGCGCCTTGCGCGCGCTGTGCGCCAGCGCCACGCAAAGCGCCGTCCACGACAGCCAGATCAACTTGACCACGGGCTCTCGCCAGCCATCTGGCCCGAAGCTGTTCACTGCGATGACCAGCAGCGGCAGCGCAAGCACTGCCCACCAACGCCAGCGTTTCATGGGGTTCATGATTTCTCCAATCAGGTTTGAACGGACAACAAAAAGCCCGCCTGTGTTGCCACGGGCGGGCGCGGATGGGTTGCGGTGGATGTGGCGTTAGATCTCGATCTCGACCACGGGGAGCGCAGGCGCGGTGCTCTCGATCACGCCGTCGCGCACAAACACGCGCTGGCCTGGCGGGGCCTCGCCGCGCACTTGGGCAATGCCCCCGTCCTGCAGCTCTACCGTGGACAGGCCATCAGCGCTGGCGATCACCTCGCCGATCAACAGCGGCGCGTCCGGGAAGATTTCCTTGAAAAGTGCGACGGGGTTTTTCATAGCATCACTCCGGGTGGGTTTCGACGGACAGCACCTGGCGCAGCATGGGCGATGACCACTCCAGGGACGTAGCCCGCACGTAGCCCAGATGCGTGGTCGAGCCGTCCACGTACCGGATCAGCGCGCCCGGCTTGATGACGCCCGTGGTCTCCAGCACCGGCAAGCGCAGGCTGATATGGGCCTGCACTCCGGTGTTGCCCAGCTCGGCAATGCCGCGCTGCCGGGCCGCCTCCATGTCGGTGATAAGCGGGTGCGTGATGCTGGGGGCCACCAGCGTACCGGCAGTGCCCGCGCGCTTGATGCGCCCCTCAATGCCGTCAGCCACGCCGGACACAAACACGCGGTCGTAGGTGGCCTTGCGCAGCCACTCAATGCCCTCAACACTGACGGACGAGCTGGGCAGCTCAAAGGCCGGCGTCAGTCCGCTCCACTCCCACGGCGCCGCTGGATAGCGCGGCAGCGCGATCACCGTCTGCTCGGTGTCGTGCGGCTGGATGTAGCCGCCCGCTGCCCCGGCGATATCGACAAGGGCGGACATGAAAGAGCCCTGGTGCGTCCAGAGGCCCCCGGGAACCAGCCAGTCGGTCATCTGCCAATCCACGTCCCAACCGAAGGGCACGCCGTTGAGCGTGAGCACCTCACCCATGAGCTGGTGCGCCGTGCGTGCCAAGCTGTTGCCATGGTTCAGGGCCGGGGAATATGGCGCATCCAACAGGGCCGTGATGCCGCGACCCTTGACGTTAATAGTCGTCTTGCCAAACCGCCGCTCGCGGCTGTAGCTCTCGGCCAGTAGGCGGTAGGGCGCACCGTTGATGGTGGCGATCACCTGCACAGGCTCGCCACCCGGGCCGGGTGTGATGAGCGGGAGCGCCCTGCCGTGCAGAGCGGCGCTCCATTGCCACGTCCACGAGTCCACATCCAGGGACATCCCGAACGCTGTTGCAGGGATGGGCTCGCCATCAGCGCGTGCCAAGTTGACGTTGTTGATGGTCATGTACACCCTTCGGACTGGAACGATGACGGTTGCTGGCGGTTGGACCTGACCCGGCCGCTGGCACACAAAGACCAGGCGCCCGTCGCCCTGCCATAGGTCTGTGAACACCAGCCGCCCAACGGTGGCGGGGTCGTAGCAAGGCTCCTCGGGCGGATCAACGGGGTCTGATGTGAACCCTGCCGTCGGACGCCGACCCTCCTGCCAACGGGTGCGCAGCACTTGCCGGATGTGCACACCATCGCTCCAACGTGCCACCGCCGCACGCCGCACGGGCGCGCCTGGCTGCCAGTGCGAAACCACCGACGCGCGCAGGCGCAAGGTTTCTTCCCACGACCCGAGCACTGCGCCACGGCGCTGCACGCCTTCCTGCCACGCGAAGCCCGCCGCAGCGCGCACGCGATGACTCTCTTGCCAGCTGGAGACGACGGCGTTGCGCAGCCGAGTCCCCTCTTGCCAAGCGGATGCAATAGCAGCGCGTAGGCGCTCGCTTTGTTGCCACCGGGTATCAACAGCGGCGGCCATGCGCTGGCCCTGCTGCCAGCTTGCAGCGACAGCGGCGCGCACCGGCTGGCCCACCTGCCAGGCCGCAGCATGCCCTGCTGCGATGGGCCGCGCCTCTTGCCAGCAAGTTTGCACCTCGGCTCGCATGCCGCGGCTGACATTGGCATCCCAAGTAAGCTCGATGGTGCCGTCCAGCCCGGGCAACTCTGCGTCAATGCCGAGACAAGTGCCTGCGCGAAGCGTGAGAGTACCGAGACCGGGGAAATCACCGTCGACCGTAAACACCGCATCCGGTATGACCTCCCCACCGCCCTGCTCGCCGAAGACCAAGCGGCCCGAGCCATCAGCAGGGGTGGTGAAGACAAGCTTGCCGTCAATGTCCACATCGTTACCCCAGCAGAGATGGCGACGCAAGGGTGACCACGCCACCCTCGTAAATGATCATGGTGCCGGTACCAGCCAGCTTGAAGGGGCCTGCGCCCGCCTCATCGGTCACAGCACCGCCAGCGATAGCTACGCCCGCGCCGTTGCACCACTCGGCCCAGGTGGGCGTGCCCGTGGCCCCCACCAGATCATTGGTCGCGGCTGGCATCAGCTGAATCCGCCCTTCGGCCGTAATCGTGCCGCAGGGCTGCGCCAGGGTACGAACGGCCAGCAGCGCCCCCCCCTGCTCGCTGTAAAGCTTGATCGTGGAGGCGCCGCCAACGTTCGCCAGGTCAATACTGGCCTGATTGCGCGCTGCCCGGTGAGCTGTCGAGATGGCAATCATGCTGCCTCCACGGCCCGCACCGGGCCTGCGCCCGTGGCCTTGTGGTTCTGGTTGGGGTCGATGCCCACGGCGATGTAGTCAACACCAAGCTCCAGACCTGTGGCCGTGTAGTAGCCCGCTGCATCGCTCCAGCCTTCCCACGCCTTGTAGCCGTCTGCCAAGCGCAGTAGCCACACACGGCCCATCGCGAACGGCGATTCCGGCGAACTGGGCGTGGCCTTAAACATCACACGGTCGGTGATCTGCCCCGTGGAAGAAGCCCGATGTCGAAAGTCCTGGCGAAGCGTCGACAGACGAGGAACCAAGAGCTGCCCCGAGTAGAGCGTCGCTGCGCGACCCTGTGCGTAGCTTGGTAAAGGAAGCAACAGACCCACGCTGGCCGGGTCCACCGAAGCCACTGAGAACTCAAACTCGGTTCCGGCTGAAATACTCCCCGAAGTTAGCGCGATGCCATAGGCGAAGCTGCTGGTCCATGTCGCGCCGCCATCGTCAGACACAGAAACGCGAATGTCGCTGAGGCTGGTCGGGAGGTAGGCGTTTGAACCTGAGCACCTGATGCGTACTGCGCGCACGTCTACAGCAGCCGGGAACGTGTACCAGAGCCTAGCCGGAAAGTCGTTGAATGCGGTGCTCCAGCTCGTGCCCGTATTCTTGTCGAACGCGTTCGCCGCAAGATATGAACTGCTGAAAATGCTGCTCGCTCCAGCAACACCTCCAACCGAAACATCTACTCCGGCCTCATTAATGAATGCAACCTCGGTGAGTTCAATGAAGGTCCCCCCGTTGGACCGTGCGAACGATAGGCGCCAGGATTGATGCGCAGCCATTGGGCTATCTCCACGGCCCAGAGATGTCGATGAATGCTATCCCTGTGGGGGCAGCAGCTAAGACAGACGAGATTCCCACCGCCATCAGCCGGCGCCCTATCCAGTCACCCGACCCTGGCAGCACGTCTCCCGGCGAGCACAGCGAGAGCATGCCGCTGTGGGGCACGTAGGCGACGCCTGGAACAAGTGCCCGGGGGCCGTCCTGATTGACTGTAGTACGGAGATACAGGCGACTGAGCCTTACTTTCCCGTCCACTGGAGAAGGCGCCGAACCCAAGAGCACATCGGCGCCTGACACGCCAGCTGAAGCGCCAGTGAATGGGCTGGCCGACAGGTAAACGGCAGTGCCTAGACCCGAGAAGCCCCGCGCACAAACGGTGAATCCTCCGCTTGAGGATTCCGGACCACCCGACAGCGCGCCGTTGTTGAAAGTGTTGACGCCCACCGGGCAGGACAGGAAGGTGGACCACGGGTCGCCAGAGGGCGAAAGCGCGAGCCCTTCACCAAACCCGCGCACATTTGAGGACCGGTACGCGCTATTCGAAGCGGTGCCAGGCTCTACAGCCCAAAGCATTGCGCGCGAGTCGGCGACGAGCAGATATCGGACCGCCGCAGCACTCGCAACGTTTGATTTGTGAAACGTACCCCCGCCAGGAATCACGGCTGCGGTCGGGAAAGCACCTGAGCCTGTATTGATGTCTGTCATCGACTCGTACCCGACCAAGCGAGCGGTCATGGTTCCCGTGTCGTCCACACGCAGAGTGAAGCCGCTGGACTGCACGTCGCTGCTCTTGTATGCCGCCAGATTGGCCCCCTGGAATGGCTTCGCCCAACTGCCTACCGGCGCGTATTTCACGGTGATGGCCGTCCCCGTGGTAGCAACACCATCCGGCGCGTTGGTTTCAAACGTGATGGAGTTGTTCGTCCGCGAAAGCACACGGGCCTCGCCATTCAATGCTGCGGGGGTCGTAGCGCCCGCGAACAACACGACGGCATGCTCCTCAAAGTAGGTCCCCTCTGGGAAGATCGCTGTCCCCACGCCGCCGCTGATCGAGACACTGGTCGCGGTCGCGGTGCCCCAACCAGTTAGCAAAAAGGCGTCAAGTGCGCCAATGAAAGTGCCCGCGGTGCCGCTGATCTGCGGCGCACCGCGCATGGTGTTGGTGATCCATTTGACTGGGTAGCTGTATGCCATGAAGTGGCTCCTCTTGGATTCAAAATGGGTTTAGTCGAAGCTGCTGCCAGGATCGCGAGCCACGTCGCCCCGCTGCACCAGCCAAGCGCTGTCATCAATGCCTGCCGGTGAGCCCGGCTGTGTGCAACGCACGCAGTCAATCGGCGCCTCAGCGCCAATCGTGTCAATGAAGAGCACATTGCCGCTGACCCAGCCGGACCCCCAGCCTGCCGACGGAACGGTCATGTACGGGGCACCCGCCGCGATGTGCGTAGGTGAGAAATCCGCGTTGATGGTGCCGCTGGCAATTTGACCAAGGTGCTGGCCGATCAAGTCAAACGTCTGGCCGTCAGAGCGGAAGCGCAGCGCCCAACGCTCGGTGATTGCCCCCCGATTGGTCACGACGACGGGGTGCTGCCCGTTTGCAAAGGTGGCGAGTGCCTCCCCCTTGCTGGGGTCCACGCCGTCATACCAGGTGGTGCCATTCCAGCTCGCCTGGTCATAGACCCGGCTCACGCGTGCGAAGCGGTCTCCAAAGCGCAAGGCGGTGGAGAACACGGCTCCCATCGGGAAGGCGTAGCCCACCGGCTGGGTGAGGCGCACCCTGCCGTCGATGCGCACTTCTGCGATCTGGCGGTACACCTCGGTTCGGCCGAGCACCTTCACGCCCCCGGACGGGTAGCCAGTGAGGTCGGTGAACGTGACGGTTCCCGCGTCGAGGTCTGCGGTGTAGCCCGTGAAAATCTCTGCCTGCGTGGTCGCGTCAATGACCTGGGCGAACGACAAGCGCTCAACGCCCAGGCTGTAGACCTGCCCCACAGTAGGCACGAACGCCACGCCGCCGTGCATTACCCCGATGACGCACAGGTCGCCCGGGCGGGCGTACGCCACGCGCCCGTCAGCCGGCAGTGCGGCAGGATCCAAGCCCATCAAGCTGATGTCGACAGGAAGGTAAATGAAGCTCACGGCCGAGTAGCGCAGCGTGGTCGGGTCCACGGGCCAAGGCCGCCAAATCTTGCCCGCCTGCACCGCCCCCACATCGGCCGCGCTGTACCACCACTCGGCCTTGTCGGCGGCGGTCAGGTCAGAGTCGAGCACGAAGTCCCCGAACTGCAGCTCAACACCGCCCCGGCTGAATTCGACCTTGCCCCGCATGTGCGCGCCGGTGATGTTGCCTTGGTTGTCAACGTTGGCGGTCAGCGTATCGCCGCGCAGGTCCACCACAGAGAGCACAAAGCCGCCAGGGCCTGGGCGCAGCGGCGCCATATCGGTGGCGAAGAACAGCGACGCGGTGCTCCACTGCCCCTTTTGCGTCCACAGGCTCAGCAGCTGGAAGTCCGTGGGGCCAGTGCCGCCCACAACCCAATCGGTCATGGTGGCGATGCCGCTGGCGTAGTCCACCCGCCCGCTTGCAATGCCCGCAGATAGGTCGGTGCGGTCCCGGTAGATGACGCCCTCGAAGTCCGAATAGAGCTGGCCCATCCAGCGAAACAGCACCGAGCCCGGCACGATGGAATCCGTCGTGTACGGCGCCAGGTCAATGGCCATGGGAGGCATCTCCAGCGCCTGGCTGCGTGCGGCCGGCGCGCTGGCGCCCACGCGGTAGCGCGCGACGACGCTGGATGCTGCCAGCATCTCTTCGCCTACCGATGCCGTGCTGTACTCACCGCCCTTACGGGCATTGGTGTTGCTGCTTGCCTCTCCGTCAGTGACGGTGCGCTCGAATTCCTTGGCGTCGTCGTAGTCGCTCTTGTATGCCGAGGTGCTACGGTCGAAAGACACCACCTTGAGCGACACCGTCTTGCCGACGTAGTTGACGCTGCCCATGCCGTTGGCAAGCCCGCCAGCACCATCGTCTGTGACCGTGCGCGATGCAACGATGCGCCCGTCCGCAGTGGTTCCGGTTTCCTCGGAGTCTGTCGCCGAGTTGCCGTTCGTCGTCTTGATCGTGAACGGGCGCTGAACGTATCTGATAGCCATCTATTTACTCCTCTCAATCCGACCGGGGCCAGTTCACAACGCCGCCACCGTTGGACGATGGCTCGTAGTACTCAGGCACGCTGCGGATCGTGTAAGTCACGTCCGTTTTCTTGGTTGCGGTGGTGGTGGTGAGCTTGGCCCCGGCTGTGTTGCTGGTGTTGCGCGCGGTCACCCACGAAACAGCCAGGGTTCCGGCAGCTGGTTGCTGGGCGAGCGTGAGGGTGATGAACCCGCCCGCGTCGGGCGCGCCTGGCGCAAGGTTCTCGGTGACCAGGGCGTCCACCTCGCACTCGATCTGCAGCTCGGCGCCGGCATCGGGCATCAGCGTGGGGCGCAGCAGCACACTGCGGCTGGGGTAGTCCACGACGCCCGTGGCAGCCCCTGCGAGGGCGCCTGTGCCGTTGTCGGTCACGGTGCGCAGCACGCCACCGCTGGGGTACTTCACGTTCAGAGAGCCTGGGATGAGCCGGTCGAACTCGCCTTCGCTCTCGATCATGAAAGCGAACTCCGGGGCGCGCACCTGGGCGCCCTGCGCGCTGCGGTCGGTGTACGCCAGACGGGTGCCGTGGGTCAGCGTGATGTCGCTGCCGATATCGGGCAGGAACTTGAGCGTGTAGTTCACGGCGCCCGTGAGGTAGCTGACCGCGCCGCCGCCAGCGCCTACAAGGCGGCCCGTGCCATCGTCGGTGATCGTGTAGCGGGTACCCATCGACCAGTAGTCGATGAACAGCGTGTTAGGCTCGGGCAGCGGGCGAAGCTGGTCCACGTAGATCTGACCCACGTTCTCTTCGCCGATCTTCACGCGCTTGGTGTGCGGCGTGATGCCGACCTCGACCTTGCGCGGCGCCGTCGCCAACGTGATCAGCTGCCGCGCGCTGGGGCGCTGGTCCACCGTCGCGGACTCGGTGCGGCTGTTGGGCACTATCTGCGTTGTGATGCTGTCAACATTGATCCAGCTATCGGCGATCTCCGTGGCGGCCGTCAAGCGGCCCGCGCCGTAGAACATGCCGGTATCGCTGTAGACGGTCTCACGCAGCGCGGTCTTGGTTGACTGGCGCGCATAAGTGCGCGATGGTGGTGAGCCTGGAAAGTCGTACAGGAGCCCGTCGAATAGCTCGCAGGTGGTTACCTGAGCTTCGAAGTCAACAAGCGCATTCCCCACGATCTCGGTGAAGATCCGGGTTTCGGTCGCGGTGGATTTCACCTTGATGCGCTGGCGCCGCTCGCCCGCCTGGCCTTCGAGGTACACCAGCACATAGGTGCGGCCGATGATGGGCGGCTTCATGCCGGGGCGCTGCAGCAGCGTGACGCTGCGCATGGTGACGAAGTGGTTTTCCAACAAGTAGCCCGACCACTCGGTACCGGGCGACATGCCCGCCTCGATGCGCCGGGCGATATCGGCGCGCGTGGCGAACGGGTCTTTAAGCGAGAGCAGCGTCACGCTCACGTTCGGGTCTGCGGGTGGCTGCGCCAAGATGACGTTGGAGCCCAACAGTGCGGCCCGGTCCGTGTTGCGCAGCAGGCCG
Source organism: Acidovorax sp. (assembly GCF_022763525.1). Classification (GTDB taxonomy): domain Bacteria; phylum Pseudomonadota; class Gammaproteobacteria; order Burkholderiales; family Burkholderiaceae_C; genus Acidovorax. The sequence goes on from NZ_JALEGG010000105.1 coordinate 11,328, forward strand.
AAGATCTGATAGATCTCCACGCGGCCCACAGTGCGAGTCTCTTCGGAGATGTCCGGGAAAATCTCGTTCGAACGGCCCGATGTGAGCAACTGGGCCGAGGGCGGCCCGCCGCCTTCGGGCACGTCAGCCATGTTGGCCGAGCGCGCGAGGCGTATATCGCCAGCGAGTAGTGGCATGGGTTACTTCTCCAGAAAATTCAGCTCAAGGCTGCAGTAGTAGTCATCAGGCTCGGGGTCGCTGTAATCGATCACGGGCTCGACTTGCTTGATGGCGTTGCTCTCTTCGGCGGTGCCGTGGTCGAAGATGACGGTGCGCGCCACGCCGTTGTGAGTCAGCGTGAACTGCTGCTCTGGCAATGCGGCCCAGGCGTACAGCGTTTCGAGACCGGACCGCTCAAACCATGCGTAGTCCACGCCGCCCGCCAGCGTGATCAGTCGGCCGCCGACGCGGGGCGTTACGTCGATGAGCAACGCGCCCGTGAGGCTGCGCTCCGTGGCCTGCGATACGGCCGACCAGCGGAATTCGTTGACCCACAGGAGGTCTTCCGGCAGCTCCAGGATGGTGGAGTCTTTTGTGAGGGTGATTGCCATGTGTGTTTGCCTATCGCCCAGAGACGCCGTTGCTGTCAGCAAGCGCGTTCATGAACTTTTCCAGTGCGGCCCGGCCCGTGGGATCGGTGTTCACCACGCCCAGGTTTTGACCGTTGAAATGGAGGTGCACTGGCACGCCGCTGCTGCGCGGTGCGCCACCGCCTTGGCTGCGACGGTCCTCCGTGCGCGCCTCGTCGCGACCAGCTCGGCGGCCCTTGCGTCCATCGGTTCCGGTGCGCGTTTCACCGTCGTCAGGGCTGTCGGCTTTGCGCAGGGTTGCATCCAACTCGCGCTCCACACGCTCCAGCTCGGCGGCGATGTTGCGTTGCTCCAGCAAGCTCTGCTTGCTGCGCATGTTTCCGTAGTTCTTTTGGTAGGCCTGCAGCTGCAGGCGAAGCTCCCACGCCTTGCGTGCCAGCGGGCTGTTCAGGGCTTCTTCACCGTACCGGGCAACGATCTGCTGGTTGATGTCGGTGTCGTTCACGGACGCGTAGCGAATGTCACGCGTATTGCCAACCAGGTCTTTGCCGTTGCCGACCGTGTATTTGTCCTCGTCGCCGTCCAGGCGGTTGCGGTCATGGATGGCCTGCAGTGCTTTGGCATTGGCTGCCGCCTGCGCCGCAGCGCCCGCCATATCGCGGTAGCCACCGGCTGCACCACCCGCCGCACGGCCAACACGGTGCGTAGCCTCCTCTGCATCGCGCATCGAGCGCACGATGGTGCGGCCGCTCTGGTCCACCTCTACTTTGAGCCCTGCTGCGGCTGCCTGTGCCGCGATGTTCGCGTCCACGATGCCCCGGTTCGCTTCTACCGCGCGCTGGATCATTGCGAGAGCGGCAAGCTCTTTGCGGCGCTGCCAGGCGATGTAAGACTCCCCTTCTTGCGCGCCGGCCTGGGCGATCACTGCGTACGCTTCCCGCGCTTCGCTGGCGGTGCGCTGCAGGCTGGCAGTTGACTCCAGGCCCAGGCGCTTCATGGCCTCGGCCACGCTGGTAATGCCCGGGGTGGCCTGATCGAGCGCGACCTTCAGTTCTTCGGCCTTCTGCTTCGCCTGGTCCAAGAGGCCATCGGCAACCTTGTCGCCCAGCGCCCTGCGCACCTGCTCAATACGCGCGCGAACTTCGTCCAGGGCCTTCTGGCTGTCTGCGGTGTTGATCGCCTGCGAGAAGCTGGCGGCGAGGACGCGCCCGGCATCCACGCCTTGGGCCTTTAGGCGATCAAGGCCACCAATGACGACATCGAGGTCGTTCAACGCGCTGCGCGACGCCGCGCCGATGTTGCCCTGCAGCTGAGTGAACTCCAGCCCTGTGCGCTTGACCGCCTCGCGCAGCACGTTGTCCATCATGGCGGACACACGCTCGGATTCGCGGCCTGCCGCAGCGAGGGCGCCCTTGATGCGCTCCTCCAGGTCTTTCAGCACCTGCTCAGATGCGCCGTTGGCAATGGCCTGCTGGAGCTGGTCCTGCAGCTTCTTCGCGTCCTGCGCTGCCGCAGCGAAGGCGTTCCGCGCGAGCACTTCGAACGTGGCAAGGTCTTGCCCGTCCAGCGCCTTCGCCCATGCGGCCTGGAACTCGGTGGCAGTGAGCTTTCCGTCCGCAAGCAGCTTGTCGAGCACGGCGGATGCGGTGCGGATGCCTGGAGAGTTCGAGAGGTCGAAGTCCTTGCCGATCTTGCCCACTGCGTCAGCGGCTGAATCGCCAGAGGTACGGAGCTTGTCGAACTCTGCAATCAGGCCCACGCTCTCTTTGGTCAGATCGGCGGCGCGGTTGCGCGCTTCCAAAAGTTTGTCGTTCTGCAGCTGGAGGGCCAAGGCCTGGGCCTTGCGTGCCTCGGTATCGCGGGCTACTGCCGCTGTGGCCGCACGCTGTTGATCCTCATACCGCTTGAGGGTCTTGCCCGCCTCGGTGAACCCCATGGCCCACTCGAAGACAGATGTGGCGCCGCGCTTGATCTCTCCATTGAAAAGCACCACCGTGGCGATCAAGCCCACCGGCCCGCCGAGCAACGCAGTCACACCGCGAACCGCACCGCCCAGCACACCGAACGCCGCAGACTTGGCGCCTACTGCCGCTGTGTTGGCAACAGCAGCGGCCGTGGCTGCGGTCGTGGCCTTAGTGGCCTGCCCGGTGAACGTGGCGATGGAGGCCCAGGAAGCGGCATTGGCCGTGCGCGCTGCGGTGGATGCGTTTGTTGCCGCGATATTGGCCGCCTGCGCAGCGGTGTTGGCGGCGTGTGCGGCGGCGTTGCCGGCCTGCGCGGTGGTGTTTGCAGCGACGGCGAGCGTGTTCTTCTCGACTGCTGCCGTGGCCGAGAGGGTCTTGAGCGCCCAGGCGCCAAAGTCTGCAGCCAGTCCGGCGATCTTCATGGCCGCCCACAGCTTGCCGGCGGTGCTGAGCGTGGACACCAGCGTGTCCAGATTGGCCGCCAGGGCGTTGATCACCTTGGCCGCGTTGGCGCTGCTGACGAGGCCGTTGTCGGATTGACCCACATACAGGGTCCATTGCGTGGTGAGGTTCTGCAGCGCGCGGCCCACGGTGGGGGGGAGTTTGGAGAACTCGTTCGCCACCACATCGGCTTGGCCGCGAAGGGCCCTCATCACGATCTCGGCAGTCAAGGCGCCCTGCCCTGCCAAGTTGCGCAGCTCTCCGGTCGTGACACCCAGGCCGTTCGCCAGCGCCTGTGCCAGACGGGGCGCCTGTTCCATGACGGAGTTGAACTCCTCGCCACGCAGCACGCCCGATTGCAGGCCTTGAATGAGCTGGGTGATCGCAGCCTTGGCGGAGTCGGCCGACCCCCCGGATAGCTGGATGGCTTGGTTGATCGTCTCAGTGAGGCGCAGCGCGTTGTCTTGCGCGACCTGGGCTGATTGGCCCGCTTCCTTACCGGCCTTGGTCAGCCGGGCAAACAGCGTGCCGGTTTCATCGAGCGCGCTGTTGGTGCGCAGCGCCACCTGCGTGACGCCGTCAAACGCCGCCTGGAACAGCGGCCCTTCGCCCGTCGCAAGTTTCACGCGGGCTTCGAGGTTGCGGAATTCGTCGGCGGTCTCTGCCACCGACTTGGCAAGGCCGCCCACGTAGCTGCCGCCCAGCGCCACCGTTGCCACCTGCTGGATGCGCGCCAGCTGCGTGCTGATGGAGGTCATGCCCTCGCGTAGCGACCTCTGGTTTTGGGCCTGGACCTGGGTGGACTGTGTGGATGCAGAGGCGGCTTGCTGGTAGGCAGGTGCCAGGGCGGCCACTTCCTGCCGCACCTGCGCGACAGCGCTGCGCAGCCCAGCCTCGGCCTGCACCAGGTTGCTGGCGCTAATGCCGACCGCCTGCATGATCTCGCGCGTCTCGGAGAGCGCGCGGCGCTTGTTGCCCAGCTCGGTGCTCAGGCGCACCGAGGAGCCGATAGCCAGGTCGTATTCCTTGCGCAGTGCCGCTTCGGCGTTCTGCGCGCGCTTCGTCTCTTGTTCCGTTGCGCGCAAGGCTGTCTGCTGCGCCCGCACCTCGGCCGTTGCGGCTTTGATGCCCTCTTTCAGCCCGTTGACCGTCGCCCGGTATTCCTCCGACCGGCGAGCTGATCCCTGCGTTTCTTCGCGTACCGCGCGCAGCGCATCGCGCTTGCTCTGCAGGGTGACACGGGCTTGCTCCAGCGCGGCGGCAGCGGCGCGCTCAGCGGCGCTGAGCTGCTGGGTATTGGTCGTCGCCTGCGGCAGTTCGTTGCCGAGGCGGTCCACTTGGGCCGTGGCCTTGGTGAGCGCGGCTTCCAGATCGGCTGTTTCGCGCTTCAGCGCACCGAAGGCCTCGACGGCACGTTGCTTGGACGCCAGCGCTTCCAGCGATTGCGCGGCCGCCAGTGCGCCTTGTTGTAGATCGCCCTCTAGCACGTCGGCGACCCCGCGCAGCGTCTTGGCAAGCGCGTCGGCATCGGGCGCGCCCTTGACGGCGGCTTCGATGTCGTATTTGATCTTGGGACCGGCCATGTTGGAGGATCAGATGAAGGGTTTGGTGTGGTGCATTGCCCTGGCGGGCGCGGGCATTCCGCTGGCCCTGCTGGGCCTGCTGGTGGATTCGGAGCGCCTGATGGCGCTTGGTGGCGGGGCCATCGCCACCGTGGTGGTGGGATGGCCCGTGCTGGTGCTGATGGGTGCCGTACAGACGTCTGGACGGCGTTGACCGATCAGGCCTCGACGTTCGGCATGCGGATGGTGTAAGGCTCGGTCTTGCCTTCAGGAACGTTCAGTTCGCCTTCCAGCTCGATGCCGTTGAAATCATCGGCCAGCCAGTCAAAGCCCTTGTTGGACATGAAGACCGCTTCGTAGGCTTCGACTTCCACGTATTGGCCGTCCACCTGGTTTTCACCTTCAAACAGCACCTGAGCGCGAATTTGCGCTCGGGTGCCGCCACGGACGAGCAGCCCGTTGTAGGCCAAGAAGGTTCCCGTGATGTCCAGCTCCGCATCTGCATCGATGGCCCCTGCACTCAACACCTTGATGCGGCCGTTGGCGTAATCCACGACGTAGTCGGTGTCCTTCTCAAACGCGGTACCACCTGCAGCTGGTGCAACGGCAAAGCCTGTTTCAACGATGTTGCGCTTGCCGATGCTGACCCACTTGTCGAGCTTGGCCACTACGGTTACGTCGGTCAGCGTGCCGGCCCCTTGGGCTTCCTGTGAAAGCGTGCCCTGGTATTGCATTGCCAAAGCCGCAGCGGAAAGCCCAGACAACGTGATGGCGATCTTGGTGGGTTTGGCGATTGCCGCAGAAGCAATGTTCTGGCCGTAGCGACTACGGCTTTTGGACGTCTTCCGCTTCAGTTCGGCATCGGGCGTGATCTCAAACTTGTCGGCTTCAAGCAGGTCGCCGAGGCCCACATATTTTTGAGCGACGAAATCGTAAAGATTCAAGCGTACGCCGCCCGAGCCGAGAATCGCTTTTGCGAGTTCGTTTGCCATGTTCAACTCCTAGAAAAAGAATGGCCCGCATCTGCGGGCCGTTGATTGCGGGTATGTCGGACTAAAGGGGGTCGCGGTAGTCGAGCGTGAAGAGACCCAGCACGAGGCTGCCCCCCACATCGATGTTTTCCAAGCGGTAGCGAACTTCGCCCTCCCGGATGCCCGACTTGGCGATTTCGATCCCGGCCTGGGTGATGGCCGGCATCGAGAGGCTGCGCAGGACACGCTTCACAGCTCGATAGTCCCGATGCGCTGCGCGCCTTGCCTCCACGCTGCGGCTGATGACCCCAATTGAAAAACCATAGGTGCGGTACTGCCGTTGCGAAGGCTGTTCGAGCAGCTTGTCGGTCTGGTCCTCAAAGAAGATGATTCGCTCGCCTTCCGACAGATCGCTTGCGCGAGCTGGGTTGTCGAGGATCTTGGCGCCAGTCAGATCGGCTGCGCTCTTCAACGCGTCAATGACTGCGGCGCCAGCCAGGAATGGGACGCCCTCTGGCAGGGTGTCAGGCTTGAGGGCACTCATGCCGACACGCTGCCCAGCAGCGCCTCCATCTCCGCGCCATCATTCACGCGCTGGGGGTTGTCCAGCACGCGAAACCGGGCACCGGCTGCGACGTTCTGCCCCGGGATCGCATGCACCGCCACCAGCACATCATCGGCGCGCACGTCCTGCGTTGAGGGCATGCGCACCATGCGGGATGCGGCGATGGCGCGGCCATCCAGGGCTTCTTCGTCGAGCACGCCGAAGATCGCCAGCACCTCCACATCAGCGACCAGGGGCCGCTGGCGCGTGAAGGTGGTGGCGAAGTCGGAGCCGTAGAACACGGCGGCCATGTCTTCTTCGAGATCCAGCATGGCGGTAATCAGCCTTGCGTAGAGTCGTTGCCTTGTGCGCTGTCGGCGGCCTTCTGCTCAGCGGCCTTGCGCTCCATCTCGGCCATCTCGGCTTGGTGGCGCTCGGATTCAGCCTTCTTTGCCGCTTCCGCTTCCTCCTGGGCCTTGCGCTCGGCTTCGGCTTTCTCGGCCGCCTTGCGTTCGGCCTCGGCCTTTTCGGCTGCCTTGCGAGCGGCCGCGGACTCCTCCGTGCGAGGCTGGTCGACAGCGCCGTGCGGCAGCGCGTCGGCCTCGGCCTTGGTCAGGTCGATAGAGGCGCCCACGGCATAGCGCTTCCCATCGTGCTTGATGGGGGTGAGTGCTGTGTACCGTGCCATGATCAGGCCGCCGCGTTCTTGAACAGGAAGCCCGCCGTCGCGCCAGGCAGCACAGGCTGATAGGCGTCGGTCACCGGATAAATCCAGCTGTTGGCGTTACGATCTTCGTAGCCTTCTTCCACCATTGGGCGGCCTTCCAGCTGGTAGGTGTACCCGTAGCTTGGGGAACCCATCTCCTGCATGCTGGCCGGGGTGGTGTACGCCAGAATCGCGTCCTTGCCCCAAACGTCCTGAAACTGGTTGCCATCGTGGTAAACCGCTTCGCCTTCGACAATCTGCTGCAGCTCGAACAGGGCTTGCAGCTGCTGGATGGTCGCAGGCGGGCGGTCCGTGGCGGTACTGAGGCGGTCGAGCACCTTGGGGTGGGTACGCACTGCCGTCAGCACCTTGGGGCCAAGCGTGAGCACATTGGGCTTTTCACCGGTCTTGGACCGGATCACTTCCTTCGCGTCCATGATGTCGGTGAAGGGGTCGCTGCTGGCGTGGCTCCATTGGCTGGTGCCGCTCAGGGTCTCCTTGTTGGAAGAGGCGTAGCGCGCATCGTCGCGCGCCAGGTCAGCCGCCATTTTTTCTCGTTCCAACGCCATGGTGTTCTGCACACGGCGCACAGCGCCGCTCGACACGTCAATGCCGGGGCCGTTGCTGGCCTCTTCCTGGATTTCGTTGGGTGCAACACCTTCAAGACGGTGGTCCACGAGCGCATAAGGGTCGCTGGCGTAGCCGAACTGCACACGCTTGGTATTGGCACCAGGCGCGCGAGCGGTGTTCACCAGTTTGAAGTCGTCGGGACCAAAGCTGATGATGCGACCACCGCGCAGGCCGACCGGGATGATGGGAAACAGAACATTGGCAACAGCAGCTTTCGGGCTGCGGTAGCCGCGCGCAATGGCGGTGAGAATGGGGTCAATGACGCGTGCCTGACCGGGGGTTGCTTGTGGCATGTAAATGCTCCTGAAGTTGAGAGGTGGGGGATGCGCCGATCAGGACGCTGCCGACACGAGGCCGGCGCTGGGCACCAGCAGCACCTCGATGAAGGCGCCTTCGCCGGCTGCGGGTTCCATGGCCCGCGCGACGGGCGACTTGCTGCCCACCGTGAGTGGCACCGCACGGCCCGTTGCGTCCACCATCAAGGCGGCGTCCTTCGTGACGGCTGCGCCGGTTTCCACGATGGCGGTGCCCAGCACATCGGTGGGCACCAAGTCGCCTGCGGCGGCTGCGCTGGTGCGGGTTACGCCGAAGGCCGCGCCACCAGCGGCGGGGTAGGAGCCAGCCTGCGTGATGAAGCGGCACGGGTTCAGGGCGCCCGCCGCTGCCACGGTCAGCGTTAGGAGAGAGAGATTTCCAGAAGACATTGCGTTCTCCAAGAGTTGAGGGTTTTGGAGCGGTTACGCGTCAGGACGCGAAGCCGAGTTCCTTGAGGGCGGCCACCAGGTCGATGCCCTTGGTCTTGGCATGAGCCTGGGCTTCGGCGACCTGTTGCTCCTTGGTCTTTGCGCCTTGGTCGGGCGGCGTAGCGCTGGGCTTGGCAGCGGGCGGTGCATCGGCTGCGTGCGCATTGGCTGCGGCAGCGCGCTGCTGCTTTTCAGCGGCGAGCACGGCCATGCTGGCGTCGGCGGCCGTGGTCTTGCCGTCGAATGCCAGGGTGGCAAGCAGCTTCTCGTGGCCTGGCAGGCCTTCACCCACGGCCAAAACGGCCTGGATGCGTTCGCGCTCTTGCGTGGCGCCGAGGGCGGTGAATTCGCCGCGCAGCTGGGCGAAGAGTGGCGCGTGGTCCTGCTCGAAAGACGCACGCGTGATGGGGGTCTTGTTGTCAGCTTCAGGCATGACAGGTTCCTTTTCACGGGGTGGGTGGTTGTCTTTGGGCGCAGCACCGGCGCTTGGGGACGGGAAGGCCGCCACAGCAAAAACCGCCTTGCGGCGGTTTGCGTACTGGGCGGGGTCGGTGGCCATGCTTTCCACCAATGCGTCGAGGGTGAGAACACCGTCCACCAACCCCGCATCAATGGCCTGCTGGCCTCGGAACACACGGCCATCGGCCATACGCTCCAGAACTTTTTCGGACGTGGTGCCACGGAAGGCGGCGACCTGATCCACAAACAGTGAGTAGACGTAGTCCACATCGGCCTGGACGATTGCGCGGGCCTCGTCGCTGAGTGGCTCGTTGGATCTGGACAGGCGCTTGTAGCGGCCCGCGACGATGCTTTCCTCGCGCGTGCTGGCAGCTGGGTTGTAGCTGCGGTCCACGACGATGCCGATGCTGCCGGCCTGCACCACTGGGCCGCTGAGGTACACCGCGTTGGCCGCGCTGCCGATCCAATAGGCGGCGCTGCCTAGGGTGCCATCGCTGTGCGTGATGATGGGCTTGATCGTCGCCATCTCGCGCACGGCCGCTGCCATCTCTGGCGTGCCGATGACGTTACCTCCAGGGCTGTCGATGGCTAACACGATGGAGCGGACCCGCTGGTCAGCCAGCGCGCTCTCCAGCTGCTTGGTCGCCATCTGCGTGCTCAACCCGCCGCTGACTTGCATGAAGAGGTTGGCCTTCGGCGCGATCACGCCCGACATGCGCAGCACCGCCACGCCCCCAGGCTCTACCGTGTAGGCCTGCTGTTCGTTGGCAAGCGGGCGGCCTAGGCGGGCCTCCAGCGCCGCGATATCGATCTTCTCGCCACGCAAGTGGGTGGCGTAGATGGCCTGGATCTCGCGCAGTTTGTCGGGCTCGATGGCCCACACGCCGGTGATCAGTTCAAGGAGGGTCATGGCTTTGGGCCTTCAGGCTGCTTGGGGGTCGGAGCGGACCGCCCGCCGACCACGAACTCAAGGATTGCGAGGCGGTTTTCGTGGCGGTTGTCTGCCGCCTGCAGGGCGCGCAGCTCGCCGAAGGCCCAGCCGACCAGGCCCAGTGACGACATGGCAGCAATGCCGACCAGCTTCCACGTCCAGCTGTGCACCCTCACGTCCGTGGTGATGTGGTCGATGGAGGAGCCGTGCTCGTCCGACAGCTGGAACAGGCGCTTCTGCCCCACATCGAGCGCGGCAAGGCGTTCTTGGTAGACGGCAAGGTTGCCGCTCAGGGTGCTCTGCTGGGTGCTGATGCCCAGGATCAGCCCCTCGATCTTGGAGTGATTGGCAATGAGGGTATCGACGCGATCAGCCAGGATCGCCACCTGTTCTGCAGAAATGGTCTTCTCCGTCATGCCGCGTCCTCGGTGGTGTCGGGCTCAGCGGGCTCTTTTGCGGGCGCGGCTGCCCCCGCCTTCGGCGTTGGCTGCATGCCGTCCTTCTTAAGCCGCTCGTGCTCCATGAGCTTCTGCGTGTAGGTGTCGTTCCAGTCGCTGCCGAACAGCTCCCACTCCGCACGCTCGCGGGTGAGCAGGCGGCCCTCGATGGCGGCCACATACGCGGCTACTTCGTCCTTGGGGTTGATGCTGCCCATGCTGTCGCCGGGCCATGCGGCGCGGGTGTAGGCCCAGCGCAGGATGGGGTCGGCGAAAAAGCCGAGGGCGGGCACGCGGCCGATGGCTACTGCCTCGGCCATCCAGGTCTCGAATACGGGCTGGCAGAAGCTCTGCGACAGCCAGTAGCGCACGCTGCGGAAGTAAACCCATGCATCCAGCAGGGCGGCCTTGCTTGCCGAATAGCTGGCGTTGAACTGCTTGACCAGCAGCTCGTAGGGCAGGCCCAAGGCGATGCCCATCTGCTTGATCACGGCGTCGATGAACGGGCCGAAGTTGGGGTTGGGTCGGCCGGGATTGACGAAGTGCGGCTTTTCGCCGGGCGCCAGTCCCACCACGCTGCCCATGCCCAGCCCCACGTCCTGCTGCTGCGCCACGGCGGGCTGGCCGTCGAAGACGGGGGCAGCATTGCCCGTGGGCGTCTCGATGAATACCGTGAGGTAGGCCGTGATGACTGCGGCCATGATCTCGGCTTCGGTGTAGCGCGAGATCTGCTTGATGCAGTCGATGATGGGCGCGAGGTACGGCAGGCCGCGCGGCATGCCGGGGCGCAGCTTGCGGAAGTGGTGCAACATGCGGCGGCGACCGCTGCTGCCCAGACGTTCCACCCATTGCCCCGCGAAGATGCTGCTGCCCGCTGCGGGCAGGAAGCTGCCGGGATGCTGGTTGTAAACGTGGTACGCCACAGGCGCGCCGCTGGGCGCCAGCTTCACGCCGCCCGCAATGGTGGCTGTGTCGAGCTGGCCCAGGGGGTTGCCCACGCGGTCGGCCTCCAGCACTTGCAGGCGCAGAGCATAGGGCTGGTTAGCAGTGCGGGCGCCATCCGGCAGCAAGGTGAAGCAATCGCCGCTCTCCAGCGTGGAGCGCAGGACCAGGGCCTGCAACTGGTAGAAGTTGAGCTGCTGCTCGATGTCGCAATCGGTGCTGTCGGCCCAAAGGCTGAATTCGCGCTGCACCAGGGCCTTCCACTCGATGGCCTGCTCGGGCGTCCAGCCCAGGGCCTGCAAGGCGGGTTGACAGCTGAGTGCCAAGCCGGTGCCCACCACGCGATCGACATTGGTGTTGATGGCGCCTACTGCAATGGGGGAGGTACGGGCCAGCTCGCGCGATTGGGCGCGCTGTGTGGGCAACTTGCGCAGGGTGTCGCTGCGTGCGTCGCGGGCCACGGCGTTCCAGAACCGTCGCACGATGCCGGGCGCATTGCCACCGCCTGTGCTGTCGTCTGATGCCTGTACAGGCGTGGGGGTCGGTACGGGGTCTGGCAGAGCCGACACTGCCGCGAGCTGCACGCGGGCCTGCACGCGCTTGACCGCCCAGGCTGGCGCTACCGCTGCGATGGCGCGGTCGATGGGATTGGTGCGCATGGCTTAGTACGGGCGCAGAGTGAATACGCGCCGGGTGCGGGGGGTTGCGGAGTTTTCGAGCTTGGCGATCTCGGCATTGCACTCGCGGATGCCGGCCTGCACCTGTTCAAGATCCGCGCGGCGGTTGCGACGGGCGGTGCCGCCCTGGCCTACGGCGTATTCCTGCGATTCAAGGATGCGCTTCTCGGACGCGAGGTAGCCCGCCAGGCGCTCGCGCCACTGTTCGAGGGTGAGTGCGCTCATGCCCAGCTCCCTCCGCGTGACTGGAGCGCGGCCACGGCCTTTCCGAACTCGGGGCGGAAACGATCCAGCGCCACGCGCTGCACCACGCCCGAAAAGTCCAGGCGGCGGCTGTAGTCCGGTGCATCGGTGGTGAAGACGAACAGCGCGCGCAGGCGCTTGCCCTCGCGGCGCCAGATGCCGTCTGGCCGGTTGCCGCCGTTGGGCTTGCCCGCGAACAGATCGTTGGCGAGCTTGCGGCCCCGGCCGGCGCGCTGGCCCTTGGCGCCCACGCCGCCACGGATGTTTTTGAGGGCGCTGAGGATGGTGCGCACTTCCGCGCCCTTGACGTTGCCATTGGCGTCGAGCGAGAGGCCCGCGCCGGGCATAGCGTACTGCGCAGCGCCCAGCACGCCCGCGTAGCGCATGGCGTTCTCCATGCGCTTGTGTCCGCGCACGCCGCCCTCGACCTCGGGCTGCAGGAACTTCTCTTGTGCCACGCCACCAGCGGTGCCCGTGTCCTTGACCATCACCCGGGCACTCAATGTGTCTTTGGTCGCCGGCTCAATGCGCAGCGAGTTGAGGGTGTAGGCCACAGGGCTGGAGAACACCCGGCGCATCTCTGCGGGCAGCTCGGTACGCTGCGCGTATTGCGCGCAGCGCGTGAGCGCTGTGGCTGCGGCATAGGGCACCATACGGACAGGCACGCCGCGCACGTCGGCGGCGATCTCTGCGAGCGTGGGGCCGCTGCGGCGGATGGTCAACATGGGTTTCTGGATCTCCAAAACAAAACCCCCGGCTCCTTGCGGAGGCCGGGGGCGATACCACTTGCGCTTGCTGCGGTGGGGTGTTGGGTGGGCAGGTAGAGGCTTACATGATGGCCTCACAAAGCGTTTGCGGACTTTTGAGACTTACCTGATTTAGTGCGAATTTTGGGCCAAAGTGTCACCTGTTGGCGAGCCCTATTTTGTCACCTCCACAGGTGACAAAATAGGCTTTGACTTTGCAGCACAGACGCTCTAAAGGCGCTGATCTGGAACGAAATGCGGCAGAGCATCACGGGCCGCTTCATTGCCCGCCAGGATGCCATTGGAGGCCATCCGCAAACGGCGCCGGAAGTCACGCAGCACCGTGTAAAAGTGCTTGCGCGAGATCTCCAGCGCATCGGCTGCCCGCTTGATAGGGCGGATGCGGTGAACGTAATACAGCTCGAAAACCCGCTTATCCAGGGCATCGGGCTGGCCGAGATAGGCCAGGTGTAGCGCCATCAATTCCGGGCTATTCACTGCATCGGGGCCGCCAGGCCGGACAGGCTTTGTGTTGCCGCTCATCTGCCCGAGGATGCTCGCGTATTTTGGTGCCGGAGCGTAGAAGCGACGCGTGCTGCACCAGCTGACCCAACGCTCACACAGATCATCGAGGTCACTATCCTGCTGCGTGGTTTCTACTTCCTGATCATCGCCCCGAGGTGCGGGAGCTGCGAGGTTCAGTGCTTCGGTGTCGTAGTGGTCGGTTTGGCTCATGAAATCCCCCTTGAAAGAATGCGGCGCCCTACCGGCTGGGCGCGCTGGATGGTGGGCGCAGGCATGGCAACCGGCGCGGGTGATGTGGGTGGCGCAGCTGCGGCTGGCGCATCGGCTGACAGTACAGACGTCTGTACGGTGGCGGCGGCGGTCACGACGGGCGCTGGCGGCGGCGCGGCGGGCAGCGGAGGCGGCGCAAACAGGTCGGCCGTGGGCGGGATGAGCTTGTCGCGCAGCCGCTGCCAGTCCAGCGCGGACCACTTGTGCAGGCCAAGGCGGTAGGCCACGGCGAGGTTGTACTGAGACAGGTCGAGCGGCTCATTGCGGGCACCGTTCGGTTTGACCCACTCGCGCACGGCGCGCCCCTTAACGTATCGAGTACGTGGTTGCTCCACGACAAGACCCGCGAACCACTCAGCCGGGAGTTTGTCGTGGAAGTGCATCGCTCCCGGACCTTCGATGAGGTGGAAGCGGTTGAACAGGTAGTCCTTGGCAACGTCTGTGCCGACCATCCACCGCTCAACCCCGCCTTGGCGCTTTGTGCCGCCCCAGTCGATGTCCACCTTGCTGGGCGCGCTGCTGATGATGGGACGGTTCGGCCGGGGCGATCCGCCCAGCACTGTGCAGCCCAGGTGCGCCCGGGCAGCGCCGTAGTTGTACACGTCCTGCGTGTGGTGACCGCCCGCGTCGATGCCATCCGCGCTGATCATGATGGCCCGCCCGCTGGCGTGCAGCAGCGGGGTGCGGCGGATTTCGTCCAGCCGCGCCCAGACGCTCTTTGGATCATCGGGCGAGTCGGAAGGCAGTCCGGGGAGCACGATGTAGTCGAGCACCCAATGCTCCATGCCCGGCCCCCAGGCTTCGATCTGGACCTCCAGCCGGGTGTCTTGGGTGTCGGTAGCCATGGTCACCACCAAAGCCTCGTCAGGAATCACGCGCGGCGGGTATGGCTCAGCACGGTCCTGCAGCTGCTTGGCGGTAGTGTTCGCCTCGGTATTCTTGTAGCTCAGACCCAGGCGGGTGTTGTAGAACACCTGCATGCCTTCGTGATCGCCGCGCGCGAGGCGGTCTTTCGCCCGGGCGTACTGTCGGGCCAGCGACAGCCAGGTGATCGCGCCGATGGGCATGTAAAACGCGGACAGGGTGAAGCTGATGGTTTCACCGTCGCCCGTCGATGTTGCCACCCAGCGGGCCTCTCCACCCATGCCGATGTCGGGAAGCATGGTTGTCTTGTGGTGTTCATCGATCTCGAAGAAGCACGCAGGGCATACAAACCATGCCCTGTCCATGTAGCCTGTTTCCGGGTCGCGCTCATAGCGAAAGTTATCCAGCACCAGAGCATGAAGGTGACCACAGTCAGGGCAAGGAACGTGGAATTCCTCCTGCGTGCCCATGGCAAAGAGGTCATCGATTTTGCTGAAACCTTCGGTGCTTGGGCTGCTGGTGTAGAAGAACTTGCAGTCGTTGGCGTACTGCGTGGCCCGGGCCTCTGCCAGCTCAACAGGGTCGCCTTCGTCATCAACGTTCAACTCCAGCCGGTCGATCTCATCCACGTAGATGTACGGTGCGGAGACCTCGGCCAGGTTGGCGGCTGAGCCAGCGGTGTTCATGTACAGGGTGGCATCGCCCAGAAAGTCTTTAGCCTGCACCGTGTTGCGGCTGTCACGGCTCTTGGCCGCTGCCGCACGCTCGCGCAACTCGGGCACGTTGCGGATCATGGTGCTGACCCGGGCTGAGAACCGCTTCACCAGGGTGTCGGTGGGCTCCAGCGCCAGGATGTTGCGCGGCCTGCGGTGCATGAGCGCACCGATCCAGTTCAAGGCGGTCTGCGTCTTGAACATCTGCGAGGCCACCTTCGCCACCACCCGCTTGCACGGGTGCCCTGGCGAAAGCACCTGATGCACGCGCCGAGCGGGCGGGCTCCGGTCGAACCGGAACGGCCCCGGCTGGGGGCCGCTCTTGGGCAGGATCATGAACTCCTCGGCCCATTCGTCCACGCGCAGCTCGGGGTCGGGGCGCGCGGCCTCCATAGCGGCGCGGATGACGAGTTCGTAGCCGTCAACGAGGTTCACTCGCACCCCCTGGCTCGGCGAAGCAGCTCGACAAGTGCCACTGCAGCCTGCAGCGGTACAACTCCATTTCCGACCTGACGCAGCTGGTGAGCGCGGGATTCGTCCACCAGATAGGCCATCCCATCAGCCAGCATGCGAATGCCGGGTTCAACCGCCGGGGCAAGGTCCGGTCGGTGGGTGACAATGCTCGCCCATCGAGGGTCGAGAGGACCGGGTGCGAAAAGTGGTGTTCCACGAAGTTTGGGAGCTGCTCGCCGCCCGTATGCTTGCGGCTCTCCTGGCTTTCCTGGCTGTTCGGCGTCCGGTAGTCGCGGCTCGCCGGGGTTGGCCATAACGCCGCATCCCGGCTCAAATTCCCACCCTGAGTGGACGTCAGATCGGCGCCCGGCCTGCGGCCGTCGTGCGCATTCGGCGTCGGCCACAATCCACCGGACTCGTCCATATTCATCAACTGTCGCGAGTCCGGCGCAATCGGGATCGTCCAGTTGCGAGACTGCGACCCCAGGTCCACCGTCCGCTTCTCGCCAGAACTCGTTTTGCCCCTGGATTCGATCAGTTCGGGTGGAAGGCAGCGACCACCGTTGGGCACATTGGGCGTCATCCACAGCTTTGCTGCCAGCGCTATCGTGGGCCGGCTTGTCGCTCCCTCCGAGGTCGAGCGGTTGATGCGCTCGTGGCCCGTGTCCGGTGTCGGCCACACGCCGCCAAGCGATGCAGAACCATCGGGCGCGCCCATGACCGGCGCCCACATCTGACGCTGAAAGAGTGATCCATTCCGTGTCCCACCCGCGGTCGGCCAGTTCTCCCACGACACGGGCGGCGGCGCGTTCTTCGATAGAGCCTTCGGCTTCGTCCACAGCGGAGGCGGTGGCAGTAGCGATGGCGCTGACGTTCTCCAGAATGAGTCCGAGCGCACCGCAATCGTCAGCGATGTCGAGGATGTCGAAGAAAAGGCCAGAGCGCGCACCATCAAGTCCGGCGCGCCTCCCGGCGATGCTGATGTCCTGGCACGGGAAGCCCGCAATGATGAAATCCACGAGTCCGCGCCACGCTGCGCCGTCGAAGGTGAGCAGGTCAGACCAGACAGGCGCCGGATCAATGGCTCCCGCTTCCATAAGACAGGCAAGCTGCGCGGCTGCAGCGGCTTCCCGCTCCACGTAGCAAACGGTTCGGTGCTCGATGCCGAGAAACTCGAATGCGGCACGGACTCCCTCTCCGAGCATGCCGACTCCGGCGCACAATTCGATGGAATGTAGAGCCACATTCAGCCCTCCTTTGTTGGCAACAGCGCCGCCATCCGGGCCTCAAAGCCCTCCAGCGCCTTGCGGGTTTCTTCAACAATCACGTGCTCGATCTCGCGCGAGTCGCCGAGGCCGATGCAGCGTGGCGCGGCGCGCTGGCCGATGACCATCACGGCATCACGAAAGGAGCGCACCACATCAAAGGTCCCGCGCTGCACCCGGTCGCGCTCGACCAGCAGTCCGGCGTCCTTCAGGTTCGCGCGTACCGCCATCTCGGCGTCGGCCTTCTCGCGCATGGCCCGGTAGTCGGCATAACCAGGCTGAGCTGGACCACCCTGCGCCGCTTCAGGGCTGCTGGCAGTGTTTTCGGCCTCGGGTGCCACTGCACCAGCATCCGCAGCCGCAGGGGCCGCCGTGCGTCCGCTGTCGGCCCGTGCGCGGGTGTTCTGCGCCCACTGGATATCGGCTACTGCCGGGTCGACCTTTCCGTTAATCAGCGTGATGCGCCCCTCGGCCACAGCCTTTGCCACGGCAGACTTCGCTACGCCGCGGCGGCGGGCGTACTCAGCCTGAGTGATCAGCTCCACGCGGGTGTTCACTTTTCGCTCCCGCGTTCACCTGTTCGTTCACTTTTCCCAGCGCCAGCCACTAGCGCCCGCGCGGGGGTCGAATTACCCCGGTGAGGAAGCGCGCCAGGAGTACCTACATGGGGGGGGCGGCTTAGCTTGTAACGCAAGGTCCAAGGCCGAGCGGATCGCGCGGCGGTGAAGCCGGGCGCGCATCGAGCCATGGGCATGACGGCGCAGGACGGCCGGTCAGCGCCAACATCCACCGCCGTGGTCTCGAACACATCAATCGCTTCCATCCCTTTTCCTTTCTTTCTTCAAAGAGAACAAACCTGATTACGCGGTTACGCACGCGCGTAACACCCAAACCCGCGCCACGCCTAGCGAGTTACGCGATTACGCAGTTACGCTGCACACGCACACACATACATGCACGCACACACGCGCCCGCCTGCACGCCTGCGCACATGCACACACGCAGGAGGCGCGTAACCGCGTAATCGCGTAACTACCCGCGCCACGCTTAGCTTTTGGCGTTACGCACTTACATAACCGCGTAACCAAGAAGCCGCTCATTCATCACCTCCATCGGCATCGCCGCCATCGTGGGAGGGGGAGCCCGAGCCATAGCCCACGTACTTGCGCAGCGCCTGGGCGAAGTCGGTCACCGAGCTACTGGCCCACTCGCCCTCGGTCATGGCAACGTCATCCGGTCCTGCGTCAGGCTTGCGCAGCACAGGCTCGCTCACCAGCAACATGCGCGTGGTCTTCTTGGCCTCGCCTGGCTTGACCACATTCATGGCCTTGATGCGCACTGGCCTGCTCTGCCCCTCTGCAAAGCGGGTGAGCGTGGGTGTGAACTGATTGCGCTTGAACGGGTAGCGGTCGCCTGTGCGCTGGCACCACTTGAGGTAGGCCGTATACGCCTGGTCCACCGCGCACGCTTGATAGGGCAGGTCCAGCTCGCCGCTAGCCCACTCTGCCCAGAACTGCTCAGGGCTCTTGCGGTTGATCTCGATCAGCGCCTCTTTGGCCGCCGTCATGGGTGCCGGTGAATAGGGGTGGAAGCCGTCAAGCGGGTAGGTCAGCAGGAAGTGATAGAACGCCTCTGCCCCCCCGTTGTCCCGCCACTCGCCCAGCTTGCGGTAGTACTCCGGGTCTTTGGCCCGGGGCGTGTACACCACCAGATACCGCCGGTCGCTGTTGTCCAGGGCCAGGGGCTGCAGCTCGTTTGAGAGGAACACGATGTTCATCTGGTTCTTCTCTTCCCGACGAGCCAGGTTCTTCGGGTTGATCTGCACCGTGGGCGAAGTGATCAGCGCCTTCAGCCGGTTCTTGTTGTGCACCAGCTCCGCGCGGCTGGAAACCTCATCCCCCACCACAAACATCTTGCAGCTTCGCCAGTCGTTGAACTTGTCCTCCAGCTCATCCTGGCCGACCAGGGCGCCGTACTTCCCGTAGATCGCCACCATGATGTCGAACAGAAAGTTCTTACCGGCGCCCTCATCCCCGTGCATCACCACGGCCGTGCGCAGCTTCGCGCCAGGGTGCTGCAGCGGGTAGGCCAGCCAGCACAGCAGCCAGTGCATGATTTCGTCGCACTCGGCTTCGTGCTCCGCCGCCCGGCTGGTCAGGTAGCGCACCAGCTCAAGGATGGGGTCCACGTTGCCTTCCTTGGGCACCATGGCCATGCCGTCGTACAGATTGACCGTCGTCTCCGGGTCGCACGTCATCGTGGGGTCAAACACCACGTCATCTAGCCGCACCGTGCGGCGCCGCTCGCTCGACTTCCACATGCGCACCATGTCCGCGCCGTGGGCGTGGCCCATGTTGGCGATCTTCATCTGCAGGCGCTCACTGCCGTCCCACACCGTGTCCGTGCCGTAGATCAGCACGAAGTGCTCGCACAGGTGGTTGAACTTGCCCCAGTCGATGGTCTTTTCTTTCTTGCGCCCCTGTACCGGCTTGTCGCCAGCGGCATCGTCGGCAGGCGGCTCAGAAGACTCCCCGGCGTCACCACCCCCATCCCCCGACATGAGCGCAGCTGCGCTACTTTGGGGGAGGGGGGGCGGGGCCGAGCTGGGGCCGCCGTCTACATCCGTTGATGTAGCCCCGCCGCCCTGCCCCCGGCCCGCGCCGAAGTCCACGCGAACGACAGAACTATCGTGCGGCGCTGGCGCGCCGATGGCATCGAAGGCATGCGCGTCTTCGCGCGCATGCGGCGCGGGCTCCACCGCCCCGCCCTGTGGCCCGCTGCCTGGCGTCGTTTCAGCCATAGCGCCTCGCCATCATCGTGACGACGCCAGACAGCTGCTTGCGCACGGCATCAAGGCCCTCGCGCGCCTGCAGGTCGTTGAAGTCGGTGTCCTTATCGCCCCGCGTGGCCGGCTTGAAAATCGGCCAAACAAGGTCACAGCCCTCCACCTTTCGGGCGATCGCTCGTGCAGCCGTGCGGCCGGGGTTCGTCAGATCGCCCGAAACAGGGTCGCAGGTCTTCCAATCGTCGTCGGCCAGGATCAAGATGCGGGTGACCGGGTACAGCTTGCGCAGCAGCGGCACCACGTGCGCCAGGTTGCCCGCGTCCAAGGCCACAAACACCGGGTACACGCCGTCGACGGCCTCACGCGCCGTCAGGCCCGTGGCATAGCCCTCCACCACAAGCAGCAGCGGCGTGGTGTCGGCGTTGATGTCACCCAGGCGCAAGCAGCACCCCGGCTTGTCCATTCCCCGCTGGTAAATCTTGGCCCCATCGGGCCTGATGAACTGCAGAGCGCGCAGCGCCTCCTCTCGCGGCAAGTCGTACCGCAGCAGCGGCACCAGCACCGTGCCCTCGGGCAAGTGCACCCGCGTGTCATCCTCCCCCGGCTCTCCCGGCCAGCGCAGCACAAACGGCGCAGCCAGGTAGCGGCACGCCTCGCCCTGCACGCCTTTCCGCTCCAGATAGGGCGAGCGTCCATCCTTCACGCCCCGGCGCCACACATCGATGGCCTCTGCCATCGCATTGGCGATCTCGGCCCGGCGCTCGGCCGCAGCCTTGGCGCGCTGCGCCCGCAGCTCCTCAGCCCGGCGCGCGCGCTCTTCGGGGGAGAGGGGCGCCCACTCCACATCCACCTTCTGGCTGGCCCCGCCATGGCGGTACGTGCCAAACGTGCCCACCACATAGGTGCCGCCGCCCTTGTCCTGGTCGCGGCGGAAGAGATAGAGCTTGTACCAGTCCTTGCCACCCTTGCCGCACGTCACGCTCTTCGGCGTGTCCAGCTTGAGGGGCAAGTCCTTGCCCTCGCGCAGCTCAATGCCGAACTGCGCCATCTGAAAGAGCACCTGCTGATAGTTGTCCATCAACGCGGTCCCATGCCCTTGATGCGCTCCAGGCGCTCCACCAGCGATACGGCCCGATCCATGGCCGACTCCACCTGGCGCACCAATACCGCCGCCTCGGTCTCAGGGTCTACCGGCACCGGAACGCTGTAGCCAGCCTCCTGCATGTAGTAGCCCGCCAGGCCGTGGAATCCCACCCCCCGCGCCCACTTCATCAGCAGTAGGAGCTGTGATGGCGTCAGCCGCTCTGCCCGGGTTGCGTTCAAGCAGTCAAGCAACGTGCGGTGCGCTGCCTCGGGGGTCTTGTCGGGCCAAAACTGCTGACCAACTTTCTTGGCGCCACCCAGGGCCTTTACCGCGTCACGCGCGGCATCCAGCTCATCTTCGTATAGCAACGGTTCATTCACAGCAGACCACCTTTGGACTGTGCCGCCCACTGCGTTCCGAACGATTCCGAATCATTCGGAACCGTTCGGAATGCCTTTTCTGGGCAAAAAAAAGAGACTTCAGTGCATGGCCCCATGCACTGAAATCACCATGAAGAAAAAGCCCGCCAGCCGTGCAACCCAAGGAGGGAGAGAGGAAGGAACGGAGAGCACGGCCACCGCTGCAAGCGGCCACGTGGCGGAAAATGACTCGGGGGCCTCGAACGCCCACGAATCGAAAACACAAACCCTGGAAGGAACACATGAGCGACGCCAGCAGCAACACCCTGCCCCTCGATGCCGAAACAGTGAACGCCATCGTCAACGCCCTCGGCGCCCTGGTGTTCGCCACCGTGCGGCAGCTGCCAGCAGACAAGCAAGCAGCCTTTGCCAAAGACCTCGCGCGCTTGGCACAAAACGAGGAGCGGCAGGGCCAAACGGCGACAGAAACGATCCTGCTGGACATGCACCGCGCCGCAGTGGCTGCGGCCAGCTGATCGCCGGGCTCGAAACAACGAACCGCTTGGAAGCAACCCAAGCGGTGAACTGGGATTCGAGGGAGTCAGCCATGGCTCAGCCTTCCCCGGCCGAGCCATCAGTCCTACCACTCAGGCGCTGGGCGCACCACTCTTGCCAGCGCGCCTCCAACTGGTGCTCCTCCAGCAGTGCGCCGGCATCTGGCTCCAGGCCGAGGGTGCGCAGGATCATGACGCCTTCGGGCGTGGACCCCACCAGGTCATACAGCTCGACCGCAGCGGCAAGCAGTGCCCGCTCTTCTGGCCGGCGTGTCACGGTGAACACCGTGGCACTGAAATGCTTGCGGTTGCGCAGCGTGGTGCCCGCGGCTTCTGCCCAGCGCTCGGCCATTTCGAGCAAAGCCAGGGTGAAGGGCTCATGCATGGGGCACCTCCGCTTCGACGGCCGGTGCGTCCGTCTCCGGCGCACCGACCCCTTGGCCGAGCAGCTGCAGCCTAATCGCCGCGTCTGCCGCCTTGGGCGCCTTGCCGGCTTCCCATTTGGCAATGGTGGGCTGCGACACCCCCACCTCCCTTGCGATGGCGGCCTGAGACATGCCCGCTTTGCGCAGACGCCTAACGGTGGAGGTGGTTTGGCTCATGATGGCGCCGATCCTATTACAAAAGTAATAGGACGGCAATTACATTGCGAGTTATTCGGTGCGGCATAGTCAGAACACCATGAAAGGCCGCGAACTCCTCAAGCTGTTGCTGAAAAAGCACTCCCTATCGGGCAATGGCTTGGTCACTGCGCTGGGCGGCAAAATCAAACAGCCCACGCTGCACAAGTTCCTCGAACTGGACACGCGAGAGTCGCGACGGTCCACCCTCCAACCTGTCGCCGATTACTTCAAGATCCCCGTCGAGGCGTTTTACGACGAGTTCCTTGCCGACAAGAT
Source organism: Acidovorax sp. (assembly GCF_022763525.1). Taxonomy (GTDB): domain Bacteria; phylum Pseudomonadota; class Gammaproteobacteria; order Burkholderiales; family Burkholderiaceae_C; genus Acidovorax. Next base: position 33,664 of record NZ_JALEGG010000105.1, read on the forward strand.
CGCCTATCAGCGCGGCTTGGTGGAAGCCGACGAACTCGGCAGTGAAGTGAGGGCGGCGGTAGTCAGTGAAGCGCGGGAAGCCTCACCGCCAATCCCCTTTCCTCCTCCACCGCCCACCCAGCCCAACCTGCGCGACGCCATGCGCAAACTGCGCGATGTGCTGGCCCAGGAAACTCCGGGCGTGCGCCGATCTGTTGTCGCCCTCATGAGCGACCTTGCTGACAGGGCGGAAGACACCACTTTCAGCGACCAGATGATCGAGCGCATCATGGGCGCACTAGGGCACCGGGGAAACGAAAAGGCGCCGTTATCTATCCCTTCCCAAACGCTCAGTGGCGCAGGAAAATGACTCCCGAGGGGGAGCGTACCGAATGAACGTCACAGCACAGTTTCTTAGCACGGGCATCGCCGCAGCGTTGGTCGCGGCCGCAAGTCCGGCATGGTCAATCAATAAATGCGTCGGAGCCGACGGTAAAGTGTCTTTTCAAGAGCAGGCCTGCCCCGGCAAGGGTGGCGCGATTGAAGTAAGACCTGCCAGCGGCATGGCGCCCGCACCCGTTCAGCAGCCAGCCCCACAAGGCGGCCCGGCCGCTCCCGCCGCAGCCGCATCGCAAGCCGCCAAGAAAGAAGGCGTGTTCGGCGAGACATATCGGCGCAAGCTCGACCTTGAAACTCACCTCATCAGCAGCACCCGCGCGGAGTTGAACGGGCACCTTCAGAGCTGCGACGCACAGCAACGCGCATTGGCCGCCAAAAAAGGCCAAGCCCGCAATAACCTCGCCGGCGCGACCTGGGAGCAGTCGATCTCCGCAGAAATGCAAGCTGCCGCAACAACCTGCGACACCAAGGCCCGCGATCTTCGGTCGCGCCTAGAGGGATATGAGAAGGAACTGCGGGAACTGAAGGCCAGCAAGTAGCCAAATTATTCCTAAAGTATTGACTTAGTAATTACTTTTGGAATAATTCCTCCACGCCCACCCCGGGCGATGGAGGTTTCATGTCATTCCCAGCCACGGCCTGCCACCCCCAGGCCAAGCCCAGAGCGCAGGCCACGCAGCCGCCTGTAGCCCGCCAATACCCCGCCCACTACCAGGCCCACGGCCGCCTGTTCCGCGCCGTCGTCTCGCTGCCCGACGCGATGTGCGAGCCCGACCGCCCGCCGCAGGAACGCTGGGTTTTCTTCGACTGCCCCACCGCTGCCCAGCCAGGTGCGCGGCTGGAAGCCCTACTCTCCCTTGCCTGGAACATCGACACCATCGGCTGGGCTGATCGCGGCTTCATCTACAACGTCGCCGAGGCCAGCCAGCTGATCGCCCAAGGCGACGCCGACGACGACACCGCCCTGTTCGAGTGCGAATGGGGTGGCGGCGAAGGCACCAAGCACGTGTCTCCGCACGATGTGGACTTCTTTTGCACGCCGCGCGTGCGTGCCCGGCTCGAAACGGCCCTGCTGCATGCACACGTCGGCCCAGCGCTGAAAGGCGGTGCTGCATGAGCGCCGCTGTCCATCACATCCTGCGCCAAATGCAGCGCGATGCCCGCTTGGCGTGGCTCATCGGGCCAGGGAGCCGCACCTACGAGCTGTTGACCGAAGAGGCAGCAACCTCGAATGGACTCGACGTTGCAGAGCTGCGCCAGCAACACGAAAGCACTCTCAAGTTCGAGCCCTGGCCGAGCGATCTAGAAGTTGAGATTGATCCACAGGCAATCCTGCTCCCACCTCCCACTCCATCGCCCGGCCACTGGATGCCCGATGGGGCCTATCTCTCCGACAGCTACTACTTGGCGCGCCACCACGCGGGCGTCCTTGCGCCCTACTGGCTTGGATATGAATCCCGTACAGCCGCCCTCGGGGCCGAACGGTGGAATAGCTCCTTTCGCTACTACGTGCCCGACGACTTCGGCGCACTGGTGGAGGTGCGCCCATCATGAGCACGCCACGCCTCTCGCCCGCCATGCGCAACATGCTGCGCAACGCGATCGACGGCAAGCGCATCGGCCAGGGCCTTTCTGGTGGCCCGCACAAGATCGATGCCACCCGCCGCGCACTGGAAGCCCGTGGCCTTCTCGACACTGATCTGAAGCCCACCGAAGCGGGCCGGTCCGTCTTCGCGCCCAAGCACGCTGCCATCCATCAGGAGGCATCCCCATGCTGACCAGCCGCCTCACCACCCGCGACGGCCGCACCCTCACGCTGGTGCACTGCACAGGCCACGTGCATGCGATCGCACCAAGCACCGGCGAGGGCGACCGCCGCTTCTTCGCCGTGAAGATCGACGGCAAGCGCTACGAAGACCACCAGGCCACCACCCAGCAGGCCGCAATGCAGCGCGCTTTCATGCGCGTGCCCACGGCCCGCTCTGTCGTCGTGAGGTCGCCGCGATGAGCCGCCCGCCCATCACCATCGACGGGCCGCACCACAGCCGCCGTGCTCTGCGCTGCGCCCGGTTGCGTGTGGCCGCCCTGGCGGTACTGGCAGCCTTGCTGCTCGCCGCGCCACACATCGCCGGCCTGCTGGCGCAGTCGTTGGAGGGCTAAGGCATGTGGCACCGCCTCCTCTTCGCCGCCTACTACCTGCGCGCCCTGCCCGGCGTGGACTGCCGCCACGCAGTTGCAGCGGCCCTTGCCCGCGCGGACGTGCGCCTGCACCAGCTGCGCCGGCAGCAACGCAACGCCCGGAGCAAGCCATGACGGCCGCCATGCACCTGCGCGTGCGCGGCGTCGTCAGCAGCTGCGAAAAGCGCACCACCACGCAGGGCGTGCCGCTGCTGGTGGTGCACATGCAAGACAAGGCCAGCGGCCAAGAGGTGCGTGCCAGCCACGCTTACCCAGACTCCAGCGCCGCCAGCCACTACGCAGCCAGCAACCTCGCCCGCCGCTTGGTCGGCCAGGTGGCCGAGCTGGACGCCACCAATCCCCGTTTCCGTGCCAGCCGCCTCGACTGCGACGCCGCGCACATCAGCCTGCCTTACCAAACCCCATCCACCCGAAAGGATCTGGAATGACCCGCAAGACCACAGTCACATTCACATTCAGCGCCGATTCCCATGGCAACGTGACGCTGTCCACCGACCTCGCCAAGCCTTCGCCCGGTGCCCCCGCCAACGCAGCGCAAATGGTGGCGCTGGAGTTACTCACCCACTGCCAGCACCAGGGCCTCAGCGTCAACCACGGCATCCAGGCCGTGCCCGCGCTGGCTCTGGCGCACGACATCACGCAAGCCGAAGGCTACGCCTACGCCGTGCCCGAATCCCTCTGGCGTGCGGCAATCGACGTGGTCAACCGCAGCCAGCACCACACGGGCACGGACCAGCTCACTCCTGCGGACTTTCGGGGAGTAGCAGCATGAGCCGGCGCACCTTCTCCAAGGCTGCCGACAGCATCACGCTCAGCAAGCCCAACCTCACCAGCGTGCACATCCAGCAGCCGCGCCCTGCGCCGCTGCGCTCGACAGGCCTCCAGCCCGTCAAAACCACGCCAGCGCCAGCGGGCTCTGCGCAGCCGATTTCCCAAGCGCCCGTCATCCCCGACGCCCCCGTGCGCAACAGCACCTTGCGCGGCGGCGAGCCATACACCTGCCCCGAGCTGCGCACAACGCCCTACCGCGCTGGATCAACAGACGCCTTCCGCCTGCCCAGCCGCACCAGCTTCCGCAACCCACAGCCCGCCTGAACCATGGCCACCAAAGACCCACTCATCGGCCGCGAGGCCCGCGTCAACGACGACGCCACCACCCTCAAGGGCGGCAAAACACACCCACAGGCTGGCATGCAAGGCCGCATCGTCGGCAAGACCCCCGGCGGCCGGCAGTATCAGCTGCAGTGCGGAGACGCGCTGATCAACCTGCCCATGGCCGACTTCACACTGCTGGGCACCCCCGATGCCCCAGCGGATGAAACCACGCTGCCGCTGGCGTCCCTGGTACGCAGCAAGACCAACCGGCAGATCGTGGAAGACGACGCCCTGCTGGAGATGGCCGCCACCATGAAGCTCTACGGCGTGCTGCAGCCGCTGCTGGTACGCCGCCTGCCCGCTGAGCGCCTGCAGGACACGTTTGAGGACGAAGCCACACGCCACGCCACACACGAAATCATTGCGGGCGAACGTCGCTTTGCCGCCGCACGCATCGCAGGCCTACGACAGGTGCCCGTGCTCATGAAGGACGCCGACAACACCACCGCCGTCGTCATGCAGCTCATCGAGAACCTGCACCGCGAAGACCTCAACCCCCTGGACGAAGCCCACGGCATCCAGCTGCTGGTGGAAGACTTCGAGCTGAGCCGGGAGGCCGTGGCAGACGCGCTCAAGAAGAGCCGCAGCCACGTGTTCGAGAGCCTGCGCCTGCTCAACCTGTGCCCCGAGGCCACCGCTGCCATCAAGGCCGGCACGCTCAAGCGCAGCATCGCCCTATTGGTCGCCCAGCGCCCCACGCCAGCCCTGCAGGTCGAGTACACCAAGAAGGTGCTCACGGGCGGCCCCGAGGGCGGCCCCATGAGCTACCGCAGCGCCAAGGATCTTGCCCAGCGCAACTACATGACGGACCTCACGCGCGCCCCATTCGCGCTCGACAACGCCCAGCTGCTGCCCAAGGTAGGCGCCTGCACCCAGTGCCCCAAGCGCACCGGCAACAACCCTGAACTGTGGGACAAGGCGGGTACAGACGTCTGTACAGACACCGCCTGCTTTGCCGACAAGAAGGAAGCGCACTACGACGCCCTCAAGGCCGATGCCCACGCCAAAGGCCGCCAGATCATCACCGGCCGCGAAGCCCGCGAGCTGATGCCCACCGAAGGCGCCACCCCCAAGGGCTACATCCTGCTGGACAAGCCCAAGAAGGGCAGCACCGAGCCAATGCGCGAGGTGCTGGGCCAGGAAGTGCCACAGGGCAAGGTGGTGCTGATCGAGACGCCCACGGGCGGCGTGGTGGAGGCCGTGCCAGTGCGCGCGGCTGGCGAGGCGCTGCAGGCCAAGGGGGCCGCGGGCAAGGCCGAGAAGAAGGCCCCCACGCGCACCAAGCAAGAGCTGGAGGATGAATACCAGCAACGCTGGCGCAGCGCCGCCGTGCGCGCCACTATCGAGGGCTTGCGGGTGGATGCGGAGCCCGAATCCTTAGACCACCTGCCCGAGCAGGCCGCCTACCGCGTGATCCTCACCCTGGCGCGCGAGACAGACGACTCCGCCCTGCGCGCCATCTTCCAGCTGCCGGCGCACTTCGACGATGACGCACTAGAAGCCGCTGTGCGCAGCGCCGCGCAGGAGGCCCCGCGAGTGCAGAACATGGTGCTGCTCATGCTCGCCGCCGCGTTCGACTGGGAGCGGCTTTACAACCGCCCCGCAGACGAAGCGCTGCACCTCGAAGCGGTCGCGCCGCTTGCCAAGGTCGATATCGGCGCCATCAAGCGCGAGGTGCAGCAGGCCATGAACGCCGAAGCCGTCGAGCGCGCAGCCGAGGCCGACGCCGAGACAGCAGCCCCCGCCGACAAGGCCAAGCCCACCATCAAGCCCAAGGGCAAAGCCAAGGCCGCCGTGGACGGCACCGGCAAGGCTAGCCAGGCCGAGGTGATGGCGGGCATTGCCCAGGCCATGAGCGCAGCCCAGCCACCCGCCAGCAACAACTTTGAGCCAGGCCAGGATGTGCGCGTGCGCATCGACCTCAAGAACGCCAAGGGCAAGCTGATGCTCACCAAGGGCGCCAAGGGTGTCATCACCAGCAAGGCGGGCGACCGCGCCTGGATGCTCAACGTGCCAGATCTGCCGGGCGCCAACGGCCTGATCGCGGACTACACCGAACTGGAGGCTGTCGATGCGTGATCTTGAAGAGCTGAACTTGCTCAACCAATTGATCGAACTCGGCGCCAAGGCTGCGCACGCACACGCCCAGTCGAATAGCGATGACGGCCATAAGGGCACAGCCGCATACGTGCAGTGGCAAGAGCTGCGGGCCGAAATGGGGGAGCTAATTCGGACGGCTTACGCGCCCGAGGCATACAGCGTGCCGGAGGATGCCACGTCGAGATGGGCGGCGCCAAAGTACGACTCGCAGCAAAGAGAGTGGTGCATCGCCTATGAAGCAGAAACTGGCTTCGATCCGATGATGGATGACTACGAGGCGGGGCTTCAAACGTTCGCAGAGGCTGCTGTGGCCTCATTGCGCTGGTACGAGGATCACACAAGTGACGCACACCTGCGAATAAGCAGCAAAACGATACCCGGCGGCAGTTACGACGCAGCCCGCAAAAGAGGCGGTGCGTAATGGCTCTCCCCCGCTACCGCATCCCCCAACGCCGCCAGCCCGCGCCGGTCAACACCATGCGCAAGGCCCTGCAGCGCGCGACGCGCCTCACCGAGTCCGAGATCCGCGAGACCATGGCCGCCGTCCACCACTGCGCCACCCGCGTGCGTGAGGGCGTCGCCACCGAGCTGCAGGTGCAAACCCTGCGCACCACCATGCTCATCGCGCTGGAGATCGAGCGCCTGGGCTACGTGCGCGGCATGGCCGGCCACATCGAGGCCGCGCTGGTCGCCATCAAGTCCGTGCTCGATCGCGGCGGCGAGACGGGCCAATGGCGCCCCACCCCGCTGCGCTACTACGAGCTGGACGCCATCACCTGCATGGTTGACCTGCACGACCACCAGCTGCGCCAGCTTTCTTTCGCAGAGCTGCACACCGCCACCAAGCGCGTCATCGCCCACATGCAAAGCCAGGGCGGCGGCGAGCTGGTGAACGCAACCCCCGCCGATATCGGCATGGAGGCAACCGCATGATCCCCGCCCTCAGTATCCGCCAGCCGTGGGCCTGGCTCATCGTCAACGGTTTCAAAGACATCGAGAACCGCGACTGGCCCACCAACTTCCGGGGCCGCCTGCTGGTGCACGCGGGCCAAACCATGGCCCGCCGCTACTACGACGAGACCGTGGGCGAGCTGCGGCTCAGCGGCCTTTGCCCGCCCGACCTGCCGCCCTATGAAGCACTGGAGCGCGGCGGCTTGGTGGGCTGGACGCGCATCGTGGACTGCGTCACCACGCACCCCTCGCCGTGGAAGATGGAGAACCCGTTCGGCGTGCCGATCTACGGTTTCGTACTGCGCGACAGCCGCCCTATCCCCTTCGTGCCGTTCAAGGGTCGGCTCAACTTCTTCAACGTGCCGGAAGAGGCGGTTGAATCATGAGCGAAAACTCCAAGATCAAGGGGCCCCGCTGTACGGGCAAGAGCAACGGTCCCGACAACTGCGATTGCATCAATACGTGTGGCGACGACCCCTGGCTCAAAGATGGTCGCAGCACCCCGTGCATCGAACTGCGCACCAAGCTCCTAGGCGAGGCCATGGACCGCCACAGCGGCGGGGCCGCATGGATTTTTTCGGTTCCTCCGCTTCACGCCAGCCGCGTCAAGCTCATTGAGGCGGTCGCTGGACTTGTCCCGGAGCCAAGGCGCGAGTCCCCGCTGCACAACGGATTTCATGTTTGGCTGGAGAGTTGGGACTTCCAGGCGTGCTGCTGGCGCTTGATCGTTGGTTCGATCAGCAGCGGCTTCCGAACACGTGAAGCCGCCCACGCACATGCCAGCCATCTCTGGGAAATGGAGCGCCTCAAATGAAACGCGGCCTCACCCAACAAGAAGCCATGGCCTA
>NZ_JALEGG010000106.1 GCF_022763525.1 Acidovorax sp.
GCTGAGGCAAACTACTACCGGCAACTCGCCAGTCAGGCCACTGCGGAAGTGGGCTGACTTAAACCAAAAAGCCTCCGCAGAAACCGGGGCGATTCACAGGTGTCTCGTCGGCATGAAGCACTGGATGGGTCAGCACCTCGGAGCGCAGTGCATCTACGACAGGCTGCAGCTGAACTCCGCAGGCGCCGACCCACTGCGCGAGCGTGGAGCGAGGCACCGCATAGCCTGCACGGCTGAAGATCGCTTCCTGGCGGTACAGGGGCAGGTGGTCGGCGAACTTGGCCACCAGGACATGCGCCAGCAGGCCGGCGGTTGGAACGCCTTTGTCGATGACATGCGCGGCGACTGGCGCTTGCACCAGCCGCTCGCACTTCCTGCATGCCCACTTGCCGCGGATGTGGCGCTCCACTGTGAACACGCCTGGGGCGTAGTCCAGCTTCTCTGCGATGTCTTCGCCAATGCGCTTCATCTGACACCCTCCCTAATGATGACTGCAGTTTGGTCAGACGCTTGACTCTTAATCCGAAGGTTCTAGGACTTGCTGGGCCATGCCGACGTGACAGACCATGATCTACAGCCAAATGCTCAAGATTAGCGGTAGCGGCGTGGGCAGTCCCATGGATACGCTCGCGAGGGTAAATCGATGCCGTGGAGCGGCAGAAAGCCGCCGCTCACCAATGACTGCTCATGCGCTCGGGCGAGGTCGCTTCGACGCTTGACGGTGAAGCACTCTGGGGAGGTGCTGTATGCCGGGCCGGGTCCTGTGGTGCTGGTGGAGTCGCCTGCGCCGTTTTGAAGCAATTCGATTGCACTGCACCGGCTATGAGTCGGCGTTGGACGTGATGACCAGTGTCAAAGTCTCCCACGGCATTGACCTGTATCGGCAAAAAATTGTTCTCGCACACGGTGTCCTGGCCCGAAAGGTCCGCATTGATCTATTTGAATGCCACTTCTTCATAGACAAGCCGATGCTGCCCGAGCAGCAGGATGTTCTAGATGTGTTTGGTGACTGGTTTAGGCGGCCGACATGAGCATCACTTCTGGAACTGTCATACACGCGCCAAAGGGGTTCCATGAACTAGCAACCGTAGCAACTTACTTCTTTCTGCGTAGCAGTCCGCAAACGAAGATCGTCACGTTGCTGGAGTTTGTAGAGCGCCCTGCAAAGGTGGTTGTCGGCGAAAGCAAGAACGATGAGGCCGGCGAAGATGGAATGAGAAAGAAAAGGCTGAGACGGGCGGTCACTCGCTTGCCGTCGCCAATGCCTATTCCCATCTATCTGCCGCGCGACGTATGGGAGAGTGGCTTGCTACGGGGGATGGTCGTCCCTGGAGAGGCCAAGACAATGCCGCCCTGGCTTGATGCTCTCGAAGGCTTGGACTTGGCGGAAATCGACCTACACCGCACCGACGCCGCGAAGTTACATCGGGACAGGGTCGATGACAAGCTCTTTTGCATCTCGAAGCTGGTGGCTGAGGCGCCCGAGATTTTGGACCATAAGAACCTCGACAAATACATCAATGCTCATGCGCGCAGCTTGATGCCCGTCCAGAATGAGACGCGCGTCAGATTGTGGTTTTACGTGTACCTAGTCTTCGGTCGAAACAGGGACGCGCTTCACTATCCGATCCATCGTATTGGGCACTGGGACCGAATGGCGCCTGAGCATGCGCAAGACGAGAAACGTGGTGCTCCGGGCCGCAAAGGCGGCTACAACACCACAACGGAAATGCGGCAGATGATCATCGAGTCATATTCGCGTCGCGCAGGAATTGGTGTTAGCGACGATCAGGTCTACACGGACGCGATGACAAAGGACTTCGGGTGTAAGTCACGAATCGTGTGCCGAGGCCATGTAAAACAGTTTGAGTTGTATCACCCTGAAGGAAAGGCGTTTCCGCAGATTGGAGCGTACTTTTACCACGTCAATCAGCACTTCAGGCCACACCTAGTGCGTGAAACGCGGCTAGGAAAGAAACGGGGGCAATCCAAGTTCAAACCCGCTCTCGGTAGTTTTACCGAATCGGCCTGGAATTTGATGCAACGTGTCGAAGCAGATGGGTATCGTGTTTTCGACTTACCCAAAGGCTACATTGAAGGCAGCGACCTTCCGGCGTTAGTTGTAGTCACTATACGAGACGTCGCCAGCGGAAAAAAGGTTGGCATCGGGTTCTCCCAGGGCAGCGAAACCGCTGCTGCTTACCGCATGGCGCAGTTCTGCGCCGCAATTGGTCTGGAAGCCTTCGGGGCACTTCTCGGTCTGAAAATCAAAGACAGTGCAAAGGGCGTTTCACCGCACATGGTCACCGATCGAGGACCTGGTGCGACGGCTGGAGGGCTCCCGCGTGATGCGGAACTGCTGCCCGTGGTTCGGCAGCTCACGCCGTCCCATTCGGGCAAGTCAAAGGCCATTGTGGAGACATCCAATCCAAAGACACCGTCCGACGACGAAGCTCCTTCATTTCGCCGATCCAACCAGACGACCGTAGCACTCGCACGGCGTGAGTTCGGCAACCTGCTGGCCTACAACGAATTGACGCAGGTCGCCAGCCGGGTAGATCCGGAGCTGGAGCATCGAGTAAGCCGCCTTAGCCCCAACGGGGTCTGGGACGCGATGGACTCGGTCGGGCGCAATGACGCCGTCCAGGTGAACTTCGAGTCCGCAGTCCGCGGCTACCTGGACCTTGTGCCAGCGAAACTGAAAGACGGCTACCTTGAGATAGCTGGACGCAGGTACTACTCAAAGTCGGAAGCTTTTATGGAAGCTCTTTCCACCGTGAAGGGCGGAGGCCGCCAGATAGATGTGAAAGTCTACGTCTTGAACTGCTGCATTCGGCATGTCTGGTTCGAATGGAAAGGCAGGCTCGTTCAGCTAGACGTTCGGTATCCGACGCCCGTTTCTAAGGAAGTGATGGATATGTCGCTCGAAGAAGCCGTCGAGTTCGACGCGCACATGCAAGGCCGCATCAAGGAGCACACTGAACATAAGCGCGGCGCAAGGGTCTTTTTCGAACAAGACTACAAGGAGCAGACCGGAGAAGAACTGGTATCCGGCAGTCGCGTGGTCGGCCGACCCAAGCGTGGCGGTGCTGTAGCCCAACGGGAGGCCAAGGAGGCGAAAAATAGTGCTGTGGGGCGCAAGGTAGCGTGACCAAGATTGATCCATCAATCTGGGCTGGGCGGTACGAAGAAGCCCTCAAGCCTGGAGTTATTAAATCTCGAGGCGAGAGCAGAGGCAGACCTTTGAAGTCCCATATGACGTTGGACGTTGAAGCAGCGTGTAAGGCAATTCGGGAAGGAATGGAAGAGGTAGTTCTGGTAACTGCTCAGGTGGAGGCAATCGCGACAACCCTGATCCAAAGAGCAAGGGCTCATGCCGTGGATATCTACAAGGATCCACATGCTGTACTGAAATTTGCGTACCACGGAGCAACGATTGAGGACTTTGTTACACCGATGTTCCTGACGGGACTGGCTGGGGTCGGAAAGTCACGCCTTCGAATCGTGCTCCGAAGGGTGCTTTCAGGACGCAGACTGGTTCAGATAGATGCGGCACATCCTGCTGTGCCCCTGATCGATTTCATCGACGGCAATATCGGTAGGAAGACCGGCCCCTCTGCCGTCGTGAAGAGCTTGATTGAAGAAGTCTTGGGCATCGGTGACATGGACGGTAAGGGCGGGGCGGTTAAAGAGTGCGCCCGCGTCATCCGCCTCAGCGGTGCGTGTCTCCTCGGTGCGGATGAAACGCAGTTTATGGCGCAATCAGCCTCTGCCGGAACACTGATAACTCGCACCTTGCTGAGTCTCGCGGACCTCCAGGTTCCTTGGTTCGTGATCGGAAATTACTCTTTGGGGTGGAAGCTGTGTGAACGCGATCCCGAGGCGACGCAACGTCTTATCCATGACCCTGTGATCATGATGCCCGATCCGCCCGATTCCTTAGATTGGGTAAATCTTTTGGCGGAGTACCAGGTCGTGTTAGCGGAGGTGCTGGACTTTGAGTTGTTGACCTATCAAGTTGAACTCTGGAATCACAGCGCTGGCCTAAAGCGCGAGCTCGTCAGCCTGCTCGTGACCAGCTACCGCATATCTCGACATGGGGGAGACTGGCAGATTTCCTGGTCACACGTGCGCCGAGCTTTCGCCTCTGCATCTTTTAGTGTTGCGCGCGCCGACATAAACGCCTTGATCTCACATGCTGGGCAGGGAGGCAAACTCAAGAAGGGTTTACGGTGCCCATTCGATGGTCCCGAGATCCAAGCCGCCATCAGCACGTATTCAGAAAAGCTCCGCGAGGCACGTGCTGAAAAGGTGGCAATCGCCACTGTGAAAGCGTCTATGAACCGGCAAGAACGAGAGGCTATCGAGAACATTGAGAAAGCCGCCGAGCCCTCGCGAGCATCGCCAGCGCAAGTCATCAAGATGCCAAAGAGGCGTAAACCTCGTACGCTCGAGGGCATGCAGGAGGCGGCCCAAGATTTCTTGGCATCGCTGGCAAAAGATCCGTCTGCAAAGACCTAGCCTCGCATTTCCTGAGCACTTTGCCCGGCAGCCCAGGAGCCCTTCTCGAAAGGCCTGCTCAATCGCCGACAGGCGGCAACTGGCATCGGGCAGTCCTGTGTAGGGGCGGGCTCGGAGCCGCTAGCGTTCTTCAGATTGGGAAAAATTTGGCGCTGTGGTCAGTCGTGAATTTGTACTGAGCAGCTTCGCGTGCGCGGCGTCTCGGATCTGTCTTGAACTTCCGACGGACTATATTTGCGATGACGCGAGGTCTTCCTTCTGTTTGGGAATCTCCGACGAACTTTCGCGCAATGCGCAAGCGTCGAAAAATCAATAGCTTATGAGCGATGATCTCGACGCACTTTATTTATCGGAGTCAGCTCACTTCGCGCCGCGAAGTTGTGCGGCGGCACAAGCGGAATCAAGCTGGCCAACAGCGTGACGGTCGAATGCCGCTAGGTCGAGCGGATTCAATGCAACTTGTGGTGTATTGTATGGAGACCATGCGCAGCAGTCCCCAGCCCGACCTCGAACAATTTCTGGATCATTTGGCCCATGAGGCTAGACCCGGCGACCGCCTGCCCACCATCCGCGAGCTGATGAAGCGCTTCGGTGTTTCGCAGGTATTGGTGCAGCGGGCTTTCCAGGGGCTCAAAGACCGGGGGCTCATCGACTCGCGGGTGGGGCGGGGCACGTACTTCAGGGGGGGGGGCGCTCGCTCGTCTGCGCCTTTTTCGGAGGATGGTGGGCAGCGGCCTGCGCCATCCCCTCTCGGCACCGCTGCTCAGTCCAGCGTGAAATCCGTTTTGCTGCTGCGCCGTTCCATCAGCATTGCGCGTGGGCGGGTGCTCGTGGAGGGGTTGCAGCGCCGTCTGGCGGCCGAGGGTCACCGCGTATTGGAACTCTCGTACACCGACTCGGACCATGCGCTCACGGTGCTCAAGGGTCTGCCGCGCTTCGATGCCTGCGTGGTGCAGTCCACCTTCCAGCCCATTCCGATCGCCCTGCTGGCTGCGCTGCGTGACAAGTGCGAGGTGCTGGCGGTGGACGGCGCTGCCCTGGTGGGCGCCGACGTGGAGGCCGTGGGCACCGAATGGGGAGAACCCTTGGCCGCCGCCATCGAGCAACTGATGCAGCGGGGCCACCGGCGCATTGCCTATGCCACCACGACTCACCCGTTCCTGGCCACGCAGCTCGGCCGGCGCCGCTGGGCAAGTCTGCAGCACACCCTGCCTGGCGTAGAGCTGACCGAGATCACCCAGGACCTGCTGCCGCACGAGGACTACACCACCCGGCTGGTGCAGCGTTTGCAGGCCAGCGCCGATGCCAGTGGCGCCCTGCCCTTTACCGCCCTCGTGGCCTGGGGCATCGAGGACGGTGCCCTGTTCCAGCGACTGCTGACCCTGGCCGGCATCGCCGTGCCCGCGCGGCTGAGCGTGGTGCTGCTGGGCCGCACCGACTTGGCCAGCGAGCATTCGGATTTCTTCGACGTGGTGGGCTGCAGCGTGGCCGACCAAGTGGAGGCCCTGCACGGCGCCATCGCTGCGCGCTGGGCCGATGCAGGCAGGCCCTATGGTGTGCACCTCACGCCCGTGGTGCGGCGCGCGGGCGCATCGGTGGCGGAGCCAGCAGCGTAACTACACGCCGGGCGCCACGCGCGCCACGGTTTGTGCTGTGAGCGCGACCGACTCGCCCACATAGGCCGTTGCATCCAGCGCCTGCACCAGGTCGGCTGGCAGCGCGCCGCCGTCAAAGGGCGGCAGTGCGCGCATCGCCTCCACAAAGGGCACGCCCTCGGACTGCGCGCGCTGCGCCGCTGCGTAGAGCAGACGGTGGGCCTCGTGGCGGCCCATGCGCTGGGTCAGCCGCATCATCACCGCCTCGGACGCGATCAGGCCCTGGGTGCGCGCGAGGTTGCGGCTCATGGCCTGTACGTCTACCACCAGCCCTTTGGCCAAGCGCGCCAGCGTCTCGGCTACCGAGGTGGCGATGATGGCAATCTCGGGCAGAAGTGTGTCGGCCACGTTGGTGGCAGATGAGTCGCCCTCATCCATGCGAACCATGGTGTCCTGCGCGGCCTGGGTACGGGTTCGCAGCATGCGCGCCAGGCTCACCAGCAGCAGCGCGGTGGAGGGGTTGCGCTTTTGCGCCATGGTGGAGCTGCCCACCTTGCCCAGGTGAAAGGCCTCGGCCACTTCGCCGACCTCGGTGCGCTGCAAAAAGACCACGTCCTGCGCGATCTTCTGCGCCGTGCCAGCCAGCAGGCCCAGCGCAGCCAGATAGTCGCTTGCCCGGTCGAACGAGGCTCGCAACGGAAGAGGTGCCGGCTGCAGGCCCAGCTGCCGTGCCATCAGTGCCTGCACCGCAGGCCCCAGCGGTCCGGTCGCGGCAAAGGTGCCGATGGCGCCGCCCATGCTGGCTGGAAATGAGGGGGCCAGACGCTCGGCCAGGCGTTGGCGTCCGCGGTCGAGCTCGTCCACCCAGCCTGCCAGCTTGAAGCCCAGTGTCATCGGCAGCGCGTGCTGGCCATGCGTGCGCCCAGCCATGGGCGTGGCCTGGTGTGCCAGGGCCAGCGCGGCCAGGGCATTGATGGCGTCGTCCAGGTGGCCGGCTAACAGCGCATGCGTGCGCAGCATCTGCAGCGCGCTCGCGGTGTCGAAGATGTTCTGTGTCGTCGCACCCCAGTGGATGTACCCGGCCGCCGGCTCGCCGCAAAGTTGTTCGAAGCGGTGCAACACCGGCACCAGCGGGTGCTGGGCAAAGGCAATCGCCTCGGCAAGTTGGGGCAGGTCGAACAGCTCGGAGCGCGCGCACGCGGCGATCACTGGCGCGGCTTCTGCGGGGATCACGCCCAACTCGGCCTGCGCGCGGGCCAGGGCCGCCTCCACATCCAGCCAAGCCTGCAGGGTGGCCGTGTCGCTCCAGAGGGCTTTGGCCTCGGCGCTGAACCAGTGTCCCGTGATGAAGGATTCGAACATTCCAACCGACATGTGTGCTCCGTTCATACAACCTAGGGTATTTCCTGGGATTGCACTTGTATTGCGTTGATTTGCCTGTGAAGGGACTCCATGAGAGCCCTGCGGATTCAAGTTTGCGCGCGAATTGAATTGAATTGTATTGCATTCAATAAATTCAATGCATACAATTTGCTCGCCATCTAAATCAAATCCATCGGAGACACGCTCATGACACGGTATTCCCCCGCAGGCAATGCCCGCCTTCCCTTCCATCCTCCGGCCGCGCGCGCCGCGCTGCGGTGGGCACTGCTGGCGGGGTTTGCCGGCCTGGCAGGCTATGGCACAGCGCAGGCCCAGTCCATGCTCACCATCTACGGCATCGTCGACCAGGGACTGGCGCGCGCCAACGGCGGCACCACGCCGGGCTTGCTCCTGTCGGGGCGGGGCGTGACACCTCGGGTCTGGACGCTGAAGGCCGGCAACACCTCGCGCCTGGGCTTTTCAGCGCGCGAGGACCTCGGTGACGGCCTGTATTCGCGCTTCCAACTGGAGCATCGCTTTGCCGCTGACACCGGCGCGCCCAGCAACCCCAATGTGTTCTGGCTGGGCCGCTCGGTGGTCGCCTTGGGCAGCAAGGGCTGGGGGGAGGTCTACGCGGGACGCGAATACTCCGCCGCATACACCGTGGCCCTGAACGCCGACCCGACCTACTGGAGCTACGTGAGCCAGCTCGGCGCTGCCTATACCTACGCCAACTACACCCCGGTGGCCTCCACGGTGGAGGCCTCCAACATCCGCTGGGCCAATACGGTCGGCTACAAGTCGCCTACCGTTGCGGGCGTCAGCGCGGAGATCGCCGCCGCCTTGGGAGAGGGTACTCGCAGCAACGCCACCTCGGGCAACCTGCAGTACAAGAACGGGCCGGTGTGGCTGGGCGCCGCCTTCGACCGACTCGACTCCAGCACGCACTTGGCGCTGGTCGCGGGCGGATACGATTTCGGGAGCGTGCAGGCCAAAGCCAGCGTTAGCCGCGCCAAAGGTGGGCTCAATGGCGATGCCAATGCGTACAGCGTATCGGTCTTGGTGCCGCTGAGCTTCGGCCGAACCTACGCCATGTTCGGAAGGCTCAACCCCGCGACGAACCTCGATTCGCAAATGATTGGCTTGGGCCTCCAGTACGACTTGAGCAAGCGCACCTTGCTCTACACCAACCTGGGTACCGCCAAGCGCGACGGACTGACCCGTACCACGGCGATCGATTTCGGCGTGAAGCACACGTTCTGAACAGGAGGCAGGCCATGCAACGCAGACAACTCCTGACCCGGGCGGGCACCGCTTTCGCAATCTTGGCCACCGGTCTCGCGCGCGCCGAGGGCGACAGCAAGCCGATTTCACTCATCGTGGGCTACTCGGCCGGTGGCAGCGCCGACCTGGTTGCGCGCATCGTGGGCGCGGAACTGAGCAAGCGTCTTTCGCGCACCGTCATTGTTGAGAACGTGGCTGGCGCCAGCGGCATGCTGGCCGCGCAGCGTGTGCTCAACGGCCCTGCCGATGGCAACCTGCTCTACATGGGCGGCACGGACACGGTCGTGGTGCCCATGGTCAACGCCAAGGTCAAGCTCGACTGGGAGAGCGACTTGGTGCCCGTGGGCCGCATGAGCACCGTGCCCATGGTCTTCGCCGTGCCCAAGGCGGCGCCCTACACCAGCCTGGCCGACCTCATCGCCGCACTGCGAAAGGGCGGCAGGGACAGCATCAACTTTGCCACGCCTGGCATCGGCACCATGCAGCACCTGTACGGCGCTCTCATCAACAAGCAGGCCAAGGTCGCCATGCTGCATGTGCCCTACCGAGGCGGCGCGCACATCACCAATGACCTCGTGGGTGGTCAGGTGGACAGCGCGATGCTGGTGCTTTCCACGGCCATGCCTTTTCTCAAAGACGGAAAAATTCGCGCGCTCTCTGTCTCCGATACGGTGCGTGTGCCCCAGTTGCCTGAAGTGAAGCGCATTGGCGAGGAAGAAGGCTTTGCCGGAATGGCACTGCCGCTGTGGCAGGGACTGTTTCTGAAGGCGGGCACACCCGCCGCCATCGTGGCTGCGTATGACAAGGCTCTGAAAGAGGCGCTGGCGCAACCCGAAGTGCGGCAGAAGTTGCAAGATGCGGGCATCACCGTGGCGCACATGGGAGGGGCCGAGTTCAAGGCCTTCGTCAAGCCACAGGCTGCGCTGTACCGCGACATCGTGACCAGCTCAAAGATCACGATGGAGTAACGGGGCGAGCTCTCACGTCCCTTTGCGCAAGGCATCCCCCTCTCCTGGTGGTTTTTGGCGGTGCCCTCCACGCGATGGCAGACCGGATGACGAGGCAACCTGCCTCGCATGTGGGCTGCCATTTTTTTAACAGCCGCGTGGCGCGTCTTGGCCTGCAGTACAGGCATTGCAAATTGCGGTGCAAGAGCGCCCAGGGGAATGCGGCCAAATGCGCAGTTCACGCAACCCAGTCGCTGAACATCGCTACGGGTGCGGGCGGCAGCGTCCTGCCCTGTGCCGAACGGGCCCAGGGCGCGATGGAGCCAACGTGTCGTTCTGCACGCACGCTCTTCCCAAGGCGGGCGGTTCTGTCGGACTCACGCAGCGCGCGTTCGGCGGTGGCGATTCGTTGTGCGCAAGGGCTTGAAAAGCAAAACTTCTGCTGTTCTGGGCCTGTCGATCGGTACCCACCTGCATCCATGCGCCCCTAAGCTTGGACCACCTCAGGAACAGCGCTCGCTACTGCCAGCTGGCGCTTCCCCCAGCGGGCCAGCGACAGGAGCGATGATGGACATTCGGGATGTAAAGGCACCGACTGTGACTCGGGAAGCGGCCGCGCACCACCGCAGCTCGGCCCCGGCCGGAACAGAGCATGGATGGGAGCAACCCGTTGCAGATGGAGTGACGGTTTCAGCAGGGCGCCTGGATACCGTCGGCGGAGACGGTGCAGTGATTCCCGCCTCCTCCACCGCGACGCCCGTCGCCACCGCAGCGCCATTGGATGACCTGCTGCCGGACCTGATTGCGCTGCGCCGCGATCTGCACGCCCATCCCGAATTGGCCTTTGAAGAGCGGCGCACGGCGGGCATCGTGGCCAACGCCCTGCGGCTGCTGGGTTTGGAGGTGCAAACCGGCGTGGGTGGCACGGGCGTGGTGGGCACGCTGCGCTGTGGGGACCCGCGCGCCGAGACCACTCCAAGTGTGGGGCTGCGCGCTGACATGGACGCGTTGCCCATGGTGGAGCTGGGCCAGCGCGCCTACGCCAGCCGCTCGCCGGACAAGCACCACGGCTGCGGGCACGACGGCCACACCAGCATGCTTTTGGGCGCCGCCCGACATCTGGCGCGCACGCAGCAAGCGCTGGGCCTGCGGGGCACGGTGCATTTCATCTTTCAGCCCGCGGAAGAAGGCAAGGGTGGGGCGGCGCGCATGATCGAGGATGGCTTGTTCGAGCGCTTTCCGTGCGACCGCGTGTTTGCGTTGCACAACTGGCCCGACCTGCCGCTGGGCCAGGTGCAGACACGCCCCGGCCCCATCATGGCGGCAGCTGATCGTTTCGACATCAGCGTGCGCGGCCGTGGCGGGCATGCGGCCCAGCCGCACCACACCCCCGATGCGATCTTGGCGGCCAGCCAATTGGTGTCGCAGCTCAATACCATCGTGGCCCGGCGCATTGACCCGGGCGAATCGGCGGTGCTGTCCGTCACCCGCATTGAAGGAGGCCACAGCCACAACGTGCTGCCGGCCGAGGTGCAGATCACCGGCACGGTGCGCAGCTTTGATGCCGCATCGCAAGACCGCATCGAGGCCGCGCTGCGTGCCGCGGCCCAAGGCGTGGCGCAGGCCAGTGGCACCGAGGTGGAGGTGACGTACCTGCGCTACTACCCTGCCACTGTGAACACCGCCGCCGAGGCTGCGCTGACCCTGGACGCGGCGCGTGCAGTGGGTCTGCAGGCCGAGGTGGCCCCGCGCCCCGCGTTCACGTCCGAAGACTTCGCCTTCATGTTGCAGCGCAAGCCAGGCGCCTACCTGTGGCTGGGCCAGGGCCGGGCCGATCCGGGGCCGGACGGCGAGCGCGCCCTGCACCACCCTTGCTATGACTTCAACGACGACGCCTTGCCGCTGGGGGTGCGCTGGTTCTGCGAAGTGGCGGCCCGTGCGTTGGCGATAGAGGAACAAGGGGGCTGCTGACGAAGCCGTGCTGTAGCGCTAGATAAAGGAAATTTCGAATCAAAATGGCCTCTAGCGCTTTCTGGTCAAGCGCTAGAGGCTCACTTTTTGATAGCGATTTGAGGAGACGGCATTGGCAGATGCCACCTCCACGCGGTCCTAGAAGTCCGCGACCTTGCCCCAGGCCGAATGCCGAAAGCGGGCCGGATCGTACGGCTTGGGATCGAAGATCGGCTCTGCGCCGGTCACCAGGTCCGCAATCAGGTGGCCCGCTCCGGGGCCAATGCCGAAGCCGTGGCCGGAGAAGCCGGATGCCAGGATGAAGCCCGGCAGCTCTGCCACTTCGCCGATGCCGGGCACGCCGTCGGGCGTGCTGTCCACAAAGCCCGCCCAGGCGCTGGCAACGCCCGTGTTGCGCAGGGCTGGCAGCAGGTCGGCCGCGCGCTCGCAGGTCTGCCGCACGGCGGCGGCATCAGGCCGAGGGTTGAGGATCCGCACGCGCTCCATGGGGGTGGGGGCGTCCAGTCGCCAACGTGCAAGGGTTTCGTGTCCGCCGCGCAGGCCTTCCAGCCCGCCTGGAAACACATTACGCCAGCGTTTGGCAAACATGGGCACGAACTGCGGCGCAAAGCGCAGCAGCTGCGGCGTAGGGTCCACGCGCCCCCGGCCGCTGATGGCCAGGTTGTAGCTGCCGTCGCCGCGGCGCGTGACGGACACCCGTGCGGTGTGCAGCGCGTCGGGCAGGCGTTCGCTCACGCCGCAGACGCGCACGATGGTCTGGCGCACCGTGGCCTGTGGAAAGCGGATGCCCAACTGCCGGCAGAACGACGAGGCCCACGCGCCGCCTGCGTACACGGCGGTGCGGGTCTTGATGGTGCCGGCCTCCGTCACCACGCCGCTCACGCGACCGGCCTCGCGCTCAATGCCGCGCGCAGCGCAGTTCTGCAGCACGGTGCCGCCCAGTTTCATGAAGGCCGCAGCCACGGCGGGCGCTGCCTTGCCCGGGTCGGCCGTGCCGTCGGTGGGCGAGAACACCCCGCCCTTCCAGCTGCGGCCCGTCACCCGGCCGCGCTCGGTGGCTTCGCGGCTGCTGAGCATGTGCGTGGTCACACCGGCGGTCTTGGCAAAGTCGCGCCAGCGCGCCCAGCGCGCGATCTCCTCCTCATCGTTGCTGAGGTAGAACAGGCCGCAGCGGTTGAACCCCGTGTCTTCACCCGTGTCGGCTGCGAACTGTTCCCACAGAGCCAGGCTGCGTGTGGCCATGGGCAGCTCGCGCGCGTCGCGGTTCTGCTGGCGGCACCAGCCCCAGTTGCGGCTGGATTGCTCGGCGCCGATCCGGCCTTTTTCGACCACCACGACCGACAGGCCTCGCTGCGCCATGTAGTACGCGGCAAAGACACCGATGATGCCGCCCCCGATGACGACCACATCCGCACAGGTCGGCACCTGGCGCGAGGTCTCGATGGTGCGCAGCGGCTGCTGCATGGCCGCGCCGGCCACGGCGGTTGCGCGGTTCTGGTTGGGGGTGGTCATGGATGGGTTCATGCGATCAATGGTAGGCACTGCGCGGTCAGGGGCGATGCCGAACTGCAGCGGGTAGGTAGCGATTCCTGCTCTTGTGGGGTGGCACCAGAAAACGATCTGCTGGTGGCGCCAGCTCGCCAGCTCGCCAGCTCGCCAGGCGACACCAGCGCTGGGTCTTTGACGCCGGGCTCTCAACGCTGGTGTGGAAACAGACGCTCAATGGGGCAGTGCGTCTTGATGAAAGGTGACTTGATAACGATGTAGCTGAAGTACTTGGCAATGCCGAGGTTGCGCTCCAGCAGGTCTTCGATCACCTCTTGGTAGTGGTTCACACCCCGGGTCAGAAAGCGCAGCAGGTAGTCGTAGCCGCCGCTCACCAGGTGGCACTCCAGCACCTCGTCCACTTCGCGGATGGCCGCTTCGAAGCGCGCAAAGTCTTCGCGGCGGTGGTCCGACAGCGTGACCTCAGTGAAAACGGTAAGGGTATCGCCCAGCTTCTCCAGCCGCAGGTGCGCGCCGTAGCCCGCGATGTAGCCCGCCTGTTCCAGCCGTTTGACGCGGATGAGGCAGGGGCTGGGCGAGAGGCCCACCGCGTCCGCCAGATCCACATTGGTCATGCGCCCGTTTTTCTGCAGCTGCGCGAGGATGCGCAGGTCCAGGCGGTCGATCTTGAAGGCTTCGGTCATCACGGTCTCCCGGGGCGTTGAGAAGAATGATTTGACAGCGATTCTGCAGTGGTGCGGGTTCGAAACAGGGTGGGGCTTACACCGTGTCAGTCTTTCAGCGCTGCGCGCACTTCGGGCATGGCCAGCACATCATCCAGCGTCTTCTTCAGGCGCTCAAACATGAGGCCGAAATCCGACTCCGTGAAGGTGAGGGCAGGGGCAAAACCCAGAATGTTGTCGCCGAACGCGCGGAACACGATGCCGTTGCGGTAGCTGGTGGTGGCGATGCGGCCAGGCAGGTCCAGCGCGGCATCGAACCCCGCCTTGGTGGCTTTGTTGCTGACCAGCTCCAGCGCGCCCAGCAGGCCGCGGTGGCGCGAGTCTCCGACCAGCGGGTGAGCCAGCAGATCGTCCAGCCCCGCGGCAAACACAGGGGCCACGCGCTGGCCGTTGGCCAGCACGCCGCCATCTTCGTACAGGCGCAGCACCTCCAGCGCCACGGCCGCGCTCACCGGGTGGGCCGAGTAGGTGGCGCCATGGCCGATGGGGGCACCCTTCGGTGCGCCGTCGGCAATGGCCGCATAGATCTTGTCGCTCATCAGCGTGGCGCCCATGGGCACGTAGCCGGACGTGAGGCCTTTGGCCACGGTCATCAGGTCGGGCTCCACACCTTCGGCATCGCAAGCGAACATCGGGCCGGTGCGGCCGAAGCCGGTGATGACCTCATCCACCACGAACAGAATGTCCAGCGCCCGTGCGGCCTCGCGCATGGCCCTGAGCCAGCCCTTGGGCGGCACGATGACGCCGCCCGAACCCTGGATGGGCTCGCAGAAGAACGCGGCCACATTCTCGGCACCCAGCGCGGCCACCTTGGCCTTGAGGGCTGCCACCGAAGCGTCGATGATGGCCTGGCCATCTGCCGGGTTGGCGGCGCGGTAGGGGTTGGGCGAGGGGATGTAGTGCTGCGTGGGCAGTGGCAGGTCGAACCCACGGTGGAACACGGGCAGCGCCGTCAGCCCTGCACCGGTGGACGAAGAGCCGTGGTAGCCGCGCTCCAGCGCAATGAAGTGTTTCTTGCCCGGCTTGCCAATGGCGTTGTAGTACTGCACGATGAAGCGCACGGCCGCATCGACGGACTCGGACCCACCGAGCGTGAGGTACACGTGCTGCAGCGATGCGGGCGTGATCTGCACCAGCTTGTCGGCCAGGCGGATGGCGGGCTCGCTGCTGAAATGGAAGTACCCCGTGGCATAGGGCAGCTTGCGCATCTGCGCGGTGGCCGCCTGCACCACGCTTTCCTGCCCGTATCCGACGTTCACGCACCACAGGCCCGCAAACGCATCCAGCAGCTGATGGCCTTTGCCGTCCGTGAGCCAGATGCCCTGTGCGGCAGTGAGAATGTTGGGGCCGCGCGCCTCGTGCGTGCGCCAGGGGGCCACGGGGTGGATGAGGTAGGCGCGGTCCAGGGCGTCCAGAGCGGCGATCTGCGGAAGGGCTTCTGAATGGGTCATGGCGGTATCCGTGGTTGGAATGGGTTGCGCGGTGGACGGCCTGAAGGGCTGCGGCACCGCTTTTCATGGCCACAAGGTTAGGGCGCCTGCGGGGCAAAGTGGTGCTGCTTTGGGGGGCTTGCGCGCAGCACGCTGCGGTTGTTGCGGGCTGCACAGCACATCATTTCGCGCCCCATCCCCACACAACGGGGCCTTTGGTTTGACCGCGCAAGCGCTGAGGTTCTCACAGCGGCGGGCTTGAAAAGATGGGGTCGGCGGCTTGACCGCGCGTGGATGTGCAGCTTGACGACGCAGCTTTGATCAGCGGCCGCAGCGGGCAGCCGCTGCGGCGCTCACAGGCCCACCAGCGCGGCGAGGCCACCGATGTCGGGGATCTCGACGGTGCCGTAGTCAGGCACGCCCGGCTCATGCCCGCGGTTGACGAACGCTTTGTCCTTGATGCCGGCATCGCGCGCCGACATGTGGTCGTACCGCATGCTGGAGGACACGTGCAAGAAGTCTTCCGGCTTGGCGTTGAGCTGGCCGATCATGTATTCAAAAGCGCGCAGCCGGGGCTTGTACGCCTTGGCTTGCTGTGCCGTGTAGACACGATGGAAGGGAACGCCCAGCTTTTCCACGTTGTGCACCAGTTGATGGTCCATGGCATTGGAGATGATCACCAGCGGGATCTTGTCCGCGATCTTGGCGAGGCCCGCGGTCACGTCCGGATGCGGGCCCCAGGTCGGCACGGCCGCATAAATCTCGGCCACGTCGGACTCGCGAAATGGCACGCCCCAGCGGTTGGCGGTGCGCAGAACCGAGTTGTAGACCACGTCGTAGTAGGGCTGCCAGTCACCCAGCACTTCATCCAGGCGATAGGCTGCGAAGTCCCTGCAGAACTGCTCCATCTCCTCTGGCTTGATGCGGTCGGCAAAAAGCTTGCGGGCCCAGGGGGCCATCTGGAAGTTGGTCAGCGTGCCGTAGCAGTCGAAGCTGATGTATTTGGGTCTGAAAACAATGGACATGGGAGGGGCCTTTCGTTGGGGAGGAATGAACATATCCAGGCTGCCCCCGGGGCGGCTCTGCCTGGTCACTATCGATCTCTCGATCAATAACCGTTGCTGCGATCGATCTGGTCCAGCAGCGCCTCGCCGCGCTGGTGGCGGCGCAGGTTCTCAAGCAGCACCGGAACGGCGGTTTCTGGCTGGGTCATGCTGGCCACGTGCGGTGTGAGCACGACACGAGGGTGTCGCCACAGCGCATGCTCGGAGGGCAGGGGCTCGGGGTCGCAGACATCCAGCACGGCGCGCTTGAGGTGGCCGCTGTCGAGGGCGTCCAGCAGGGCCTCCTGGTCCAGATGACCGCCGCGCCCCACGTGCAGCAGGGCGCTGCCGGCGGGAAGGGCCGCGAACAGGCGCGCGTTGAGGATGCCGCGAGTGGCGTCGGTCAGGGGCAGCAGGCAGATAAGAATGTCGCACTGGCCCAGAAACTCATTCAGCGTTCCTTCACCGTCAAAACAGCGGACACCGGGCAAGGCACGTGGCGACCGGTTCCAGCCCAGCCGCGTGAACCCGAAGACGCCCAGGCGATCCAGCACTGCCTGGCCCAGCACGCCCAGCCCCATCACGCCCACCGAACAGGTCGACGGCGGATAGACCTCGATGGGCTGCCACAGCCCTTGTTGCTGGAGTTCCTGGTACTCGAACAGGTGCCGGTGCAAGGCGAGCACCGACATGGTCACGTACTCCAGCATGCCGTTGACGATGCCGGGCTCGACCATCCGCACGATCGCGACATGGGGAGGGACAGCCGAGCTGTCGATGTGGTCCACCCCCGCGCCGGAGGAGAACAGCACCTTCAGCCGCGGCAAGGCCGCGATGAACTCTGGGGGCACCTGCCAGGCGATCAGGTAGTCGATCTCGTCCAGATTCCCGGCCTCGGGCCAGACACGGAAATCCACGTCCGGCGCGAGCTGGGCAAACAGCTGCTGCCAGGCAGGGCCACGGGCGACATCGGAGCGGTACAGCACCTTCATCGGTTGCGCGCCCATCACCACCCACCCACCCAGCCGTCGAACAGGCCTTCGGGCAGCGTGTTCGCGTTGGCACCCTTCAGGAAGCGGAAGTCGCACCCCTGGTGGGCCTGCTCGACCTCGCGGATAAACAACTGGCGGTAGCCCCTTACATGGGGAGACGGTGCCTGCGGCGGGGCCTCGCTGCGCCGCTGGGCCAGGACCTCGTCGCTGACCAGCAGTTCGAGCCGGCGCTCGGACACATCCAGCTCGATCATGTCCCCGGTGCGCACGAGCGACAACGGACCACCCACGGCCGCCTCGGGCGACACGTGCAACACGGAGGTGCCGTAGGCCGTGCCGCTCATGCGCGCATCGGAAATTCGCAGCATGTCCTTGACCCCTTGTTCCATCAGACGGCGGGGCAAGGGCAGCATGCCCCATTCGGGCATGGCCGCGCCCACCGGCCCGCAATTGCGCAGGATGAGCACGCTGTGGGCGTCGATGTCCAGCGCCGGGTCGTCGATGGTGTCCGCCAGGGTCTGCACGTCGTCGAACACGACGGCTTTGCCCCGGTGCTTGAAAAGGGTCGGCGACGCAGCGGAGCTCTTGATGACCGCGCCGTCCGGCGCCAGGTTGCCTTTGACCACCACGATGCTGGCGCCGGGCTTGACGGGGGCATCCAGCGGCCGGATGACCTCGGCATCGAACACCTGCGCCGCGTCCGCAATCTGGCCGATGGTTCGGCCATCCACCGTGGGCGCATCCAGGTTCAGCAGGGGGCGCAGCATATGCAACAGCGCCGGGACGCCGCCGGCACTCATCAGCCGCTCGGTCAGGTGTTCCCCCGCGGGTTGCACGTTGGCAATCAGCGGCACGCGGCGGGCGATCTCGTCAAAGCGGTCCAGCGTGAGTGGCACGCCGACACGACCCGCCAGCGCCAGCAGGTGGATGATGGCGTTGGTGGATCCGCCAACCGCACACAGCAGCGTGATGGCGTTGTCGAAGGCGCGTGCATCCAGGATGTCCGAAGGGGCCAGTCCGCCCAGCGCCATGGCCACGCTGCGCTGTCCCACCGCCTTGGCGATCTGGCTGCGCCGCCCATCGCTGGAGGGAATCAGGCTGCTGCCCGGGAGCGCCATACCCAGTGCCTCGCTGAGAGTCGACATCGTCGAAGCGGTGCCCATCTCGCTGCAATGGCCGGGGGTGCCCATGGTCTCGCGTTCGAAATTCTCGAAAGCCTGGATGGACAGGCAGCCCGCACGGAGTTGGTCCACAAAGCGCCACACCCCGTTGGCCGTGGCCAGAGCGCCGCCAGTGGCGGAGCGCGGCGTGCCGGGACCGCTGTTGAGCACGATGGCGGGCACATTGGCACTGGCGGCGCCCATGAGCAGACCCGGCTGGGTCTTGTCGCAGCCACCCATCAGCACCACGGCGTCCACAGGATAGCCCCGGATGGTCTCCTCGGCATCCATCGCCAGCAGATTGCGAAACGGAAACGCGCTGGGCTTGACCAGGTTCTCACTGATCGACATCAGCGGAAGCTCGAACGGAATGCCGCCGGCTTCCAGCACGCCTTCGCGGACTTTCTGCGCCAGCGCGCGCAGGTTCCGGTTGCAAGGGTTGAGGTCCGACCAGGTGTTGAGGATGCCGACGATGGGCCTTTCCATTAGGTCTTCTCGGGTCCACCCATCGGCTGCGAGGGTGGATCGATGGATGAAACCCGGAAGGTCATTTTTGCGAAACCAGCGGGCACTGCGCAGCTGCGGTGACGCTGGTTGATCTTGGGATTCATCTGTCGATTTCATGGGCCGATTTCCTGCGAGTGGGTGCAAAAAATTGTAGGAATTACGGCCCAAGGAATATGCGGTTGTCACCGCCTGCCACGGGACCAAATCCTGAATTCAGCCGGCGAAGTTTTCGAGTTAACTGTGGCCTGGGAAATGCACGGTGGTGTGTTGCGAAGGTCGCCCATTTCTGGGCTGGCGAGGACCTCGACGGCCTTCTCATCGCAGTGTTTGGATGGCCAGGGGCGGTGCGCTGGCCGGCATCAAGAGGGCTGCACCGCAGGTCGGTGCCTGCGGCGGCGCCTTGATTTCC
>NZ_JALEGG010000010.1 GCF_022763525.1 Acidovorax sp.
GCGCCCTGCAGGGGCTGTCTACTGGCGCGGGCATCGTGGTCTCGCGAGCCGTCATTCGCGACATGTTTCCTCCCGCGCGGGCCCAGCAGGTGATGAGCCAGGTAACGATCTACTTCGGCGTGGCGCCAGCCGTTGCTCCCATCGTCGGCGGGTGGCTGTTTGTGCATGCAGGCTGGCACAGCATCTTCTGGTTCTTGACCGGCGTGGGCGTTGTGCTGTGGATCGCCAATTTCAGGCTGCTGCCGGAGACCCTGCACACCGAACACCGCCAGCCCTTCAATGTGCCCCACCTGATACGAGGCTATTGGCAGCTGGGTTCCAGCCCCCGGTTTCTTCTGCTCGCGCTGGCCAGTGGAGTTCCTTTCAACGGAATGTTCCTTTACGTCCTGGCTGCACCCGCGTTTCTGGGGGAGCACCTTGCACTGGCGCCCACGCAGTTCTTCTGGTTCTTCGTGCTGACCATCTCCGGCATCATGGGTGGGGCATGGCTCAGCGGCCGGCTGGCCGGCAAGATCGCGCCCAAGCGCCAGATCCGGCACGGCTTTGTGATCATGTTCGCAGTGGCCGTCTTCAACCTGGGAGCCAACCTCCTGCTTCCTGCCCACGCCGCGTGGTCGCTGGTGCCCATCGCCATCTTCGCGTTTGGCTGGGCGCTGATGGTGCCGGTGGTGACCTTGCTGGTACTGGACCTCCACCCCGAGCGCCGCGGAATGGCATCGTCCATGCAGGCGTTCGTCGGCTCGACCGCCAACGGCCTGGTGGCCGGCGTGATCGTCCCACTGGTCATGCACTCGACCGTTTTACTCGCCCTGGCATCCCTGCTGATGATGGCGGTAGGAATGACTGCCTGGGTCTACCTGCACCACCGCTGGCCCGAGATTGGGCGTCACGCGGCGGTCGGCTAAGCACCCCTAGGCCATCGCACTGCGCCTGTCGACACCCTTGTCCTGGTAGTAGCGGATTTTCTCGGCATACATGGCCTGATCGGCCCGATGGATGGCCGCTTCGACCGAATCACCGGAACGGCAGCACGCAATGCCCATCGCCAGGCTGATGGGCTGGCCAGGATAGAACTGATTGTTCAAATCCAGCATGGAAAGAATGCGTTCCTGGAGCGCAAAGGCGCCGCGCTCATCCACCCCAGGCAGGAGGACGGTGAATTCATCCCCGCCGATGCGCGCGGCACATGCCGGCGCATCCACCGCCTTGGCGAGCACTTCACCCACCCTCCGCAGCAGGGAATCGCCTGCGGCATGGCCTTGCTCGTCATTCACCGCTTTGAGTCCATTGAGATCGATCGCGATGACGGAGAGTGGCCAGGGACCTTTGCGCGTGATGCGATTGAGCTCCTCGGCATAGAACGCCCGGTTGCGCAGCTGCGTGAGGACATCATGCTTGCCCAGGTACTCCAGGTAAGCCTCTGCCTTCTTCCGTGCGGTGATG
Organism: Acidovorax sp.; assembly: GCF_022763525.1. Taxonomy (GTDB): domain Bacteria; phylum Pseudomonadota; class Gammaproteobacteria; order Burkholderiales; family Burkholderiaceae_C; genus Acidovorax. The sequence goes on from NZ_JALEGG010000010.1 coordinate 1,444, forward strand.
TCGACGAGCGACAGCAACACCAGCCCCCAGTCCGCCAGATGGTCGGCCAGCACGGAAAACTGCATGTGGATGTGCACGGCGTCCCCCGTGAGCGAGTAGTTGACGACTTCGCGCTGCTGGAACGTCTTGCCTTCCCACAGGTCCAGCAACTGGTCCGCAAAGGACTCGTGCATCTCATCACGAAACACCCGCCCGATGTTGTTGAGCAGGACCTCTTTGCTGGAGGCACCAAACATCCGCAAGGTCTGCTGATTGACGTCGATGACCCGGATCTCCTGCATGCAACGCGTAACGAACTCCGGGTGTACGGTAATGAAGGTATTGAAGTCTTCAATGCCCTGCGCACGCACGCCATCGAGCAAGTTTTTCACGACGCTGAAGTCCTCCACCCACAGGGAAACGGGCGAGTGCTCGAAAAGGTCGCGTGCATACTGTTCGCTACGGCGAAGCTGGCGGGCGCTCTGCATGGCGGACGTAACGTCTTCCAGCGACAACAGTACCCGACTCCAGTCGGACTCGTACCCCGGCAACACACGCGCACGGATGTGCACGTCCAGCCGCCGCCCATCCAACGTGTAGTTGACGGACTGGTTGGCGAACTCGAGCTGGCCCGACCACAGGGCCGCCAACTCATGGGTCACGGCGTCGTGCATATCGTCCCGAAACACCCGATCCAAGTTGGCCTCCAGAACCTGCTGGCTTTCTGCCGCAAACAGCTCCAGCGTCCGGCGATTCACCTTCAGCACCTTCAACGCGGCGCTGCACTGCCGCACCCGCTCGGCGTCTTGCGCGAGGTGGGCACGCAGGTCAGTCACGCCATCGGCACGCCAGCCTTCGAAAATCTGCTTCAGCGCGCTGTAGTCCTCGAGCCACAGGGATACCGGCGCCAGTTCAAACATGTGCTCAAAGTCGGCACCCGACGACAACGAAGACGACACGGCAAGCTCCTCCAGAGGTCCATTATTGTCGAGCCATCAGTTCGCCATGCCCTGACCGAACCCAAAAACAGAAAAGGCCGGCACCTTGCGGTACCGGCCCTTCAGAGCAGCATGGATGCTCCCCGCGGGATCAGCGCGCGGGACGCGCGGGGCGCTTGCGCGCATCGTGGGCCACAAAAGGCTTACCGCCACCAGGTTTGGCAAAGGCAGGCTTGCGGCCAGCGAAGTCGCCGCGGGGCGCGCCGGCGTCACCGCGCGGAGCGTAGCCGCC
>NZ_JALEGG010000107.1 GCF_022763525.1 Acidovorax sp.
ATCCCGCAAAGACCGCTGCGCGACCCCTGGGAGATCGTGAACAGGCTCTCGACGCGCCACAGCGGCAAGTATCATAGCTGCCGATATGAATACACCCTCCCCTCGCACCGCGCAAGCCCCCGCCACGTCCCGCACGCCCGACAGCGGCTTCAGCTACAGCCGCCCTTTTTTTGAGGAGCTGGTCGACCGCGCTCTGGCGCATGCCAAGAAGCTGGGCGCCACCGATGCGGGTGCCGAGGCATCGGAGGGCTGCGGCCTTTCCGTGAGCGTGCGCAAGGGCGAGCTGGAGAACGTGGAGCGCAATCGCGACAAGTCGCTGGGCGTGACGGTGTACATCGGCAACCGCCGTGGCAACGCCAGCACCTCCGATTTCTCGAACAAGGCCATCGAGCAGACCGTGCAGGCAGCCTACGACATCGCCCGTTTCACGGCTGAAGATCCCATGGCAGGCCTGCCGGACGCCGATGACATCGCCCCGGCCGACATGCACCGTGACCTGGACCTGTTCCACCCCTGGGCCATCACCAGCGAGGAAGCCGCCGAGATGGCCAAGGTGTGCGAGGCCGCGGCGCTCAAGACCCACCGCCGCATCACCAACAGCGAAGGCGCGGGCGTGTCGGCGCAGCAGAGCCATTTCTTCAGCGCCCACACGCGCGGCTTTCGCGGCGGCTATGCCAGTTCGCGCCACAGCTTCTCGGTGGCGCCCATTGCCTCGATGCCTGGCAAGAACGCCGAGATGCAGCGCGATGCCTGGTACAGCTCCATGCGCAATGCCGCCGAGCTGGCCTCGCCCGAGGCCGTGGGCCGCTACGCTGCGCAGCGCGCGCTGAGCCGCCTGGGCTCGCGCAAGATCCCCACCACGCAATGCCCGGTGCTGTTCGAATCCACCCTGGCCGCCGGCCTGCTGGGTGGCTTTGTGCAGGCCGTCAGCGGCGGCTCGCTGTATCGCAAGAGCAGCTTTTTGCTCGATTCGCTGGGCAAGATGGTCTTTCCCAAGCACATCGACATCCTGGAAGATCCGTTCATCCTGCGCGGCAAGGGCAGCTCGCCGTTTGACGAAGAGGGTGTGCGCGTGGCGCCCCGCAAGGTGGTCAAGGGCGGGCGTGTGGAGGGCTATTTCCTCAGCAGCTACTCGGCTCGCAAGCTGGGCATGAAGACCACGGGCAATGCCGGTGGCTCGCACAACCTGATCATGACCTCGCGCCACACGCAGGCGGGCGACAACCTGGACGCCATGCTCCAAAAGCTGGGCACGGGCCTCTTCGTGGTGGAGCTGATGGGCCAGGGCGTGAACTACGTGACGGGCGACTATTCGCGCGGCGCAAGCGGCTTCTGGGTCGAGAACGGCCGCATCGCCTATCCGGTGCACGAGATCACCATCGCGGGCAACCTCAAGGACATGTTCAAGGGCATCGAGGCCGTGGGTGCCGACGCCTACAACTACGGCGCGAAGACGGTGGGCTCTATCCTGGTCAATCGCATGAAGGTCGCGGGGAGCTGACACCAGGGCTGTGGCGCAAGCCACGCAACCCACACGAATCGCCACGCTGGAAAGGCAAAGGCCCTCGTTCGCTGCGAGGGCCTTTTTGCTTTTGCAGGATGTGTTGTTCCCGCTGCTCTGCTACGAGCGGCCTGCCTGCGCACCCGCCAGCAAGGCACGCACTGCGGCCTGCAGTACGGGCGTGGCCTCGTCCCCGCTGAGCAGGCCTGAACTCACGAAGGCACCGTTGATGAGCACGGCCAGCTGGGCTGCCAGTTCCTCCGGCCGTGGGGCGTCCAGGCGCTGGGCAAGGCCGTGTAGCCGGCTGCGCAGCGTCACCATGTGCTGCTGCGCCACGCGGCGGGCGGGATGGTCCTGCTCGGCAAATTCCGCCGCCACGTTGATCTGCGGACATCCCCGGTAGTTGGAGCGTGCGAGCCGCTCGCCGATCCACTGCATGTGGGCCTCCAGCTCGCCAGCCGGGTCGTTGGCATGCTCCGCCGCCACTGCATCCCACAGGCCCCAGAAATCCACATCCTCGCGCTCCAGAAAAGCCACGATGAGGTCGTCCTTGGTGGGGAAGTAGCGGTACAGGCTGGTCTTTGCCACGGCCGCTTCGGCCACCACCAGGTCCACCCCCACGGCACGCACGCCGCGTTGGTAGAACAGGCTCGATGCCGTGTCGAGGATGCGCTCGCGCACGTCCTGCACGGGCTCGCTGGAGGCCGTCGCAGCGCGCCGTGACGCAGGCTTGGGGCGGGCGCCTGGCGCGGTTGCCGGGAGGGGAGGGGGAAAAGAATGTGCAGCCACGCTTGACATGATACAGACCTGTCTGTAATCTTCAAAAAACAGACAGGTCTGTATCGTCAATTTTCACTCCCCTTCTTTCCCGAAAGGTTCTCCATGACATCCTCTGTTTCTTCCATCGCGGTGTACGGTGCCAGCGGCCATACCGGCCAGTTTGTGGTGCAGGAGGCCTTGCGCCGTGGCCTGCGCGTGGTGGCCGTGGGGCGCAATGCCACCCGGCTGGCTGCGCTGTTTCCCTCGGGGGTGGAGTGCCGCGTGGCGGCGCTGGACGACCCGGCGGCGCTGGTGCAGGCCTTTGCCGGTTGTGGCGTGGTCATCCATTGCGCGGGGCCCTTCATGGACACGGCCACCCCGGTGGCGCAGGCCGCGCTGCAGGCGGGCGCCCACTACATCGATGTGACCGCCGAGCAGCCCAGCGCCCAGGCCACCTTTGCCGATCTGCAGGCGCCCGCCGTGGCTGCCGGGCGCGTGGTGGTGCCTGCCGCTGGTTTTTATGGCGGCCTGGCCGACCTGCTGGCCAGCGCGCTCGCCGCGCCCGGCCCCATCGACGAGATCACCGTCGCCATGGGGCTGGACCGCTGGTGGCCCACCGAAGGCACGCGCCTGACGGGCGAGCGCAACAAGGCGCAGCGCCAGGTGGTGCAGGGCGGGCGCCTGGTGCCGCTGGTGCCCGCTGCCGACGTGCCCGACTGGACCTTTGCCGCGCCCCTGGCGACCTATGCCATGGTCGAACTGCCGTTCAGTGAGACCATCACCCTGGCCCACCACCTGCGGGCCGATACCATCCGCTCACTCATCAACCGCTCCGCCTTGGCAGACATTCGCGATGCCAGCACCCCGCCGCCCACGGCCGTGGATGGCAGCGGCCGGTCGGCCCAGCGTTTTGAACTGGTGGTGCGGCTGGTGCAGAACGGCGTGGTGCGGACGGCTGGGGTGCGCGGCCAGGACATCTATGCCGTGACGGCGCCCCTCGTGCTGGAGGCCGCGCAGCGTCTGATGGCCCCGGCGTACCAGCGCATCGGTGCGCTGGCCCTGGGCGAGGCGGTGGACCCTGCCGATACGCTGCGGGCGCTGAACGGCCAGGCGCTCGAAGTCTTTGGCGATGTGCAGATAGCCTGAAAAGCGACTCCGAGTGTGCGTGCCAGCCGCGATCCATGGCCGGGACAGTCGGGCGGGTCGCCAGAACCCAAGGCGATATGCTTCGCGCATGCCCCTTGAGCGCCCGCACCCATTGCCCTCCAGCGCGCCCTCTGCGCCATCGAAGCAGACATCGGGTGCGGCCATTGCGCCGCAGGACCCGGCCCTGTTGCGCCGCCTGCTGCGCGCCAAGGACCGCATGGACGCCGCATCGCACGAGGCCTGGTCCGTGCAGCGGCTGGCCGAGGTCAGCGGCGTGTCGGAGGCGCACTTCGCCCGCTCGTTCCGGCAGGCGTTCGGCATTCCACCCCACCGCTACCTGCTGACCCGCCGCATTGAGCAGGCCACCACGCTGCTGCGCGATACGAACCTGCCCATCACCGAGATTGCGTTTGCCACCGGCTGGGAAAGCCTGGGCACCTTCGGGCGCATCTTTCGCGACATCACGGGGATGAGCCCCAGTGCGGTGCGCAGGGAGGCCCAGGCCAATGCCGCGCCACTGGACCGGGTGCCCGCCTGTGTCTTGAAGGCCGCGCAACGCCCCGACCTCACCACAGCAGTTTTGGAGAAGCGCCGCCGCCTGGCGGAAGGTACAAATCGGTCCTAGAGCCTGTTCAAGGTCTTTTTGGAGTCGCACAAGTACCTTGCCGGGATGGGATGCAAGGCGCGGTGGGCAGCCAATAGCGCGGCTATTGGCAAGCGCCGCAACGCCGCAGACAGCCCGGCAAGGCACTTGCCCGAAGGGTTGGAGTGAAATCGGGCGATTGGAAGCCCCGGCTGCTTGCATGGGCACGAGCCCATGCGGCGCATCCGAAGCATCCACTCCTCCCGATTGCACTCCAATGCGATCTCCAAAAAGACCTTGAACAGGCTCTTAGCAACCAAGGAGATCTGATGACGAAGAACCAAGGCATTGGTGTGGTGGGGGTGTATGTGGACGACCAGGACGAGGCGCTCGCGTTCTATGTGGGCAAACTCGGGTTTCAGGTGCACACGGACGTGCGCAACGGCCCCTACCGCTGGCTGACAGTGCAGCATCCCGACCAGCCGGGCTTTCAGCTGGGGCTGTTCACACCCGGCCCGCCCATCCACGATGCCGCCACGGCGCAGACGCTGCGCGCCATGGTGGCCAAGGGCGCCATGCCGCCGCTGGTGTTGCATGTGGCAGATTGCCGCGCTGCGTATGCCCGGCTGCGCGACCAGGGTGTGGAGTTCACGCAGGCGCCCGTGGACCGGTACGGCAATGTGGATGCGGGTTTTCGGGACCCGGCGGGCAATGGCTGGAAGATGATCCAGCTGGCGGCCGGAGGTGGGCAATGAGCGCCGGTGTGGGTGCTGGCATCCGGCGGTTTCACCGTTGGGTGTCGATGGCGTTCACGCTGACCGTGATCGCCAACTTTGGGGCCCGAGGGATGGGTTCAGGCCCTCCGCCGGATTGGTTGACCTATGCACCCCTGCCGCCGCTGGCGCTGCTGCTGATCACAGGCTTGTGCCTGTTCGTGCAGCCGTATCTTCGGCGGCCTGCAGTGCCATGTGCGGCAGGTGCCGAGGACATGAGGCCGGGGTGATGGCCTGAGCGATGGCTGGGGTGGCGGCCGGCAACTACCGCCCGTCCGCAAATTTGGCCAGCAGCTGCAACACACCCTCCACCGCAGGAGAGGGCGTTGGCTGGCGGCGGTACGCCACTGCCATGGGGCGCATGAGCGGCGGCTCCAGCGGGCGAATGTGCACGTCTGCCGATCCCTGCAAGTCTTCCACTTCTTCCAGCGGCAGCAGCGCGGCGCATTGGCTGGCACCCGCCAGGCTCTTGAGCGCGCCAGGGTAGCTCAGGGCCAGAAAGGGGCGGGGGTAGTGCCCGGCCTGGCCAAACCACTGGGCGACCAGGCCGTGCATCTGCGTGGCCGGGGCAAACGAGGCCCAGCGCCGGTGGGCGAGCCAGCCGGGCGTGACCCGCTCGGGCGCCTGCCACTCGGCTGGCAGCAGCGCAACCATGGAGTCGTTACGCCAGGGCATTTGCCCGATCTCGGCCATCGGCGGCTGGGGGCTGGCGACGATGGCCACATCGAGCGTGCCCGCCTGCAGGCGGCGCATGGATTCGGCCGAACCCACCGCCTCCAGCCGGATTTCCACGCCCGGGCTGCGTTCGGCCAGGGCCTCCAGCATGCGGGGCAGCAGGCGGGTGCTGACGCCTGCCGAAACGCCCACGCGCACCACGCCCTCACGCCCCGAGGCACGCCGCCGCACCCTTTCGAGCAGGTCATCACAGCCGAGCAACAGCAGGCGCCCCTCCTGCACCAGCAGTTGGCCCGCTGGCGTGAGCTCTGCCTGCCGCCGTCCTCGCACCACCAGGTCAGCGGCCAGCCGCGATTCGAGTTCCTTGATGTGCAGGCTGACCGTGGGCGGAGCCAGGTGCAGTGCTTGGGCTGCCGCCGCAAAGCTGCCCAGATCGGCAATGGCCACCAGCGTCTGCAATTGATCGAGGTTGAGGTTTCGCATCAGGATTTGTGAATTGAAGCTTCATTGAATTCAACTTTACAGATGTTAGGGTGAATCCGACCATTGCGGGCATGACGTTCCACACTCCGCCCTCTGCTCCGTCCGACTTGCCCGACTCGCTACATGCCGCAGATCCGCAGCGCTTCGGGTCGCTGTGGGGACGGACGATGCAGCGGTGGAGGACGAGGGTGAAGCTGCCCGAAGGACTTGTGCGGCGACTGGCGTTCCTGGGCGACCGACTGTCGCGGGCCGAGCAGCAGGTGACCGAGCGTTTCAGGGTGCCGCCTGGCGGAGGTTGAGCAGCGCGGACCCGATCTTCCGCGCGCCTCGGATTCAAGCAAAAATGTGTGCCAGCGCCTGATATACAAGCGCAAGCAGCTATCAAATCAGGAGTAATTGCAGAAGACGCGCTCAGTCTCCTGCCACCCGCGCCGCAATCGCCTCGCCCACCTGCGTGGTGCTG
>NZ_JALEGG010000108.1 GCF_022763525.1 Acidovorax sp.
ATGAAAGGCTTGTCGGTGGCGGGCACAGCGGCGATGTTCCTGGTGGGCGGGGGCATTCTGGTGCACGGCGTGCCGATGCTGCACCACGCCGTGGAAGGCGCGGCTGCCGCCGCGGGCCAATGGCCCGCAGGCGGGGTGTGGAAAGTGGTGGCAGAGAACCTGCTCAACGCGCTGGTGGGCATCATCGCCGGCGGCCTGGTTCTGGTGGGCGTCAAAGCGGTTCAGCGAGTGCGGGGCAAATCCACTGCGCATTAGTGGTTATTCCTTGATGTATGTCTAAGTTGGAATTCGCAGGGCTTGAGTTAGGGCAAGGTCGGCAGGGTGGGGCAGCGGTCCAATGCTTGCACGGGGGTCGTCCCCGTCCAACCGATGCGAATATCACCATGAAAAAAACTCTGCTGGCTGTAGCCGCTCTGTGTGTTCTGTCTTCTGGCGCTGCGCTGGCGCAACAAGCAGAAGGCCCCTGGATGGTCCGCGCACGCGTCGTCAACCTCGACAGCGCGAACAAGGACAGCACGCCGCTGGGCCTGACGATCAATGACAAGACCATCCCCGAAGTTGACATCACGTACTTCTTCAACAAGAACATTGCCGCCGAGCTGATCCTCACGGTGCCCCAGAAGCACACCCTGCGTGCAGGCGGCGCGCCCATCGGTACGCTCAAGCACCTGCCACCCACGCTCACGGTGCAATACCACTTTGACCTGGGCGGTTTCAAACCCTATGTGGGCGCCGGCCTGAACTACACCCGCTTCTCCAGCGTGCATCTGCCCGCTGGCGTGAGCATCGACCGCAACAGCTTCGGTCCCGCCCTGCAAGCCGGCGTGGACATTCCGCTGTCCAAGAACCTGTACCTCAACTTCGACGTGAAGAAGGTCTACATCAAGACCGATGTGGCCGCAGGCGGTGCCAAGCTAGGCACCTTCAAGGTGGACCCCGTTCTGGTGGGCGTGGGTCTGGGCTACCGCTTCTAAGAAGCGCTGGGGCACCGTCCCCGGCCTTCGAAGCTGCGAGAGTTCGAGAGTTCTCCAAGGGTAAAAGGCTGGCGCTTGCGCCGGCCTTTTTTTGCTTCTGCGAGGCTGCGGAAGCGGGACTAGGATTTTGCCTACACGCTCACCCGCGGCATGGCCCCACAATGGCCGCGGCGCAGGCGCCCGGCCGCCTGTTCAGATCATTCGCGGCCCCGCCGCAGCCACAGGCCCCACCGACCCATGCTCCTGCCTCGCTACACGGACATCACGCACGGCCTCTGCCAGCGGCCCGCGCGCATTTCGCCCAAATACTTCTACGACCAGCAAGGCTCACAGCTGTTCGAGGCCATCACCCAGCTGCCCGAGTATTACCCCACCCGCACCGAAAATGCGCTGATGCGGCACCACGCGGCGGCCATTGCCCGTGCGGTGGGTACCGGCCGCGTCCTGATCGAACTGGGCGCTGGCAGCTGCCGAAAGGCCCGCGCCCTGTGCGAGACCGTCCGGCCGTCGTGTTTTGTGGGGGTCGACATTTCTGCCGACTTCCTAGAAGACTCTGTGGCATCGCTGCAGCGCGACCTGCCCTGGCTGGATGCCCGAGCAGTTGGGGGCGACATCACCCATGGGGTGGACCTGCCCCGCGACATTCCGCGCGCAGGTCGACTGGTGTTCTATCCCGGTTCCTCCATCGGCAACTTTGACCCCCCGCACGCGCTGGAGCTGCTGGGCCACATGCGGGAGCTGGTGGACGACGATGGCGGCTTGCTCATCGGCATCGACCTGCCCAAGGACGTGGCCATTCTGGAAGCCGCGTATGACGATGGGGCGGGGGTGACGGCCGAGTTCAATCGCAACGTGCTGCGCCATGTGAACCGGCTGATCGGCAGCGACTTCGATCTGGCCCAGTGGCAGCACCGGGCCTTTTTCAACCGCGAGGACTCGCGCATCGAAATGCACCTGGAAGCCCTCGCCGATGCCCAGGTGCGCTGGCCGGGCGGAGGCCGGGTGTTTGAGCGCGGTGAGCGCATCCACACCGAAAACAGCTACAAATACCCCCTGCCGGTGTTCACCGACATGTTGGCCCGGGCTGGTTTTGCCCAAGCCCAGGCGTGGACCGATGAGCGAGACTGGTTTGCGGTCGTGCATGCCCGTCCTTGATACCGATCTGCAATGACCTCGCCGTTGACCCCACTTCACTCCCGCTACGCCGCCATTCGCACCCGTTCCGTGGCGCTGGCCGCGCCCCTGTCGGCGGAGGATTGCAGCGCGCAATCCATGCCCGATGCGAGCCCTACCAAATGGCATCTGGCGCACACCACCTGGTTCTTTGAAACTTTTGTACTCGAAGCGTACGAGCGGGACTTCACACCGTTCCATCCTGCATTCCGGGTGCTGTTCAACTCCTACTACAACGGGGTGGGGGAAAAGCACCCCCGTCCGCAGCGGGGGCTGTTGACGCGGCCGTCGCTCGAAGACGTGCTGGCCTACCGCGTGCAGGTGGATGAGCGCATGGCACGTCTGCTGGCCGCGGCACCGCACGACATGGTCCTCTGCAGCCTGGTGGAACTGGGGTTGCAGCACGAGCAGCAGCACCAGGAGTTGATGCTGACCGACGTCCTGCACCTGCTGTCTTGCAACCCGCTGTTCCCGGCCTATTCGCCAGCTGCCGATGTCGTGGCGCCGGCTGCAGCAGGGCCTTTGGCATGGCGTTCGTTCGAAGGCGGGCTGGTGGAGGTCGGGCACGCTGGCGGCGGCTTTGCGTTCGACAACGAGGGGCCGCGACACTGCGTGTACCTGCACCCCTACGCCCTGGCCACACGCCTGGTCACCCAGGGGGAATACGCGGCGTTCGTGGAAGACGGCGGATACCGGAACCCCCAGCTGTGGCTGGCGGAAGGGTGGGACTGGTGCAGGGCGCAAGGCTTGGAGCGCCCGCTGTACTGGCACCCCGAGGGCGGAGGCGGATGGCGCACGTTCACCCTCGCCGGCCTGGGACTGCTGCAGGCCGAGCTTCCCCTGGTGCATGTGTCGTACTACGAGGCGGACGCCTATGCCCGCTGGGCGGGTGCGCGTTTGCCAACCGAGGCGGAATGGGAGCACGCGGCCACGCAGGGCGGAGCAGATCCCCTCGAGCAGCTTTTCGGTGCTGCTTGGCAATGGACGCAGTCGAGCTATGCCCCATACCCCGGCTTCCGCCCGGCGGCAGGGGCGGTGGGCGAGTACAACGGCAAGTTCATGGTCAACCAGTACGTGCTGCGCGGCAGCTCGTGCGCCACGCCGCCCGGGCATGGGCGCGCCAGCTACCGCAACTTCTTTCCGGCCTCGGCCCGCTGGCAGTTCACGGGGCTGAGGTTGGCGCGCCATCTGGGTTGATCCTGAAAACCTGTTCAAGATCTTCTCGGGGAACGCATTGGCGTGCCATCGTGATGAAGTGGATGCTCCAGAGGCGCCGCATGGGCTTGGGCCCCGGGCAAGCCCCCGAGGCGGCATCGCCAGATTCCACTCCACCCTTCGGGTAAGTGCCTTGGCAGGCGGTTTGCAGCGTTGCGGCGCTTGACATTAGCTGAGCTCCTGGCGGCGCGCCGCGCCAGCAATGACATTGGTCTTGGCAGCGCCGCGGGTGCATGGGCACCCGTGCACGCCGCGCGCTATATGGGCATGCGGCTCTCCTACAATCGCGGCCGCTGGGCCCCCGGCGCAGCCACAGCAAGCTGTGTCCCTTCCGTTTTTTGTCCGCGCGAGATTTCCCATGACTGCCCTGCGAACCATTTCCCTGTTGTGCCTGAGTGCCGCACTCGGCGCTTGCAGCCAGATCGATACCGGCAACGTCGGCGTGGAGCGCACCCTGGGCAAGGTGGGCCAGGAAGCGCTGCCGCCCGGGCTGTACTTGACGCTGTTCAAGACGGTGGACGAGTTCACTGCCAAGGAGGTGAGCTTCTCGCTGGAAAACCTGACGCCCAAGAGCCGCGACAACCTGACCATGCAGGACGTGGACATCGATATCTATTTCAAGACCACGCCTGCTTCCATTCCTGCGCTGTTCGTTAAATACCAGGGCGACGTAGTGCAACACCGGCAGGTGGTGAAGGACGGCACGGGAGACTTGCTGGTGGCCTACAGCCGCGTGCAGCGAGAAGCGCGCGAGGCCGTCTACAAGGCCATTGCCCAGATGGACGCTACCACCATGCACACCAAGCGCGCCGAGCTGGCGGAAAGCGTGCGCACCACCCTGCAGGCCGAACTGGACGCCACCGACAAGGGCGCGTTCACCGTCACCGCCGTAAACGTGCGCAACATGCTGACGGACAAGGCCATCGAGTCGGCCATCCGCCAGCGTGCCGAAACGGACCAGGCCATCGAGAAAAAACGCAAGGAGATTGACTTGGCCAAGGCCGAGGCGGAACGCCTGATCGTGCAGGCCGAAGGGGAGGCGAGGGCCAACCAGATCATCAGCGCATCGCTCACGCCCGCGCTCAAGGAAATCCGGTTGGCCGAGATCCAGCGGGACACCGCGCTGGCCATTGCCAGCAAGCAGGGCAACACGGTGCTGATGGGCAGCGGCGCTGCACCACTGGTCAGCGTGGGCCGGTAAATCAGGGCGCCAGGCTGCAGCACTGCGGTTTGATTTGCTATTAAAATTATAGCTAATAGCGCTTGTCAATCCAGCGCTAGAGGCCAAAAACACTTGAATTTTTGAGTGGCCACACGCCCACAGCGCATGGCCACTCGCGCATCACACCTTCTCGAGCGCCTGCGCCAGGTCGGCCCGCAGGTCGTCGATGTGCTCAATGCCCACGGACAGGCGCACCATGCCCTCGCTCACGCCGGCCTTGGCCAGTTCCTCCGGGTTGAGCTGGCGGTGGGTGGTTGATGCGGGGTGGGTGGCGAGCGACTTGGCGTCGCCAATATTGACCAGCCGCGTGAAGAGCTGCAGCGCGTCCAGGAAACGCGCCCCGGCCGCGCGCGGGTCGGCATCATCATTCTTCACGCCAAAGCTCAGGATGCCCGAGGCCTTGCCGCCCGACTGGCGTTGCACCACAGCGTGGTCGGGGTGGTCCGGCAGGCCGGCGTAGCGCACCCACTCCACTTTGGGATGGCTCTGCAGGTATTTGGCAATGGCCAGCGTGTTGTCGCAGATGCGGTCCATGCGCAGCGCCAGAGTTTCGATGCCTTGCAGGATCAGGAAGGCATTGAGCGGCGCCAGCGCCGCGCCGGTATTGCGCAGTGGTACCACGCGCGCCCGGCCGATGAAGGCAGCCGGGCCCAGGGCCTCGGTGTAGACCACGCCGTGGTAGCTCACGTCGGGCTCGTTCAGGCGCGGGAAGCGGGCCTTGTGCTCGGCCCACGGGAACTTGCCGCTGTCCACGATCGCGCCGCCCACACTGTTGCCGTGGCCGCCCAGGTACTTGGTGAGCGAGTGCACCACGATGTCGGCGCCGTGCTCGATGGGACGCAGCAGATAGGGGCTGGGCACCGTGTTGTCCACGATCAGCGGCACGCCGTGGTCATGCGCCACCTTGGCGATGGCCGCGATGTCGGTCACATTGCCCAGCGGGTTGCCGATGGACTCGATGAAGATGGCCTTGGTGCGCGCATCGATGTGCTGCGCAAAGCTCGCCGGGTCGCGCGGGTCGGCAAAGCGGGTGGTGATGCCTTGCTGGGGCAGCGTATGGGCAAACAGGTTGTAGGTGCCGCCGTAGAGCGTGCTGGCCGAGACGATGTTGTCGCCAGCTTCGGCAATGGTCTGGATGGCGTAGGTGATGGCCGCCATGCCCGAGGCCACGGCCAGCGCGGCGATGCCGCCTTCCAGCGCCGCGACGCGCTTTTCCAGCACGTCGGTCGTGGGGTTCATGATGCGGGTGTAGATGTTGCCCGGCACCTTCAGGTCGAACAGATCCGCGCCGTGCTGGGCGCTGTCAAACGCGTAGGCCACCGTCTGGTAGATGGGCACGGCCACGGCCTTGGTGGTGGGGTCGGGGCTGTAGCCTGCGTGGACGGCCAGGGTTTCGATTTTCATGGTGCTAAGTCCTTCTGAACGGTTGGATGGGAGAGGCGGCAGCGCCGCCGCGGGGCCATTCTTGCATCGCTGCGTGCCGGGGCCTTCGAATCCTTTGTGATGAGCTTATGGCACCGGTCGGTGTCAGCGGAAGCCGTTCGCGCGAAGCCATGGATGCGCTCAGCGCAGGCCAGCCGATAATCGGGTGAGGGCTTCGACCAGTTGGCCGGCAGGGTGCGCCCCTAGTCAAAGTCGGCCCCACCCGCACGCGGCCATACAGAGTTGGCAAGCCCAGGTCAGGCGGGTAGCGCCACGGCGGCCTGGGCTGACATGCACCGGCGAGAGCAGGGCTCGGGCCAGGTGTGCGCGGCCAGGCGTGCAGCGTCGGGGATGTGGATCTCGCGCTTGTCCATGCGGATGAGCCCGGCATCCTCCAGTTCATGGAGCACGCGCGAGAAGTACTCCGGCGTGAGCGACAGGCGCGAGGCCATGGTGGCCTTGCTCACCGGCAAGGTCACGTTCAGGCCACCGGGGCCTTGCGGATGGCCGTGGCCCGCGCAGGCCAGCGCGATGCTGGCGGCGTCGTTCGATTCCTCAGGCAGCTCGTGCAACAGATAGCTGATGACGCGCTGCATGCCGCTGTGCAGCGTGTAGGTCTGCACATCGTGCACCAGCCCATGCAGCCGCCGCGAGATGCCGGCCAGCATGCGCATTGCAAAGCGCGGGTCAGCCTCGATCTCGCGCTCCACCGTGGCCTTGTCCACGCTCAGCAGCAGGGTGTCGGCCAGCGCCTGGGCGTTGATGATGTAGGGCTTGCCGGTGAACATCAGGGCTTCGGCAAAGCTCATGCCGGGGCCCACCAGCTCGATCACCTTCTCCTGGCCGGCAGGTGAAAGCGCAAAGAGCTTGACTTGGCCCAGCACGGTGACGTGGAACTCCTCGCACGGCGTGCCCACGCGGAAGATGCTGTCGCCGCGAGCGAACCGCCGCAGGCGGCAGCCGGTGGCCAAGCGAGAAAGCTCTTCGGAGGTAGATTCCTGGAACAGCGGCAGGGCCGAGAGATAGCGTGGAATGTCGAACTGCCGGATGTCCATGGCGCAGGCTTGTGGGTCTTGTGGAAATGCGCCATTAAACAAGGATGCGAGATGCATCTTCATGACCTTGGTCAAAGGCCGTGGTGCGCTGCATCATTTCTATCTGGTGAGCTGGCTATACACGGCCGCCAGCCGTTGCGCCAGGTCGCGTGGGCGGTGCACCAGGGCGTAGCCCTGTCGGCCGAAGAGGTAGGGCAGGTAGTCATGGCCCGCGTCGTCGATGGTCACCGCGAAGGGCGTGAAGCCCTGCGCGCGCGCCTCCTGCACCGCATGGCGCGTGTCCTCCAGCCCGTAGCGGCCTTCGTACACGTCCAGGTCGTTGGGCTTGCCATCGGTCAGCAGCAGCAGCAGGCGCTGGCGCTCGGGCCGCGCGGCCAGGCGCGCAGTGGCGTGGCGGATGGCGGCGCCAATGCGCGTGTAGTAGCCGGGTTTGATGGCGCCGACCCGGGCCTGGGCGGCGCCCGTCCAGGCTTCGTTAAAGCCCTTGAGGTGCTGGATGCGCACGTTCTGGCGCCGCACGGAGCTGAAGCCCAGCATCTCGAAGGTGTCGCCACCCGCCGCCAGCGCCTCGCCAAACACATACAGCGCATCGCGGATCAAGTCCACCACGCGCATGGGCTGGCCCGCGCCGGCCACGTGCGCGTCGGTAGAGAGCGACAGGTCTGCCAGCAGCAGCGTGGCCAGGCTGCGCTCGGCCCGCACGCGGCGCTGCCACACGGCGGGGGATTCGCTGCGCCAGGCGGCCGCGTCGGCGGCGTGGCGCACCCAGGCGTCCACGTCCAGCTCGTCGCCGTCGGCCTGGGCGTGCGCGCGCAGGGGGGCCGCGCGCAGCACTTCGAGGCGGCGGCGCACCTGGCGCACGGTGGTGCGCAGCTGGGTGCTGGGCGTGAAGGGGGCGGCGTCGCGCGCCACCCGGCATTGCACGGCGCAGTGCGCGGGCCGCAGCACGCCGGCCTTCCAGTCCCACTCAGGCAGGTGTTCGCCGGGCCCGAGGGCCACGTCGTCGGCCGCGGCGCTGGGCAGGTCCAGGTCGAAGCGCACGCGCGCGGCCAGGCGGTTGGCATGGCCCGGGTCGTCGGCAATGGCGAGCACATCCATGTCGCGGGCGGCCTCCAGCGCGTTGCCGTCGTCGCTGTCGTCGTCGGCACGTTGCACCTTGGTGAACTCGCCCCAGGAGAGGATGGATTCGGCGCGGAAGAAAAGCATGAGCGGCGCCGCGTGGCGCTCGTCGCGCACGCGCTCGGCCTTGCGGCGCGTGCGGTCCTCCGGCGCGGGCGCTGCCGCAGCGTCGGGCGCGGCTGGCGGTGCGGACGGTTGCGCCTTGCGCACGGCCGCGGACTCGCCCGCCGTGCCGTCGCCGCCGTCGAGCCACAGCCACACGGGCGCCACGGCGGCGGGGCCGAGCCCTGCGGGCGAGAGCGGGCCCGATGGCAAGAGGTCTTCCAGTTCACCCCGCAAGGCGCGTTGCACCCAGCCCTCGGCCTCGGCGGCGGGCCCGCGCAGCGTGGCGAGCGCCGGCCGCAGCGCCAGCTGGGCCTGGCGGAGCTGCGCGTAGGGGCCGGCCAGGCCCGGGAAGGTGCCCAGCGTCGCGCGCGCCGCCGCCAGGTTGTGCCCCAGCCAGCCGCTGCCCTGCGGCGGGTTCACCGTGCCCCACTGCGAGGCGAGGGCGGCCAGCCAGAGGTAAAGCGATCGGTTCAGCGCCTTGTCTGCAAACACCGCCACCGTGGGCGGCAGGGCCAGCAGGTCGCTGTGCAGCTCCGGCAGGGCCGCACGGGTGCCGCTGCCGGCCACGCGTTGCGCCCAGCCGCGCGGGCCGCCGTGGCCCCGGGCGGCGGCGGCTCCGATGCGCATGCCCGCCGGGCCGCCGCCGCAGCGCAGCAGCAGGCCCAGCGGCTTGCGCATTTCGTCGAGCGAAACGGCAGCCGCTGCGTTGGCGGGCTCGGCCCAGCGGGTGACGAGGCGGTGCCATTGCTGGCCGATCCACTCTTCCATGTCAGTGCTCCGCGGCGTGGGCCGCATGGGGTGCCGCAGGTGCGGCGCAAGGGGGCACGCCCGTATTGCGGGAAGCTCCGGCGGGCGATGGCGCGGCCTTGGGCTCGGCCAGCGCCACGCCGTGCCGGGTCTGCAGCGACTCGCGCAGGGCATCGACACCGATGCTCCACTGCAGCAGGGGCTCGCGCTGCTGCGCGGCCTGCGATGCCTCGCAGGACTGCACGCACAGCCCGCACTGCACGCACGAGAATTTGCGCCGCTTGAACTGGCGCGGCGGCAGGTGCATGGGGCAGGCGCGGTCGCAGGCATTGCCATGCGGCGCATCGCAGCTGCGGCAATGGGCGGGGACGGCCGGTTCCAGGCCGGTGGCCGAAGGCAGGGTGCGGGCCGCGGCCTGGCGCCCGGCATCGCGCGCAAAGCCCACCACCCGGCCGCGCGGGTTGGCCATCCACACCAGGCTCTGGAACAGGCCCACGGCGCAGCCAAAGCGGCAGAACAGGTGCCGGGCCAGCAGGAATTCGGCACTGAAGACCACCGTGCCAGCCACGAGGAACCGCAGCTGCCCTGGCGTGGAGGTGCCCGTGACCAGCCGGCTCCACACATCGGCCGGCGGCAGCAGGTAGGTGAGCAGGGTGATGGCCCACACAAAGCCCATCAGCACCGAGAGCAGCACGAACACCGGCCACCAGCGGCGCCGGGGCGCAAGGCCCTGGCGCGGCGTGGGCTTGCGGTCCCACAGCGACAGGCGGCCGCAGGCCTTTTGCAGCACGTGGTTGAGCAGCTCCACCAGCGAGAAATGCGGGCACAGCCAGCCGCAGTACAGGCGCCCGTAGCGCCACGCCACGGCCAGGAAGCCGCCCACCAGGGCCACGGCCGGCAGCAGCGCCCGCAAAAAGAGCCGCAGGGCCATGTCGCCGGGGCCGATCAGCCCCTGGCGGAAGTCGTCGATCCCCAGGCTCCAGCGCTGGCCCAGCACCCAGAGCTGGACCTCGGTGACATCAAAGCGCAGCAGGTTCAGCGCCGGCGCCAGCAGGAACAGCGCGAAAAAGGCGATCTGGAACGTGCGGCGCTGGCGTTGCATGGGGCGCGGGCATGAAGCGGCGGCGGGGTGCTCAGCCGAGCAGGGCCTGCACCACCTCGCACAGCGCCGCGGCGGTGTCGGCGTCGTCGGTGAGTGCGTCCACGATGGCGGCGCGGCAGGCGGCCGGCAGCGGCACGCCAGACACAGCCAGCCGCGCGGCCATCACCAGCAGGCGGGTGCTAGCGGTCTCCTCCAGGTCCTGGTCGGTGAGCTGGCGCAGGGCAGTGCCCAGGCGCACCAGCGTGGCGGCCAGGTGGGGGCTGGCGCCTGCCTCGGTGCGCAGGATGGCTTCCTCGACCGCCGGGGCAGGGTAGCCCAGGGTCAGCGCGATAAAGCGCTGGCGGGTGCTGGGCTTCAGGCTCTTGAGCAGGCTCTGGTAGCCCGGGTTGTACGAGATCACCAGCATGAACTCGGGCGGCGCCACCAGCTGCTCGCCGGTGCGCTCGATGGGCAGCACGCGCCGGTCGTCGGCCAGCGGGTGCAGCACCACGGTGGTGTCCTTGCGGGCTTCCACCACCTCGTCCAGGTAGCAGATGGCGCCCTGCCGCACGGCGCGCGCCAGCGGGCCGTCGGCCCACACGGTGCCCTGTGCGCTCAGCAGGTGGCGGCCCACCAAGTCGGCGGCGGCCAGGTCGTCATGGCAGCTCACCGTGATGAGGGGCCGCCCCAGGCGGGCGGCCATGTGCTCCACGAAGCGCGTCTTGCCGCAGCCCGTGGGTCCTTTGATGAGCAGCGGCAGGCGTTGCCGCCAGGCATGCTCGAACAACGCGGCCTCGCCGCCCTGCTCGGCATAGAAGGGCAGGGCCGCGGCGGCGATGCGGTGCAGTTCGCTGTGGTCCATGGCGGTCTCCGCGGCGCGGCCTCAGGCAGCGCGCAGGGTGCGGCGGTTGCCGCTGCCGCTGCCGCTGGTGCCGGTGCCCGTGCGGGCTTCTTCGGTCACGGGGTCGCCGCCGATGAAGAAGCTGGTGAAGTACAGCAGCTGGCCCAGCAGGAAGGTCACGCCACCGCCAATGCGCACCCAGTAGAAGACGGTGAGCTGGTCCTGCGTGGCCATGAAACTCATGGCGTTCGTTTCGGGAATGCGCTGCAGCCACACCTGCAGGATGCCTGCGCCGGTGAGCGCCAGCACCATCACAGCCATGCCGATGCTCATGATCCAGAAGCTCCACATCTCGGCGGCCTGGGCCTTCGTGCTGTTGGCGATGCGGCCGCGCAGCGTGGGCATGGCATAGCTGATGAGCGTGATGACCACGAGCACATAGGCGCCGTAGAAGGCCAGGTGGCCGTGGGCGGCGGTGATCTGCGAGCCGTGGGTGTAGTAGTTCACGGCGCTCAGCGTGTGGATGAAGCCCCACAGGCCCGCGCCCAGGAAGCCCAGCACGGCGGTGCCCACGGCCCACAGCACGGCGGCCTGGTTGGGGTGGTCGCGGCGGCGGCGCTGCACCATGTTGAAGGCGAACACCGTCATCATGAAGAAGGGAATGGGCTCCATGGCGCTGAAGATGCTGCCGATCCAGTGCCAGTAGCCGGGCAGGCCGATGAAGTAGAAGTGGTGGCCCGTGCCCAGGATGCCGGTCATCAGCGCAAAGGCGATGATCACGTACAGCCACTTGTCGATCACCTCACGGTCCACGCCCGTGGTCTTGACCAGTACGTAGGCCAGCAGCGAGCCCAGGATCAGCTCCCACACGCCTTCCACCCACAGGTGCACCACGAACCACCAGTACATCTTGTCGCGCACCAGGTTGTGCGGGTTCACGAAGCTGAACAGGAACATCAGCGCCAGGCCCCACAGGCCCATCAGCAGCACCAGCGAGATGGAGGTCTTGCGGCCCTTGAGCACCGTCATGCTGATGTTGTAGAGAAAGCCCAGCGCCACGACCACGATGCCGACCTTGGTCGGCAGCGGCTGCTCCAGGAACTCGCGGCCCATGGTCTGCAGCAGGTCGTTGCCCGTCAATTCAGCCAGCTTGGCGTAGGGCACCGTGAGGTAGCCCACGATGGTGAGCGCGCCCGCCACGAGGAAGATCCAGAACAGCACCTTGGCCAGCAGCGGCGAGTGCAGCTCGGTCTCGGACTCCTCGGGCACCATGTAGTAGGCCGCGCCCATGAAGCCGAACAGCAGCCACACGATGAGCAGATTGGTGTGCACCATCCGCGCCACGTTGAACGGGATGTAGGGGAAGAACAGGTCGCCGATCACGTACTGCAGGCCCAGCGTGATGCCGAAGATGATCTGCCCGGCAAACAGCGCCATGGCTGCGATGAAATAGAGCTTCGAGACCGATTGGCTCTGGTACTTGAGTGTTGGAATGTGCATGGTGTCGGTCCCTCTTCAGCCTTCGATGTTGGGTGGCCACTTCTCGGTGTTGATCTCGCCCGTCCACTTGAGGAACTCCACGAGGTCATCGAGCTGCTGGTCGGTGAGGTTGAACTGCGGCATCTGGCGGCGGTGCGGCGCGCCCGTGGGCTGGGCCTTGATCCACGCCTTGATGAAGTCCGGGCCGCGGCGCTGGTAGACATTGCCCAGCTCGGGCGCGAAGTACGCGCCTTCGCCCAACAGGGTGTGGCAGCCGATGCAGTTGCGCGTCTCCCAGATCTTCTTGCCCGCCACCACGGCCGGGGTGATGGCCTGGGCGTTGGAGCGCTCGGGGATGCGGCGCTCGCTGTCAAACACAATGGCGGCAAACAGCAGGGCAAAGAACACCGTGCCCCCGTAGAACATGTTGCGGGCCATCTGCTTGGTGAACCCGCTGTGTGATTGGCTCATTCGAAGCCCTCCTTGAAATGGACGGCTATATCCTCCCAATTTGCTCGGCTTTTTTCCTTGAACCGGTTCAAGGAATGCGCAGCTGCCCCCGGTTTTGCTGTGCGAAGACTTCAAGCAAAAACGGCCCCCAGCGCTTGTGCAGCAAGCGCAAGCAGCTATTGATTTGATAGTGACGGTGCAGGTGCTGGCTGACTGGCTAGCGCGGCCACAGGGTTGCCGCCAGCACCAGCAGCACCACGGCGGCCAGCCAGCCCAGCAGCAGGCGGCGCCACAGCGCCGGGGCGTGGCGCAGCTCCATGTAGTCCAGCACGATGAGGCAGCCCTTGCCGGCGGACAGGGCCATCACCACCACGGCCGCGCCGGTGCCCAGGCCCCGCGGGCCGCCGTGGTCGCCCAGCCAGGTGGTGAGGGCCGTGGCGGCCAGCAGGGCCAGCCAGATGGCGTTGATGCGGTGGAGCAAGCGTTTCATCCGGGTTTTCAGCGCAGCACATAGACCAGCGGGAACAGCACCATCCACAGCAGGTCCACCATGTGCCAGAAGACCGCGCCCGTCTCCAGCGCGTGGCACTGCTGCGGCCCGTAGGCACCGCGCCGCGTGGGCGCCCACAGCACGGCAAAGATGATGCAGCCCACGGCGGCGTGCAGGAAGTGAAAGCCCGTGAGCATCACGTACAGCAGGTAGAACGTGTTCTCGGCCACGTCGATGCCCTCGCCCCACTTGTGCGCGTATTCCAGGCTCTTGAGTAGCAGAAAGCCGCAGCCGCACGCCAGCGCGCCCAGCAGCCAGCGCGCCCCCTGGCGCGAACGGCCGCCGCGCACGGCCTGCACGCTGCGCGCCGCGCACCAGCTGGCGGACACCAGCAGCACGGTGTTGGTGGCGCCGGTGGACAGGTCCAGCGTGGCTTGGCCAGCCGCGAACAGCGCGGGCTCGCGCCGGCGCGCAAAGGCAAAGGCGGCAAACAGGATGCCGAAGGTGAGCAGCTCGGCCAGCACCAGCAGCCACACCACCAGGTCGCCCACCAGGCGCGGCGGTGCGGCGGTGGCCCGGGACATTGCGGCGCCGCTCAATGCGAAGTCCCTTCCGAGCGCGTGATCTTGTTCCACACGTTGTACTTGCCCACGGGCTTGCTCATGGGCAGGCGCTTGACCTCCTTGAACGTCGCGGCGTCGTACACGATGAGGGCGCCCTGCATCTCCCACACGCTGGCCAGCGCCAGCCGGCCGTCGCGCGTGAACTCGATGTGCGCCAGCGTCTTGCCCGGCTCGCGCACGGTGGCCACGGGTTGCAGCGTGGCCTTGTCGATGATGGTGAGCGTGTCCTTGGCCGTGGCGCTCATCATCGAGTCCGTCCAGGCGTAGGGCGTGTTCTCGTGGCTGCGCATGAAGAAGCCGGGCCCCGGCGTGGGGATGCTGGCCACGGGCTTCCAGGTGGTCATGTCGATCACGTCGATGCTGCCGCCCTGCAGGTTGGGCGAGGCCAGCACCGTGGTGCCCTGCCAGGCAAAGGTGATGCCCGAGCCCAGGTGCGGCATGCCGGCAATGGGCAGGTCGGCAATCTTGCGGCGCACGTCCAGGTTGACCACTTGCGCGGTGGCCGGCGCGGCGGCGGTCTTGCCATCCTGCGCAGCGGCCGGGGCCGCGTCCTTGGGGCGCGTGGCGCCCAGCACGTGGCGGTAGCTCTGGTCGAAGAAGAAGTCGTCCAGCGGCTCATCGAGCGGCGTGCGGCGCACGCCCAGGTAGCCGGGCTTGGCAATGGCCTCGCCCATCTTGTAGTCGTGCACCAGGCCGTCGTGGATGGGGGCGGCCTGCGGGTCGTACGAGATCTCCCAGATCTCCGGAATGTCCTTGAGCGCCACCACGAAGCTCTTGCGCGGCGCGGCGTCGTACACCGCCGACACGCGGGAGCTTCGCTTGCCGTCCAGCGTGCGTGCGTCGTAGGTGCGCACCAGTTGCAGGTCGCTGTCGAACAGGGCCAGCGTGTGCGGCAGGTAGTTGGCGGCCATCACCCAGCGCCCGTCGCCGCTCACGGCCACATTGCGCATGTTGAGGCCTGCGCGCACTTCGGCCACCACGCGCAGGCGGTACAGGTCGTACTTGGTGATCCAGCCATCGCGTGAGCCGAAGTACACGTACCGCCCATCCGGCGAGAACTTCGGGCCCCCGTGCAGCGCAAAGCGGCTGGCAAAGCGGGTGATGACTTCCAGGCGGTCGCCGTCGAGCAGGCTCACATGGTGGTCGCCGCCTTCCACCACCACGAAAAGGTTCATCGGGTCCGCTGGCCACAGTGGCGTGGCGGGCTCGTCCGCCGGTGCGGGGTGGAATTCGCGCGAGGCGCGGATGTCGTCCTCCGTCCAGCGCGGCGCGGGCAGCACCGGGGTGCGGATGAACGCGCCCAGCGCCTGGATCTCGGCGGGCGAGAGCAGGCCGGCAAAGGCCGGCATCTGCGTGGCCGTGCGGCCCTGGGCGATGACGCGCAGCGCCTCGGCCGCGGGCAGGCGGGCCAGGCTTTCGGGCAGCAGGGCCGGGCCCATGCCGCCCGTGCGCTGCGCGCCGTGGCAACTGGCGCAGTGGGTGGCGAAGAGGCTGGTGGCGTCGACGTTGGCACTCGTGCTGGTGCTGGCCTGCTGGGCCATGGCGAGGTCCCAGCCCATCCAGCACAGGCCTGCGACCAGGGCCGCGCGGCCTGCACC
This sequence comes from Acidovorax sp., assembly GCF_022763525.1. GTDB lineage: Bacteria > Pseudomonadota > Gammaproteobacteria > Burkholderiales > Burkholderiaceae_C > Acidovorax. Next base: position 15,595 of record NZ_JALEGG010000108.1, read on the forward strand.
GGCCAGCCAGGCGCGCCACCGGCGCGGGGGCGTTGCAAGGGTTTCAGGCATGGGCTTGCTCCCGGATGGGGATGGTGATGCGCTGGCGCGGGCAGTGCGGCGCGCTGCTGGCGGCGGTTGGTGCGCCGATCTCGTCGTCTTCCAGGTAGCAGCCCGGGTCCTCGGCCCAGGCGTTGCCGGTGAGCTGCTGGGCGCGCACCCGGGTGTTGCCGCCGCACAGCGCCAGGTAGCGGCACTGTGCGCAGCGGCCCTGCACCGGCCGGGGCTGCTGCTTGAGCCCGGCCATCAGCGGGTCCGACGTGTCGCTCCAGATGGCCGAGAAAGGCCGCTCCCGCACGTCGCCCAGCGTGTGGTGCCACCACATGGTGTCCGGGTGCACCTGGCCCAGGTTGTCGATGTTGGCCACGTTCAGCCCGCTGGCGTTGCCGCCCCAGGCGGCCAGGCGCTGCGCCAGCGCGGGTGCCCACTGCGGCAGGTGCGCCTGCACCCACTGCAGCAGGAAGGGGCCGTCGGCATCGTTGTTGCCTGTCACGTACTCCTCGGCCAGGCCCGCTTGCGCGGCCTCCCAGGCCCTCTCGAACAGCAGCGTGAGCGCCGCGCGCGTGGCCTGGAACTGCGCGTCCTTGCCGCGGTGGATGTTTCCGCGCCCGGCGTAGTTGAGGTGCGAGAAGTAGAACTTGTCGATGCGCTCCTCGCGCATCAGCGCCAGCAGGGCGGGCAGGTCGTGCGCGTTCATCGCGGTCATCGTGAAGCGCATGCCCACCTTCACGCCGCGGTCGCGCAGCAGCTTCAGTGCGTTCAGGCTGAGGTCAAACGCGCCCTGCATGCGCCGGAAGCGGTCGTGAGTGTCGCGCAGGCCGTCCAGGCTGATGCCCACGTAGTCGAACCCCATGGCCGCAATGCGGTCGGCCAGGGGCGCGTCGATCAGCGTGCCGTTGGTGGACAGGCCAGTGTAGAAGCCCATGTCCCGCGCCCGTGCGGCGATGTCGAAGAGGTCCGGCCGCATCAGCGGCTCGCCGCCGGAGAGGATGAGCACGGGCACGCCGTAGGCCCGCAGGTCGCGCATCACCGCAAACACCTCTTCGCGCGTCAGCTCGCCCGCGTAGTCATGGTCGGCCGAGAGGGCATAGCAGTGCTTGCAGGTGAGGTTGCAGCGCCGGATCAGGTTCCAGATCACGACGGGGCCCTGCGGGCCTTTGGGCGGGCGGCTGCGCACGGCCGGGTAGGCGCCGGCCGCCTCGGCGGCGGCGAGTTCGCGCAGGTATTGGCTAATCCTGAACATCGTGGGAGCCTTTCAGACGCAGGCCGGTCTTCTTGAGGATGGCCGTGGAATAGAGGATGTCGTGCGCGCGGCAGGCCGGGCCCAGCAGTGCGGCCACCACATCGGCCTGGCGCTGCACCTCCTCGCGCGAGCGGCCGTGCAGCATGGCGAACAGGTTGTAGGGCCACTCGGGCAGGTGCCGTGTGCGGCGGTAGCAGTGGCTCACGCCCGTGAGTTGGGCCACCTGGCGCGCCAGCGCGTCCACTTCGTCGTCCGCTACATCCCACACGCTCATGCCGTTGGCGGTGAAGCCCAGGCGGTAGTGGTTGGGCACGGCGCCAATGCGGCGCACCAGGCCCTCGTCCAGCATGGCCGCGAGCCGCGTGCACACGCGCTCGCCGTCTACCCCTAGCATGGCGCCCACGGCCTCGTAAGGGCGCGCCACCAGGGGCAGGCCGCTTTGCACGGCGGCGATGAGGGCGCGGTCAAAGGCGTCCAGGGCCATGGCGGTCTCCTTCGGCGGGCAGCAGCGGCAGGCGCAGCTCCACGCGGTATTCGTGCTCCTTGGGGAACTGGAACACCGGCAGGCCCGTGGCCTGCTCGATGCGTTGGGCGGCGCGGGCCACGCCCTCGGCCGACTCGGCGGCCAGCACGAACCACATGTTCAGCTGCGGGTGGTCGCGGCGGTAGTTGTGCGCCACCTCGGGCAGGGCGTTCACCAGCGCGGTCACTTCATCAAAGCGCTCGGGCGGCACCGCCAGCGCCGCCAGCATGAACTGGCCGCCGGCGCGCTCGATCTGGAACAGCGGCCCGAAGCGGGTGAGCACGCCGCTGGCGAGCAGCTGGTGCAGGCTTTCGATGACCTGGTCCTCGCTCCAGCCCAGGGCCTGCCCCACGGCGGCAAAGGGCCGGTCCACCAGCGGAAAGCCGCCGTGCAGGTAGTCCACCAGTTGCAGCTGGTCGTGGTGTCTAAGCATGGGTGGCCTCCTGCGCGGCGGGGTCGGCGGCAAAGCGGCGCGGGCCGCGCTGCGTGAAGCGGCGCAGCGAGAACAGCACCTCGCGCCGGTGGTGGGCCATGCCGGCGCGCTGCGCGGCCTGCTGCACCAGGGCCAGCACTTCGCCGCGCTCCCGCCCGTGCACCATGCAGTACAGGTTGTAGCCCCACTGCGCTGCGCGGGCGCGCCGGTAGGCCAGGGTGACGCCGGGCTGGCAGGCCAGCCGCGCGCCGCAGACATCCACCTCGTCGTCCGGCACGTCGAACACGGTCATGGCGTTGGCGGTGTAGCCCACCTCGTGGTGGCGCACCACCATGCCGAAGCGGCTCAGGGTGCCCTGGGCCAGCCAGCGCGACAGGGTGTCCAGCACGTCGCCCGTGGTCCAGCCGAGCGCCTCGGCCCAGGCGTCAAAGGGCCGCGGCACCAGCTGCAGGCCTTGCTCTGCCAGGGCCGCCAGACCGATTTCGTGCGGGGCCACGGGCCGGGTGGCGCTGCGGGTGATGCCGCCCGCGGCGGCGCTGGGCTGCGCCAGGTCGAACGACAGGTCGATGCGGTAGGGCTGCAGCATGGGCAGGCGCAGCACGGCCAGGCCCGTGTCCTGCTCGATCTGCGCCAGCAGTGCTTCCAGCGCGGCGGGCGTGGCGGCGTTGGCCACGAACCAGAGGTTCAGTGCGTTCTCGCGCTCGTAGTTGTGGCTCACGCCCGGGTGGCGCGAGACGGCGGCGGCCACCGCTTCCAGCCGCTCGCGCGGCACCGCCATGGCGGCCAGCAGGCCGGCACCGCCCGCGCCGGGCGCGAACACGCCGCCGATGCGGCCGAGCACGCCGGCCGCTTGCAGGCGCTGGCAGGTTGCGATCACGTCACCCGCAGGCCGCCCCAGCGCCTGGCCCAGCGCGTCGAACGGCGCGGGGCGCAGCGGAAAGCCGCGCTGCCAGGTGTTGAGAAGGGGCAGGTCGTGCGTGGGGCTTGTCGGCACCATGCTAGAACCCCATGCGCTGCGCGCGCGCCGTCAAGAAGATGCCGCTGGGCGCCTGGGCCTGCAGCGTGGCCTGGGTGGCCAGGGTGGCGGTGTCCAGCACCACCACCTTGTCGTCGTCGCGGCAGCTGATCCACACCGACTCGCCGCGCGGGGTGAATTCCATGTGCATCACGGCCTTGCCCGGCTGCAGTGTGGCCCCCACGCGCTGCGCCACGGTGTCGATGACCTGCACGCGGTGGTAGTCGGGCACGGCAAAGTTCACCCACACCTGGCGGCCGTCAGGCCGCGCCATTACGAAAACGGGCTGGCCGGCCACCGGGATGCGGCCGACTTCATCCCATGTGGCGGTGTCCACCACCAGCACCTCATGGCGGCCGATGGCCGGCAGGTAGGCATGGCGCCCCGCCACGGCCCAGCCGCGCAGGTGCGGCATCTTGAACACGGGCAAGGGCTGCTGGCCGCGGCCATAGCCCGCCAGGATGCGGCGCGCCACCGGCTGCTCGGCCCAGGTGTCCACCAGCGCCAAGCCGTCTTCCCCAAACAGCCCGGCGATGTAGTGGCGGCCATCGGGCGTGACCAGCGCGTCGTAGGGCTGGCGGCCGATGCCGTCGATGCGCGTCACGCGCGGCCGGTCGGGGTCGGTGCAGTCGGCCATACAGATCGCATCGGCATCGAACAGGCTGTAGATGAAGCGCCGCCCGGGCAGGTCGGCCAGGCCCACCACGCGGGAGCGCTGGCCGTCGGCCGTGAACGCCGGGATGTCGGCCCGCAGCGCGAGGGTGGCGGCGTCAAACACCTTCACGCCGCCGGGCGTGTAGTTCTGCGCGGCCACCAGCGTGCCGTCGGCACTGATGGCCCCACCGATGGAGTTGCCCGCCTGCTGCTCGCGCGCGGTGATACGCCGGGTCAGCAGGTCGATGCGCGTGAGCGAGCCGTCGCGGCCAAACACGTAGGCGTGGCGGCCATCGCGCGAGAACACCAGCGAGGCATGAGACAGGTCGCCCAGCCCGCCGATGCGGGCGAGCACGGAGCGGTGCGTGGTGTTGACCAGCAGCACCGCGCCGGTGGCCCGCTCCACGACCAGGCCCAGGTCGCCCGTGCCCATGAGGGGGGATTCGGGCGGTTGCAAGGTGGCGCAGCCGCTGGCCAGCAGCGGCAGTGCCGCCAGGCCGAGGAGAAGGGGGCGTCGTTTCATGGCGAGGTGCGTGGAGGCCACGGAGGGAAGCCGCCGGCCAGCTGCTTGGCAATCCACAGGGCCTCGGCTTCAGTGACAAAGGTGCGCCAGGGCGGCATGGGCGTGCCCGGGCGGCCGTGAAAAATGGTGGCGGCCATGGAAGGGACGGGTTTGTCCGCCAGGGCCGCAGGCGTGAGGGGCGGGCCCAGCCCGCCGGTGAGGTGCATGCCGTGGCACGAGCCGCAGTCCTGCCGCACCATGCGCACCAGCTCGCGCTGGCGTTCTGGCGTGCCCGGCACCTGCGCTGCCGCCCCGGCACAAGCCAGGGCATAAATCAGCAGCATGGCGGAGCGGGTGAAGGCAGGCATGGAAGGCTCGCGCAGCGGCTCAGGACTTCAGAATGAACTCGACCGCGGCCTTCAGGTCGGCGTCGTCGATCTTGTCCGGCCCGTTGGGTGACATCGGAATCGGCCCGAACACGCCGGAGCCACCCTTGCGGATCTTGTCGACCAGCTGCGCCGTCACGTCCTTGCCCTTGTACTTGGCCGCGATGTCTTTGAACGCGGGTCCGACCAGCTTCTTGTCCTTGGCATGGCAGGCCATGCAGCCGGCCTTGTTCATGGCTTCTTCGGGGGAGGCGGCGCTGGCGGCACCGGCGCAAAGCGCCAGGGCCGCAGCGACGGCCAGAGGCCCTGTCAGATGGTGTCTCATTGTTTGATCCTGTGATTGGGATGGGTTGCCTGGGCGCCAAACACTGTCTTCTGCCTACGCACCCGCGCGGCCTAAGACCAGCAGCCGCCGGGGAACTGGCTCTGCCAGGCCCCTGGCGGCGTCCCCCTGGGGGGAAGGCGCCGCAGGCGACTCAGGGGGGCTTCAATAGATGTCGTGCTGGGTGTTGTAGACGTTGAAGTGCCCCGTGGGCGTGATCAGACGCGGGTCCTTGATCACGGCCTTGAGCTTGAGCGTCTTGTCGTCCACGATTACCAGCGCGCTTTCCTTGTTCTTGGCGCTCCACACCGAGAACCAGACCTCATCGCCAGCCTTGTTGAACTCCGGCTGCACCACGCGCTTGGCGCCGTCGTCTTTCAGGCCCGCCCACTCCGCCACGGGCAAGGTCACGAAGCCCTTGTCGAGGTTCTTGATGTCGTAGACCACGATGGACTGCGAGATCTTCGGATCAGGATTGAGCGGTGCATCCGAGTACAGGTGCGTGCTCTTGGGGTGGCTCTTGATGAACAGCGCGCCGCCGCCCGGGCCGGTGAGCTTGGCCACTTCCTTGAAGGCGTACTGCTTGTGCTTCTTGGGGTCGGTGCCGATGAGCGAGATGGTCTCGTCGCCCAGGTGGCCCGTGGC
>NZ_JALEGG010000109.1 GCF_022763525.1 Acidovorax sp.
GAGCCGGGCAGCGAAAAGTCCGCACGGTGCTCGCCACTGTTGCGGCCGACAGTGATCACGTCGTGGCGTGCGCTCAGGTTGGCCAGCACGGCCTGGCCGATGGTGCCGCTCGCGCCGATGAGAAGAATCTTGGACATGGTGATTTCCTTGGTGAAAAAGGGTTGAAGAAGACCGACGCCCTGATTCTTTTGCTAATCATTAAATGCATAAAGCACTTTGAAGTTATGCTTGTGTTAACCAATGATTAGGAATTTCGGATGGACAAACTGCGCAACATGGAGGTCATGGTGGCGGTGGTGGAAGCAGGCAGCTTTGCCGCGGCGGCACGCCAGTTGCAGATATCGGCCGTGATGGTGGGCAAGCACATCCAGCAACTCGAAGCCCACTTGGGCGCGCGCCTGTTCCAGCGCAGCACACGCCAGAACAGCCTGACCGAGGTGGGGGCGGCGTTCTACGAAGACAGCAAACGCGTGCTGGAGCAGGTGCGCTGGGCCGAATCCGCCGTGGAGCGCAGCCGGGCCGTGCCCCAGGGTCTGCTGCGGGTGAGCGCGCCCTTCACGCTGGGCAACCACGTGATCGCGCCGCTGGTGGCCGACTTTCTGCAGCGCCATGACCAGGTGCGCGTGGACTTGCAGCTGACCGACAGCGTGGTGGACCTGGCGGGCGAGGGCTTTGACGTGGCCGTACGGATTGGCCAGGTGGTCAACGAAGGTCTGGTGGCGCGGCCGCTGCGTCCCTACCGTATGGTGATTGCCGCAGCCCCTGCCTACCTGCAGCGCAACGGCACGCCCGAACGCGCGGCCGACCTGGCGCGGCACCAATGCCTGAGCCACTCGGTGTGGCAGCGCCGGGTGGAGTGGACGCTGCGCGACGGCAAGGAGGAGTTCTTCTGGCCCGAGAACGCGCGCTTTGTGTGCAACCAGGGCGACGGCCTGCGCCAGGCGGCGCTGCGCGGCCTGGGCCTGATCATGCAGCCAGAGGTGCTACTGGCCGATGATCTGGCCAGCGGAGCGCTGGTGCCGGTGATGCAGCACTGCCTGCCCGTGCCGCGCTCTGTGCACCTGGTGTATGCGCCCGACCGGCGGCAGCTGCCCAAGCTGGCGCGGTTTGTGGAGCATGTGGTGGGGGCGCTGGGCGTTGCCTGAGCGGTGCAGGTCAGGCTTGCGCGCCGGGGCGTGCGGCTTGGGGCCTTGGGTTTGTTGCCCAAGGGCTCACTCCACCGCGTTGCTTGGCACCGCAGGCCCGATCTTGAACACCCCGCTCACCCGCGCACAGGGCACGCCATCTGCGGTGACCAGCCCTTGCGCAAACACCAGCGAGCGCGTGACGCGCAGCGGCTCGGCCTCACCCTGCACCCAGGCGCCCAGCGGGGCGGGGGCCAGGTAGTCGATCTGCAGGCTGATGGTGGGCAGAAAACGGTCGGCCACCTGGTCGCTTTTGCGGTGCACCGACAGCGGCAGCAGCATGTCGCAAAAGCTGGCCATCATGCCGCCGTGCAGGTTGTTCATGGGGTTCACATGGCGGCGCTCCACGCGAAAGCCGAACTGCACCACGCTGCCTTCGTGGCGCAAGTAGAGCGGGCCGTTGTGCTGGATGAACGGGCCGCCGGACTGCAGCGGCGAAAAGCCCGGCGGGATCTCGGCATGGCTGCTCATGCGCGTGCCTCCTTCTCCACATCCTGCGCAAAGCTGGCGCCCTGCAAGCTGCTGTGGGTGGCACCGTCCTCGGGTAGCCAGCCGCTGTACACCGTGCGGAAGTCCGCCACGATCTGCGCCAGCGGCATGTCGTCAAAGGCGCCGCGCTGGTGAACGTACTCCATGTGGCGCGCGCCGGATCTGTCGAACGGGTGGTAGATGGAATCGTTCTCGCCATCGAATTCGAGCGGCAGCAGCCCAAAGCGCTCGCACAGCTCGATGTTGAACGCGGGCGTGGCCTTGCGCCAGGTGCCGCCCAGCCAGATGTCGGTGTAGCCGTGCCAGATGAAGAGGTCGGTCTTCATGATCTCGCGCATGCGCTCGGTGCTGAGGTGGTTGCGCACGTCCGCAAAGCCCATGCGCGCCGGGATGCCCGCTGCGCGACACACGGCGGTGAGCAGCGCGGCCTTGGGCACGCACCAGCCGTAGCCGTTGCCCAGCACCGTGCTGGCCGTCATGCCCCGGGGGGAGAGGTCGATGCGGTAAGGGTCGTAGCGAAAGCCGTCACGCACGGCCAGGTACAGGGCGACGGCGCGTTCGCGGTCGGTGGTGCCGCGCGCGTGTTGAGCGGCAAAGGCCTGGATGGAAGGTGAGTCGCTGTCGATAAGGGCCGTGGCACGCAGGTGGGCGGGCGTGGGGGTGGTCATGGGGGGTGTGTCTCCTGCAGTCTGATGGGAATCAGTGTGTGGGCCCTGCGCACGGAATGCTGTCACGGGTGCGCCAGCTTCTGCCATGGAATGCGAATGAGCCCATCACACCCGCCACGCGGGCAGCTCCCAGTTGCGCCATACCGCCAGCCCGCGCAGCCCGGCGGTGAGCAGCACGCAGGCCGCCATTGGCGCCCAGTCGGGCGCCTGCAGTTGACGCAGGGCCACATCGGCCCAGCCGCCCGCAAACGCGCACAGCGCATAGGGACGGTGGTCGCTGAAGGCTTGGGGCACTTCGTTGCACAGCACGTCGCGCAGGACACCGCCAAACACGCCGGTGATGACGCCCATCATCACGCCGATGATGGGCGGCATACCGATGGCGGTGGCAATGTCCACGCCCACGGCGGCGAACAGGCCCAGGCCGATGGCATCCGGCAGCAGCATGGCGCGTTCAGTCGGCTCAAAGTGCCGCTGGCGCATGAACAGCATCGCGCCGATGCACAGCGCGAGAATGCCCCAGACGAACTCGGTGTGCCGAATCCAGAAGAAAGGCCGCTGGTCCAGCAGCAGGTCGCGCAGCGTGCCCCCGCCGAACGCCGCCACAAAGGCTACCACGCACACGCCCACGGCATCCAGCCGCTTGCGCGCCGCGGCCATCACGCCCGACAGTGCAAACGCCACGGTGGCAGCCACCTCCAGAACGAGGCGCAAGGTGTTCACCCACGGGGTGTTGAGCAGGGATGGGTCCATGCCCGCGATTGTGCCGTGCGGAGCTTGCTACAAATTTGGTAGCTATTGGCGCTTGATAATTAAGCGCTGGCGGCCTATTGCGAGTGGATCAGGGCGGTTTAACCCACTAGGCGCAGTCCAACAACCGCCAGCGCTACCACGCACCCTGCACACCCCAAAGTCCCTAGCCGCATCGCCCAGTGCCGCGCCGCCACAGGCCACTGGTTCATGCCGAGTACCAGCAGCCACCCCAGCCCCATCCATGCCGACACCACCAGTGCCGCACCGCCTGCGGGCCCCGCTGCCGCCACGGCGGTCACTGTCTGCAGCACCAGCGTGGCCAGCGCCGTGGCCCAGGCGCGCCTGCGTGCAGCCCCGCGCAAGCCGTCGCCCCAGGCGCGTGTGGTCACGGCCTGGGCCCAGTGCGCAAGGGCCATCAGCGAAGCCAGCGCGGCGCAAGCGCCCATGAGTTCCTGGTTCATGCGGTTTCCGTGTGGCGGGGTTGGGCGCTGTGGCTGCGCGGGCTGTGTGACTTGCGTATAGCACGGCCCCGCTTCCACCGTCCGGGCGCTGCAGCGGCCAGTGCACACAGCGCTGCTGCAGCGGCCCACTGCCACAGCCCGGCCTTGGCCGTCAGGCCGCCATAGGCCAGCGCGGCCAGCGCCCACAGCAGCCCTGATGTGCGGGGTGCCCAGTGGCGAAGCGTTGCAGCCGGCAGGGCCAAGAAGAAGGCCAGCAGCAGGCCCAGCATGCCCGACGAGCGCGCGGGCTCGATCGCCACGATGTGTGCCAGGCGGAACGACTCCACCGCTAGCACGCCGCTCAGCCAGAACGGCAGATGCGCGGGGGGCAGCCAATGGCACCATCCACCCCGCTGCCGACGCTGGCGCGCTGCGGGGGCATGCCTTGCCGCGCCCGCTGAGGCCGCGGTGTGGCGCACAGCCTTGTGCCGGGGTGCCTGCACCCGCTGGGGGCCGACAAAGGCAGCGATTCCCGCACAGGCCAAGCCTACGACCATCATGCTGGCCAGCATCGCCGGACCTTGCGCGCTGCCCAGCACCTGCCCGGCGAGGCCTGCCACGACCAGCAGCACGCCCCCGCCGCCCAGCGCCACGCGCCACAGCGCCAGCGTGCGCAGCGCCCACGCGGCCGCCGCCGACATTAGCAGCCACGTGCCGATCAGCACCCATACGGCCCACACAGGCCGCTGCGCGAGCGAGGGCAAGCCGGAAGGCCCCCACAGGTGGATGAAGACTGCCACCACCAGTGCGGCGGGTACGGTGGCGTGCAAGGCCAGGAAGAATCGTTGCATGGTGGGGGAGAGGAGTGACACCCGTATGGCGACGTGTTGGGTCAGCCCGCAGCGGTAGTGCTGCCGGGGAGCGCCGCGCCAGCCTCCCGCGGGAGTTGCTGGCGCTGCTGGCGAGCGTCCAGCCAGATCAGCGTGCCCGAGATCGACAGGAACGCGGGCGTCATGCCCAGAAAGAAATACAGCCACTTCAGCGCCAGCCCGCCAAAATCGCCGAAGTGCAGCGGCTCCATGAGCCCGTTGACCAGTGACCAGAAGCCTGCCGTGCGCGGGTCGTGCACCTTCTTGGTGGCGCCTGTGGCGGCGTCGATGTCCACCCGGGCCGTGCTGGCCAGGTGGCCGCTGAGGTTGCCGGTGAAGCCAGCCTCGGCCGTCTCGGTCCCCCAGCGGCGCATCGATACGTACCGCACCTGCAGTCCGGGCACGGCGTGCTGGGCAGTGGCATGCAGTGCGTCCAGTGACTGCATGCGCACCGGCTCGGTGGCCTCTGCAGCCGCCTTGCGCGCGGGTTTCGGGGCTGCCGCTGCCGGGGTGCCGGTGGCCAGGTACTTGTAGCTCTGCTCGAACAGCGGCGCGAGACCCATCCAGGCGCCCGTGGCCGCGATCAGGATGTGAAAGCCCAGGCCCCAGATGCCCGCGGACTTGTGCAGGTCCGACATCACCACCCGAAAGCTGCGGCCCCAGCGCTGCGTGAACAACTCGGCCAGGATCTTGCGGTGGATGACGATGCCCGTGGCAATCAGCACCAGCATCGCTACGCCGAGAAAACCCACGATCCACCGCGGCCCGAAGAACAGGAAGACATGCAGCATGCGCAGGTACTGGCCGAGCTGGCTGTCCACCGGGCCCACCACGGTGCCCGTGTCCGACCGCAAAGCCACCTTGGTGCGCGTGTTGGCGGGCGCGCCACGCTCGCGCACAAAGGCGAAGTAGCTGGGGTTGACGGCATCGGGCAGTGCAATGCTCTCTACCGTGGCGCCGGGGTAGCGTGTGTGCAGCTGGGTCAGCACCGCGTCGAGCGGCGCAGGTTTTTCAGTGCGCGGCAGCTGCGCCAGCGACGGATTGGCCCACAGGTCGATCTCGTGCTTGAACACCACCACCGCGCCCGAAAAGCACACGATGAACATCAGCAGCCCCGTGACGATACCCGCCCAGGAGTGCAGGGTGAACAGGCGGTTGAGCGTGCGCTGGCTGGTCATGGCGTGCGGGCGGCTGGAGTGGAGCGCTGCGTCAGAAGAAGTACGTCACGCCCAGGCTGAAGTTGCGTGGCAACGCGGGCGACACCACGTTGGCATTGATCGCGCCGTCGTAATACGCCTTGTTGAACACGTTCTTCACGCCCGCGGTCACGCGGTAGTTCTCACCCACGTAGCTGATGGACGCATCGGCCACAAAGTACGACGGCAGCGTGAAGGGGTACGAGCCAATCTGCTCGCTCACATACCGCCCGCCCAGGCCCAGCGTCACGCGCTGGTACTGCGGCAGCTTGTACGTGGCCCAGGCCGTGAGCGTGTGGCGCGGTGTGAGGTTGAGTGGCTTGCCCACGATGGCGGCATTGTTGTCACGCGTGACCTTGGTCTGTGTGTAGGTGTAGGCGCTGGTCAGCTTCCAGCCGTTCTTCAGGTCCGCGCCCAGCTCCAGCTCCAGCCCGCGTGCGCGCTGCTCGCCGGTCTGCACGCTGAAGCCCGTGTTCACCGGGTCGGCGGTGGTCACGTTCTCGCGCACCAGGTCAAACACGGCGAGCGCGCCGGTGACCTGGCCGCCGGGGGCTTCGTACTTCACGCCCGCCTCCCACTGCTTGCCGGTTTCGGGCACAAAGTTCGATCCGCCAAACGTCAGGCCTGACTGGGGCAGGAACGACTCGCCATAGCTGCCATACGCGGCCCAGCCGGGCTTGAACTCGTACACCAGCCCGGCCGACAGCGTGGTGGCGTTGTCCTTCTGGCGCGTCTGCGTGTTGGCCACGCGGTTGTTCGTATCGGTGGTGGACCAGTCGCGGCGCAGGCCCACCAGGGCCGTCCAGCCCTGGCCAAACTTGATCTGGTCCTGCGCATACAGCCCGGCCACGGTGAGTTTGGCGGGCGCATCCTGCGTCAGCGCCTCGGGGCAGGTGGCCTGCATGCCATACACGGGTGCAAACAGGTCCAGTGCACCGATGCGGCAGGTGCGGCTGGCCAGCAGGCTGGTGCCGCTGCGCGCATCGAGGCCCGTCACCAACTGGTGCTTCACGCCCAGCGCTTCAAAGCGCGACAGCAGCGAGGTGTCGGTGGCCAGCAGGTCGTAGTCCATGTACTGGCGCGAGGCGCTGCGGTTCTGCAGCCGCTGGTTGGCCTGCAGCGCCTGGTTGGAGACAAAATTGCCCGTGCCCTTCTCGGTCTCGTAGCGCACGTTCTGGCGGAAGATCATGGCCTCCGACATCTTGTGCTCCAGCGTGTAGCCCACGGTTTTGCTCTCTACGTCATACCCGCCAAAACTTGGGTCGCCCGTGAACATCGTGACGGGCAGCGTGCCGTTGCGGTTGGGCAGCAGCGTGCCGTAGGGCGTGATGCCCTGCTGGCGCATCCATTGGCTCTGGCTGTAGGTGGCAAACAGCACCAGGTCGGTCTGCGGCCCCAGGTCGATGGAGAGCGACGGCGCAAACCAGCGGTCCTTGCGGTAAACGAACTGAGTGGGGTCGTCGGCGTTGGACACCTGCGCATTGATGCGCACCGCCGTCTTGCCCGATTCGGACAGCGGCCGGTTGATGTCGGCCTGCAGCGTGCGCTGGCCGAAACTGCCCACCTCCACGCCTACCTCGTTGATCGCCTCCTTCTTGGGCCGCTTGCTCACCGCGTTGACGATGCCGCCGGGCTGCACCTGGCCGTACAACACTGAGGCCGAGCCTTTGAGCACCTCGAAGCGCTCGTAGCCGTAGGGCTGCAGCTTGGCCCACATGCCCGGGCTCTGCACCAGGCCATCGACAAGGATGGATTCGGTGGAGCGAAAGCCCCGGATGTTCAGGTCATCA
>NZ_JALEGG010000110.1 GCF_022763525.1 Acidovorax sp.
GCCGAGCGTAGCGATGGCCCGTGTGGCTGTTCGGCTGTCCCGCCCCTGCTGGCTGCGCCTGCGGCGGGGCGGTTTCGGGGTGGCACGGGCGTCGAAGCGCCCGTGCTTCGTCAACTGACTCGCCGCGGTTGTCCGAACGGAGCGCCGCAGGCGCGAAGTGAGTTCTGCGGCGCACCCCGCAACCGCCCCGCCGCAGGTTTGCCCCTTCGCAAAGCGAAGGGGTCGCAGACTGGGGGTCGCCTTCTCTTTGGTGACTTTCTCTTGGCGAGACAAGAGAAAGTTACCGCGCCGCCGGGCGCGCTCCCCGGCTCCCGCACTCACCACAGGCATGCTGCCCATCAGCGAGCTTGCGAGCAGCGCTCAGGCTTCGACAGGCTCAGCCCGAACGGTTGGGGATGCTCTGACTTCCACAGGCTCAACCACCCAACACCACCCGCCCAATCTCCCCCACGTGCGACACCACAAACAACACCAGCCCAATCAGCCCCCCCACCACCGTCCCATTGATCCGGATGTACTGCAAATCCTTGCCAATGTTCAACTCGATCAGCTGGGTCATCTCTTCGGTATCCCACCGCCGCACCGTGTCCTCAATGTGCTGCGCAATGAACGCCGACACATCCGGCGCCAGGCCCTCCGCCCACCGCTCCAGCCGATCATTGAACGACTGCCTGAGCGCCGCATCCCCCGCCAGCGACTCACCGAGCCACAACCCCAGCTTGCCCACCTGCCGCGCCAGCACCGAGTCGGCATCGGCCAGGTCACGCTGCAACGCACCACGCAGGTCCAGCCACAAGGCCTGCACATAGCCGCCCACGGTGGCGTCGGTCTGCAGCCAAAGGCGGATCTCCTCGCCCTTGGCCGCCCATTCCGGGTCGCTGCGCAGGCGCTCGATAAAGCGCTGCACAGCGGTATCAAACTGAGCGCGCAAGGCGTGCTGCGGGTTGGCCGCCACATCGGCCATCAGGCTTTCCAGCGCGCGGGCCAGCAGGGCCGAGCCCTTGTCCCCCAGCCAATCGCTGGGCAATAACTTCTCGGTTCGCGGATGGTCCTTCTTGAGCCAGGCCACGATGGACTGCGCGACCCACGTGCGGGTCTGCTCGTTCTGCAACAGCTCGATGAGCTTGGCCAGCACGTCGTCCAGCAGCGCTTGGTGGCGACCGTTGTGGGTCAGGGTGTCCAGCACCGCCGCCAGCGCGCGCGACAGGTCCACCTGCCCGATCAATGTGCGGGCGGCTTTTTGAATGAAGCGCTCCACCTGCGCGTCCTGCACCATCTCCAGCGCGGCAGATGCCAGTCGCGTGGCCTGGTGCCCCAGCTGCGCGGCGTTGCCGGGTGCGGTGAGCCACTGCGCCAGCCGCTCGGCCGGGTCATGGCGGCGGATCAGCGACACCAGCGAAGGCACATCCAGAAACTTGTCGCGCACGAACGTGGCCAGGTTGCGGCCGATGCGGGCCTGGTTGCGCGCGATGACCGCGGTGTGCGGAATGGGCAGGCCCAGCGGGCGACGGAACAGCGCCACCACGGCAAACCAGTCGGCCAGCGCGCCCACCATGGCGGCCTCGGCCATGGCCTTGATGCAGTTGAGCCCCAGGCCGCGCTCCACGACGCTGGTGACCACAAACACCGCTGTCACCAGCAGCAGCAAGCCCAGCGCCTGCCGTTTGGCACGGCGCAGGGCGATGGCTGCTGCGGTGGATGCGGATGCGGCGCCGTGGCCGCCCGGCTCTGCGTTCATCCCGTCCAGTTGAAGGGGGCCGTGGCCGCCTCAGGCCGCCACGGCGATCTGGTCCAGCGCCTTGGCCAGGTGCCCCACCGTGCGGTCCACGTTGTGCCACTTCTCCAGGCCGAACAGGCCAATGCGGAAGGTCTTGAAATCCGCGCCTTCGTCGCACTGCAGCGGCACGCCGGCGGCGGTCTGCAGGCCCACTTCCAGGAATTTCTTGCCGTTTTGGATGGCCGGGTCGGTGGTGTAGCTCACAACCACGCCCGGCGCCTTCCAGCCCTCGGCCGCCACGCTGGGGAAGCCGCGCGATTCGAGCAGCGCGCGCACCTTGGCGCCCAGCTCCATCTGCTCGGCGCGCACCTTGGCAAAGCCGTAGGCGCGGGTTTCCAGCATCACTTCGCGCAGGCGCACCAGCGCGTCGGTGGGCATCGTCGTGTGGTACGCGTGCTGGCCCTTCTCATAGCCTTCCGCGATCTGCATCCACTTCTTCAGGTCGCACGAGAAGCTGGAGCTTTGGGTGCCGTCGATCGCCTGGCGGGCGCGTTCGCTCAGCATCACCATGGCGCAGCAGGGCGAGCTGCTCCAGCCCTTTTGCGGGGCCGAGATCAAGATGTCCACGCCCGTGGCCTGCATGTCCACCCACATCGCGCCGGAGGCAATGCAGTCCAGCACGAAGAGCGCGCCCACCTCGTGCGCGGCGGCGCTCACGGTGCGGATGTAGTCGTCAGAGAGGATGATGCCGCTGGCCGTCTCGACATGCGGCGCAAACACCACCTTGGGCTTTTCAGCGCGGATGGTGGCGGCCACCTCGTCGGCGGGGCACGGCGCCCAGGGCGCCTGCGGGCCCTCGCCCTGCTTGCGCGCCCTGCACACCACGGCGCCGCCGCCCAGGCCCGTGTCGGCGTCAAAGATCTGGCTCCAGCGGTAGCTGAACCAGCCATTGCGCACGATGAGCACTTTTTCCTTGTTGGCAAACTGGCGCGCCACCGCCTCCATGCCGAAGGTGCCGCTGCCGGGCACCAGCACGGCGGTGTGGGCGCGGTAGACCTCTTTGAGCGTGCCGAGGATGTCCTGCATCACGCCGGTGAAGCGCTTGGACATGTGGTTGAGCGCGCGGTCGGTGTAGACCACCGAGAATTCGAGCAGGCCGTCGGGATCGATATCGGGCAGCAGTCCGGGCATGGGGTCTCCGTGAACAACAGGCAGTCGGCGGGGTCGCCCGCCTGTGCGCCGGATGTTGCGCCTGGGCCGACCCCACGCGGTTGGTAGGGCCGGCCAGCTTAGCACGCCCTACCAGGTGTCCACAGGGTGTGCGGTCAAAGGCGCGATGCGCGACGACGCCAGCCCCCGCGCCAGCCAGCTGCGGGTTTCGGCGGGGTCGATCACCGCGTCGATCTCCAGCGTGGCGGCCATGTGCATGGCCTCGCCGTTGGCATACGACTTGGCCACGAGCTTCTGGACCAGCGCGTCGCGCTCGGGCCCCTGGGGCAGCGCCTCCAGCTCCTTGCGAAAGCCCAGGCGCACCGCGCCTTCCAGCCCCATGGCGCCGAACTCGCCCGTGGGCCAGGCGATGGTGAACACCGGCGCATGGAAGCCCCCGGCCGCCATGCCCATGGCGCCCAGGCCGTAGCCCTTGCGCAAAACCACGCTGAAGAAGGGCACGCGCAGGTGCGCGGCCGTGACGAACAGGCGGCTCACGTGCCGCACCTGGGCCGTGGTCTCCACCTCCGGCCCGACCATGAAGCCGGGCGTGTCCACCAGGCTCACCAAAGGCAGGCCGTGCGCGTTGCACAGCTGCATGAAGCGCGCAGCCTTGTCGGCGGCGGGCGCGTCGATGGCGCCGCCCAGGTGCAGCGGGTTGTTGGCCATCAGACCCACGGGGCGGCCTTCGATGCGGGCCAGCGCGGTGTGGATGCCCGCGCCAAAGCCGGTGCGCAGCATCAGCAGGCTGCCGGTGTCGGCAATGCCTTCCATGGCGCGGCGGGTGTCGTACACGCGCAGGCGGTTTTCGGGCACCACGCTGCGCAGGCCGCGCGGGTCGGCGGCCGACCAGTCCGCGGAGCGGCCCTGGAAGTAGCCCAGGTACTGGCGCGCGGCGCGCACGGCGTCGGCCTCGGTGTTCACCAGCACATCGATCACGCCGCTGGCGTGCTGCACGGTGCTCGGGCCGATCTGCTCGGGGCGGAACACGCCCAGGCCGCCGCCTTCGATCATGGCGGGGCCGCCCATGCCGATGTTGCTGGCGCGCGTGGCAATGATCACGTCGCTGCAGCCCAGCAGCGCGGCGTTGCCCGCAAAGCAGCGGCCGTGCACCACGCCCACCACCGGCACCTGGCCCGAAAGCGCGGCGTAGCTGGCAAACGTCTCCACATGCAGGCCGGCCACCACGGGCACGTCGGTGTCGCCGGGGCGGCCGCCGCCGCCTTCGGCCAACAGCACCACGGGCAGCTGCTGCGCCAGCGCAATGCCGAGCATGCGGTCGGTCTTGGCGTGGTTGCGCGCGCCCTGCGTGCCGGCGAGCACCGTGGCGTCGTAGGCCATGACCACGGTGCGCGCCTTTTCGGGGCCGAACTGCGCGCCGTTGACGCCGCCGATGCCGGTGACCATGCCGTCGGCCGGGGTGTTGGCGATGAGGTCTTCGCGGGTGCGGCGGCGGGTCTGTGCGGCGATGGCGAGCGCACCGTATTCGATGAAGCTGCCTTCGTCGCACAGGTCGGCAATGTTCTCGCGGGCGCTGCGGCCGCCCTGGGCATGGCGCTTGGCCATGGCCTCGGGGCGGGCGGCGTCGAGCGTGAAGGCGTGGCGGTCGATCACGCGCTGCAGGTCGGCGCGGATGTGGCCCAGGTCGTGCGCGGCGGCCTCGGCCTGCGCGGCATCGTCGCCTGCGGCGTCCACGGGCTCCAGCACCACAAGCGGTTGACCGGGCTGCAGGTAGCTGCCGGGCTCAGCCAGCCACTGGCGCACGCGGCCCGCGTGCGGGGCGTTCAGCACATGCTCCATCTTCATGGATTCGAGCACGGCCAGCTCGGCACCGGCAGCCACCACATCGCCCACGGCCACGCTGCACTGCACCAGGCGGGCGGGCATGGGGGCGGTGACGGCACCCTCGGGCAGTGGAGACTGCTGAGCTGCGGGGGAATTTGAATCCAATTCGCATCCAGCGCTTTGTGGATAAGCGCGAGCAGCTATTGTTTTGGAAGCATCGATCAGCGCGGGCAGCACCGACTCCAGCCAGCGCGTGTGCACCTGCTGCTGCGCCATCTCCGGGCGGGCGGCCAGGGCCTGCAGCAGCGCCAGGTTGGTGACCACGCCGTCGATGCGGCATTCGGCCAGCGCGCGCTGGCTGCGGCGCAGCACGTCGGCAAAGTCGCTGCTTTTGCTGTGCACGATGAGCTTGGCCAGCAGCGTGTCGTAATGCGGCGAGGGCGCGGTGCCGGCCACGCCGTGGCTGTCCACGCGCACGCCGGGGCCGGAGGGCATGTCAAAGCGCGCCAGCGTGCCGCTGCCGGGCACGGCCTGGCCTTGCGCGTCCAGCGTCTCGGCGTTGATGCGCCATTGCACGGCATAGCCGCGGGGGCGCGCAGCCTGCGCCGGGTCCAGCCCCAGCGCACGCAGCGGCCGGCCTGCGGCCAGGGCGATCTGGGTCTGCACCAGGTCCACGCCCATCACTTCTTCGGTGATGGTGTGCTCCACCTGCAGGCGCGGGTTGGCCTCGATGAACACCCAGGGCAGATCGGGCGAGTGCAGGTCCACCAGGAACTCGAAGGTGCCCAGGCCCTCGTAGCGCACCTCGCGCGCCATGGCCAGCGCGGCGGCGGTGATCTGCGCGCGCAGGCCCTCGGGCAGGCTGGGACTGGGGGCGATCTCCACCAGTTTCTGGAAGCGCCGCTGCAGCGAGCATTCGCGCTCGCCCAGGGCCAGCACGTCCTGCCCGTCGCCCAGCACCTGGATCTCGATGTGCCGCGCATGCGCCATGAGGCGTTCCACATAGACGCCGTCCACGCCGAAGGCGGCCTGCGCCTCGCTGCGGCAGCGCGCGTAGGCGGCGGCCAGGTCGTCCCCGGCCTGCACGGCGCGCATGCCGCGCCCGCCGCCGCCGCCAATGGCCTTGATGACGATGCCGGCCGTGGCATGCTGCTGCCAGAAGGCCTCAGCCTCGGCCAGCGTGACGGCGTGCTCCGTGCCCGGCATCAGCGGCACGCCGCAACGCTGGGCCAGCGCGCGCGCCTGGGCCTTGTCGCCAAACAGGGCCAGCTGCGCGGGCGTGGGGCCGATGAAGCGCACGCCCGCTTCGGCGCAGGCGGCGGCAAAGTCCGCGCGCTCGCTCAGAAAGCCGTAGCCGGGGTGCAGGGCGTCGCAGCCATGCGCGCGGGCAATGGTCAGCAGCCGCGCGCCGTCCAGGTAGGCGGCCGGGCCGGTGGCGCCCAGAGGCTCGGCGCTGTTGGCGGCGCGTACATGGGGCGCTTGGGCGTCGTCCTCGGCATAGACGGCCAGGCTGGCAATGCCCAGGTCGGCCAGCGCGCGGGCAATGCGCAGCGCCACCTCGCCGCGGTTGGCGATCAGGACTTTGGAAAAGAGGGGCGGGGTCATTGCGATGCTTCTGTTTTGATAGCTGCTGGCGCTTGTTCCTCGGGCGCCAGAGGCCAATTTGGCTCAAAGTTCTGAATCAAGCGGCTCAATCCAGGTCTTTCAAGAGCCGGCGCAGCAACTTGCCCGCGCCCGTGGCGGGCAGCGCGTCGATGAAGCGCACCTCGCGCGGGGCCTTGTAGGGCGCCATGTTGTCGCGGCACCAGGCCACCAGGGCGGCGGCATCCACATCCTGGCCGGGCTTCTTGACGATGAAGGCACGCACCACCTCGCCCTTTTCTGCATCGGGCACACCAATCACGGCGGCCTGGGCCACGGCAGGGTGTTTGATGAGCAGGGTCTCCACCTCTTCGGGGAACACGCTGTAGCCCGAGACCTTGATCATTTCCTTGAAGCGGCCGATGAAGGTGAGGTAGCCGTCCGCGTCGATCTTGCCCATGTCACCAGTGAAGACCCAGCCGTCCCGCAGCGTCTTGGCCGTGGCCTCGGGCTTGTTCCAGTAGCCCTTGAAGTTGCCGGGGCCGTGGATGGTGATCTCGCCCACCTCGCCAGCGGCCAGCGGCGCGCCGGTGTCGGGGTCCACGATGCGGATCTGGTTGCCCGGCACGGGCTTGCCCTGTGTGCCCCAGCGGATGGCGTCCGCCGGCATGGCAGTGTCCACCGTGTGGGTTTCCGAGAGGCCGTACGCCGCCTCGTGCGAAATGCAGTTCGGCGCAAACTGCTGCCACTGCTGGGCCAGCGCCTCGGTGAAGGTGATGCCAAAGCTGGTGACCGGGTTGCGGCGCAGCGCGCTCCAGTCCATCTCGCGTGCGCCGGGCACCTGCATGAGGGCGCCGTTCATGGGCGCGATGCTGTACCACCAGGTCACGCGGTGGCGCTCCAGCGCCTGGGCCACGCCCAGCGGGTCAAAGCGGTACAGCAGCACTGTGGTGGCGCCGGTGTACACGGGCAGGTTCACCCCCATCACCATGCCGGCGATGTGGTACAGCGGGGCCACGGCCAGCAGCACTTCGTGGGGCGTCATGCCGTTGCAGTCGGCCGAGGCGGCGGTCTTGAAGCTGGCGTTGCCGTAGCTCAGCATGGCGCCCTTGGGCAGGCCGGTGGTGCCCGAGGTGTAGGTCATCAGCGCCACGTCATCCATGCCGATCGCTACCGGATCGGGCCGCGCGCCGGTGCGCGTGGCGGCCAGGAAGTCTTCGCAGCCCGCCGAGGCCGGGGCCATGGCCGCGCGCATGGCCAGCAGCTCGGCGGGGATGTCGATGCTGGGTGCGCCCTCGGGCAGCAGCTCGGCATAGCGCACCACGAACACGTGCGCGAGCGCCGTCCTGGCGCGCACCTTGTCCACCACGGACAGCAGCACGTCGGCCGCCACGATCACGCGGGCCTGCAGGTCGGTGAGCTGGTATTCCAGCTCGTGTTCCTTGTTCAGCGGCCCACAGGGGCAGACGATGGCGCCGATCTTCTGGATGCCGTAGTGCGCCATCACGTACTGCGGGCAGTTGTTCATGAACAGGGCCACGGGCTCGCCCTTTTGCACGCCCAGCGCCTGCAGACGGGCCGCAAACGCATCGCTGGCGGCGTCCAGCTCGGCCCAGGTGATGGCGTGGCCGTACCAGAGGTAGGCCGTGCGGTCGGGGATGGTGAGCGCGTGGCGGCGCAGGTGTTCGTGCAGCGGCAGCTGCGGGGCGGCAGAAGGCATGGCGTTGTCTCCGTGGTGTTCTGTGTGGTGTTGCACGCTTGCCGGCACTTAAAACCGCGTCTTTTCGGCCAGGGCGGCGTTGCAAATCCTCGCGATACCTCCGGGTATCGCTGCGGCTTGCGCCTGGCCCTGACCAAAAATCCATCGGTTTTCAACGTGCCGGCAAGCGCGCAACACCACACCAATCGCCGGTTCTCGGTGCCGCATCAGGGTTTGCCATAGGCGCGGCGGCCGGCCAGCGTCTTGCCAATGTATACCTGCCGGTAGAAAAATGCTACCCATGGGTATAACCAAAGCGACACCGGCATCACCGCCCCTGGCCACCGAGCCCCCGCCCGTGAAGGCGCGCGGCCGGCAGAAAGCCTGGACGGCCAGCACGGACGAAAAGCGCGAGCGAATCCTGCAGGCGGCGGAGGCGCTGTTCGACACCCAGGGCTATGCCAACACGACCATGGAGCAGATCGTCCAGCAGCTGGGCGTGACCAAGCCCTACGTCTACTACTACTTCCACAACAAACAGGAGATCTACGAGACCCTGTGCTGGCGCCCGGCCGTGGCCTGCTTCACGGCCATGGACTTCGCGGAGGACGACACGCGCCCCGCCCATGTGAAGGTGGCAGAAGGCATCGAGCGGCTGATCCGCGCGACCATCGAGCACCACCCGGCGGCGTTCTTCCCCTACCGCGAGCCGCAGGTCTTCCGCCCCGAATACCTGGCCATGCAGAAGAAGCTGGCCAACCATTTCTACGACCGCATGTGCGCGCTGATGGAAGAGGCCCGGGCGGACGGCATGCTGGACTTCAAGGAGACCCGGCTCACGGCCCTGGCGGCCTGCAGCCTGCCGGGCTTTCTGTACCACTGGTACCGGCCGGACGGGCGCC
This sequence comes from Acidovorax sp., assembly GCF_022763525.1. GTDB lineage: Bacteria > Pseudomonadota > Gammaproteobacteria > Burkholderiales > Burkholderiaceae_C > Acidovorax. The sequence goes on from NZ_JALEGG010000110.1 coordinate 8,894, forward strand.
TGTCGCCGGCCGAGGTGGTGCGTGAACTTTCCCAACTGGCCTGGCGCGTGCTGGGCTTGCGCACGGCGCGCCGGCGGCCTGCGCGTGCATCCGCCGACGAAAAACCACCACCACCGGAGACATCTTCATGAAAGCCTTGCTCTTCACGCCACTGGCCGCCGCAGCCTTGCTCTGCGCCGGCGCCGCCGCAGCCCAGGAGACCTTCAAGATCGCGTACATCGATCCCCTGTCAGGACCATTCGCCAACGTGGGCGAGCTGATGCTCACGCACACGCAGTACGCGGTGGAGGACATCAACGCCAAGGGTGGCGTGCTCAAGGGCGTGAAGCTGCAGCTGCTGCAGTTCGACAGCAAGCTGTCGGCGCAGGAGAGCCAGAGCGCGCTGCAGGCGGCCATCGACCAGGGGGCCAAGGCCATCGTGACGGGCGGCTCGGGCTCGTCGGTGGTCACGGCGCTGGTGCAGGCGGCGGCGCGCCATAACCAGCGCAACCCGGGCAAGGAGGTGATCGTGCTGAACCACTCCTCCATCGATCCCGAACTGACGGGCAAGGCCTGCAATTTCTGGCATTTCCAGTTCGAGGCCAACACGGCCATGAAGATGAAGGCCCTGGCCAACTACATCAAGAAGCAACCCGACATCAAGAAGGTGTACCTGCTGAACCAGGACTACGCGCACGGCAAGCAGTGGGCGCACTACGGCCGCGAGATGGTGGGCCTGGCGCGACCCGACATCCAGTTTGTGGGCGAGGCGCTGCACCCCATCGGCCGCGTGAAGGACTTTGCGCCCTACCTCGCCAAGGTCAAGAGCAGCGAGGCCGACTCGGTCATCACCGGCAACTGGGGGCAGGACATGACGCTCTTGCTCAAGGCCGCGGGCGATGCGGGCTACAACCTGCGCTACTTCAACCACAGCGCGGGCTCGGTGCCCGGCACGGTGCTGGCAGTGTCGCAGGCCAAGATCGGCCAGCTGACCTGGGTGGCCGAGTGGCATCCAGGCCAGGCCGACACACCCAAGGTCGATGCGCTGGCCAAAGCCTACAAGGCCAAGACGGGCAAGGATTTCCTGGCTCCGCGCATCGACATGACGCCGCGCTTCCTGGCGGCCGCCATTGGCAAGGCCCAGTCCACCGAACCCGCCAAGGTCGCCCGCGCGCTGGAAGACCTGACGGTGGACACCGTGGTCGGCCCGCTGCGCATGCGCGGCGAGGACCACCAGCTGCTGCTGCCCCAGGTGGTCAACACCATTGCCCCGGTGGACGGCAAGGCGGTGAAGACGGGCTGGGAAGGCACGAACTACGGCTTTCGCACCGATGCACTCTACACGGGCAACGAACTGGCGCAAGGCACGGACTGCAAGATGGCGCGGCCCTGACCCCGGCGCGCCAGTGGGCGTGGAGCCCCTACGCAGGCACCTGTCGCCATCCGCCGCTACCATGGCCGGCTTTTGACTTAGCGCCAGGACCGCCCATGCCCGACTTTCGCAGCGACACCGTCACCCAGCCCACGCCCGCCATGCGCGAGGCCATGTTCAAAGCCCCGCTGGGCGACGATGTGTTTGCCGACGACCCCTCGGTGAACGCGCTGCAGGAGCATGCGGCCCAGTTGCTGGGTTTTGAGGCCGCGCTGTTCGCGCCCTCGGGCACGCAGACCAACCTGATCGCGCTGTGGGGCCACTGCCAGCGCGGCGACGAGGCCATCGTGGGCCAGAGCTGGCACACCTACCGCTGGGAGGCCGGCGGCATGGCCGTGCTGGGCTCCATCCAACCACAGCCTGTGGAGACCCAGCCCGACGGCACGCTGCGTCTGGCCGACATCGCAGCCGCCATCAAGCCCGACGACCCGCACTTCGCGCGCACCCGGCTTGTGGTGCTGGAGAACACCACGGGCGGCCAGGTGCTGCCGCCTGCCTATGTGGTCGAAGTGGCCCAGCTGGCGCGCAGCCGAAGCCTGGCCCTGCACCTGGACGGCGCGCGCCTGTTCAATGCGGCCACGGCCAACGCCGCGCGCCACGGCACGGATGTGTACGACGAGGCGCGCACGCTGTGCAGCCATTTCGATTCGGTCTCGCTGTGCCTGAGCAAGGGGCTGGGCGCGCCCGTGGGCTCGCTGGTGCTGGGCACGCGCGACTTCATCCGCCAGGCGCGGCGCACCCGCAAGATCCTGGGCGGCGGCATGCGCCAGGCGGGGGTGCTGGCGGCGGCGGGGCTGTACGCGCTGGAGCACCATGTGCGCCGCCTGGCCGACGACCACGCGAACTTGGCCCGGCTGGCCCAGGGCCTGAGCGATTTCAACCAGAGCCATCCGGTGCTGCAGGGCAAGATCACCGTGCAGCCCTGGCAGACCAACATCCTTTTCACCGACCTGCATGCGGACGTGGCACCCGCCTTCACTGCGTGGCTGGCGCAGAACAACGTGCGCGTGACGAGCAGCCTGTACGGCGGCAACACGCGCCTGCGCTGGGTGACGCACCTGGATGTGAGCTCGGCGGACGTGGATGCCGCGCTGGATTGCGTGAGCCGGTTCCAGCTACCGGCTTGATAAGTCCGAGGCGTCAGGCGGCGGGATAGCTCCGGCCGCCAAAAATGCCAGTGCCCACGCGCACCATGGTGCCGCCCGCCCGGATGGCCGCTTCCAGGTCGGCCGTCATGCCCAGCGAGAGCGTGTCAAACGCCTCCAGTCCCGGCTCCCGCAGGGCGGCAATCTCGTCAAAAAGCCGTCTCGCGCGGGTGTGGACTGCCAGTTGCGCTTCAAATTGAGGCGCATGGTCCGGAATGGCCATGAGCCCGCGCAAGGCGAGCCGTGGCAGTTTCGCGACATCGCGCGCCAGCGCCAGCGCATCGGCCGGCGCGACGCCCGACTTGGTGGGGCCGCCGTCGATGTTGACCTGAATGCACACCTGCAACGACGGCAGGTTCGCAGGCCGCTGGGCCGACAGACGCTCGGCGATCTTCAGGCGGTCCACGGTGTGCACCCAGTCGAAGTGCTCGGCCACCGGGCGCGTCTTGTTGCTCTGGAGGGGACCGATGCAGTGCCACTGCAGCACCACGCCCGGTAGCGCCGCCCGCACCGCCGCGATCTTGTCCACGCCCTCTTGCACGTAGTTCTCGCCAAAATCACGCTGCCCGGCGGCCACCGCCTGCAGCACCGCATCGGCACCAAACGTCTTGGAGACAGCCAGCAGGCGCACGCCCGCGGGGTCGCGCCCTGCGGCCGCACAGGCCCGCGCGATGGCGGCCAGAACCTGTTGGAGGTTGTTAGCAATCGTGGTCATAATGTTTGGTCAAGCGTACCAAACGATAGAGGGATTCCGTGGACATCACCCAACTGCTCGCGTTCAGCGTCAAGAACAAGGCTTCCGACTTGCACCTTTCCGCAGGCCTGCCGCCCATGATCCGGGTCCACGGCGATGTCCGCCGCATCAACGTCGATGCGCTGGACCACAAGACGGTGCATGCCATGGTGTACGACATCATGAGCGACTCGCAGCGCAAGACGTACGAAGAATTCCTCGAAGTCGACTTCTCGTTCGAGATCGAAGGCCTGGCCCGCTTCCGCGTCAACGCCTTCAACCAGAACCGCGGTGCGGCTGCCGTGTTCCGGACCATTCCTTCCAAGATCCTCACGCTGGAGCAGCTCAACGCCCCCAAGATCTTTGGCGACCTGGCCCTGAAGCCTCGCGGCCTGGTGCTGGTGACCGGCCCTACGGGCTCGGGCAAGTCCACCACGCTGGCCGCCATGGTCAACTACCTCAACGAAACCGAATACGGCCACATCCTCACCGTGGAAGACCCGATCGAGTTCGTGCACGAATCCAAGAAATGCCTGATCAACCAGCGTGAAGTCGGCCCGATGACGCTGTCGTTCGCCGCGGCGCTGAAGTCTGCACTGCGCGAAGACCCGGACGCGATCCTGGTGGGTGAAATGCGCGACCTCGAAACCATCCGCCTGGCCATGACGGCGGCGGAAACGGGCCACTTGGTGTTCGGCACGCTGCACACCTCCAGCGCCGCCAAGACCATCGACCGGATCATCGACGTGTTCCCCGCCGAAGAAAAGGAAATGGTGCGCGCGATGTTGTCCGAATCGCTGCAGGCCGTGATCTCGCAGACGCTGTGCAAGACCAAGGACGGCTCGGGCCGCGTGGCCGCTCACGAGATCATGCTAGGCACCAGCGCCATCCGCAACCTGATCCGCGAAGCCAAGGTGGCGCAGATGTATTCGACCATCCAGACCAGCAACAGCGTGGGCATGCAGACGCTGGACCAGAACCTCACCGACCTCGTTCGGCGCAACATCATCAGCCCGGCCGAAGCGCGCAGCAAGGCCAAGATCCCAGAGAACTTCCCCGGCTGATCCCGCCATCCCTACCCCTTGCGGCCATGGCCGCGCACCGGAGCACTGTGTATGAAAGGCATCTTGGGCCTTCTGAAAATGAAAAACCGCGGCGGCAAGTCGTCCGAGGACCAGACGGATTCCGTGCTGTTCTCGACCGCCTTCGCCGGCCAGGGCGTGGACGATTCCATGCTCGTGCCCTGGGAAGCACGGGCCGTCGAAGTGGGCGCCAAGCGCCTGCCCACCAGCCGTGGCGGCAAACTGTTGCAGGGCCTGTGGGCCAAAGACAAGTACATGGCCCACCTGGACAAGGACGCTGTGGAACGCATGGAGCGATTCTTTGAATTTGCCGCCGTGCCCTCCAACCGCGATGTGATCCGCCAGGACGAGTACGGCAACTTCATGGTGGTGCTGCTCACGGGCACCATCGCCGTGGACCGCGTGCAGCCCTGGGGCGAGCAACTGCGCCTGGCCGAGACGCGCCCGGGAGACATCCTGGGCGAGATGTCGCTGCTCGATAGCGGCATCCGGTTTTCGGCCTGCACCACGCTCACCGATTGCGAGATTGCCGTGCTCTCCGCCGAGGCGCTGGACGACATGATGTCCAAGGACCCGCAACTGGCGGCCAGCCTGGTCGCTCTCCTGGCGCGCAAGCTGTCGCTGCGCCTGCGGGTGGTGAGCGCGCGCCTGAGCGATCACCAGAAGTAAGTAAGTCAGTAAGCAAGACGACGCCACAAGACGCAAGACGTGCCGCTCATGCGCATGCCGATGCCCATACACACCACTGAGCCACGCAAACAGCTGGCAGGCAAAAACCCTGGGGAGAAAATCTGATGGAACGCGATCAGGCCAGTAAATTCATCAATGACCTGCTCAAGTTGATGGTCAGCCGCAATGGCAGCGACTTGTTCATCACCGCCGACTTTCCACCGGCGATCAAGGTCGACGGCAAGGTGACCAAGGTCTCCCCCCAGCCGCTCACGCCCAGCCATACGCTAACGCTGGCACGCTCCATCATGAGCGACAAGCAGGTGGCCGACTTCGAGCGCACCAAGGAGTGCAACTTCGCCATCTCGCCCGCGGGCATTGGGCGCTTCCGCGTCAACGCCTTCATCCAGCAAGGGCATGTGGGCATGGTGATGCGGACCATTCCGCTCACGCTGCCCACCATCGACGGGCTGGGCGTGCCCCAGGTGCTCAAGGAAGTCACGATGACCAAGCGCGGGCTGTGCATCCTGGTGGGTGCCACAGGCTCGGGCAAGTCGACCACGCTGGCCGCCATGGTGGACTGGCGCAATGAAAACTCGTTCGGCCACATCATCACGGTGGAAGACCCCATCGAATTCGTGCACCCGCACAAGAACTGCGTGGTCACGCAGCGCGAAGTCGGGCTCGATACCGACAGCTGGGAAGCGGCCCTCAAGAACACGCTGCGCCAGGCGCCCGACGTGATCCTGATGGGCGAAATCCGCGACCGCGAAACCATGGAACACGCCGTGGCCTTTGCCGAAACCGGCCACCTGTGCCTAGCCACGCTGCACGCCAACAGCGCCAACCAGGCGCTGGACCGGATCATCAACTTCTTCCCCGAAGAACGCCGCGCGCAGTTGCTGATGGACCTGTCGCTGAACCTGCGCGCCATGGTGTCCCAGCGCCTGATCCCCAAGCAGGACGGCAAGGGCCGCGCCGCCGCCGTGGAAATCATGCTCAACACGCCGCTGATCTCCGACCTGATCTTCAAGGGCGAAGTCTCCGAGATCAAGGAGATCATGAAAAAGAGCCGCAACCTGGGCATGCAGACCTTCGACCAGGCACTGTTCGATGCGTACGAGGCCAACGTGATCAGCTACGAGGACGCCCTGCGCAATGCCGACTCGCTCAACGACCTGCGCCTGCAGATCAAGCTCAACAGCCAGCGGGCGAAGTCGCCCGATCTTGCGTCGGGCACCGAGCATTTCGCTATCGTTTGAAAACCCCCTGAGTCGCCTGCGGCGCCTTCCCCTCAGGGGGACGACGCCGGTGGCCTGGCGAAGCCAGTTCCACGGCGTCTGCTGGTCTGGTTCGCGCCCGGTGGGGCGTTTTGTTTTTTCATCCACCATTCTTTTCTCTGCCATGCCAAGCACCAATCCTCGCAACTACGACGCAACCCCCTCCCGCAAGGTCGCCTTTCTGGGCCTGGGGGTGATGGGCTATCCGATGGCTGGGCACCTCGCGCTGGCGGGGCATGAGGTCACGGTGTACAACCGGACTGCTACCAAATCCATAGCCTGGTGCGCAGAGTACGCAAGCGCCAAGGCGCCAAAACATGCTGCAACGCCGCGCGAGGCCGCTGCCGGGGCGGACATCGTGTTCTGCTGCGTGGGCAATGACGATGACCTGCGCTCCGTGACGCTGGGCGCGGACGGCGCCTTCGCCGGAATGAAGCCGGGTGCGATTTTTGTGGACCACACCACGGCCTCGGCCGAGGTGGCGCGCGAGCTGCATGCCGCGGCCAAGGCCCTGGGCCTGCAGTTCGTGGATGCGCCCGTCTCGGGCGGCCAGGCCGGGGCGCAAAACGGCCTGCTCACGGTGATGTGCGGCGGCGACGCCGAGGCGTTCAACGCCGCCCAGCCGGTGGCCATGGCGTTCTCGCGTGCTTTCACGCTGCTGGGCCCGAGTGGGTCCGGTCAGCTGGCCAAGATGGTCAACCAGATCTGCATCGCGGGCCTGGTGCAAGCGCTATCGGAAGCCATCGCCTTTGGTCAGAACGCGGGCCTGGACATGAAGCAGGTGCTGGACGTGATCGGCAAGGGTGCTGCCCAGAGCTGGCAGATGGACAACCGTGGCAAGACCATGGTGGACGGCAAGTTCGACTTTGGGTTTGCCGTGGACTGGATGCGCAAGGACCTGGGGCTGGTGCTCGACGAGGCCAAGCGCAACGGCTCGCGCGTGCCGGTAACGGCGCTGGTGGACCAGTTTTACGCCGACGTGCAGAAGATGGGCGGCAACCGCTGGGATACCTCGTCGCTCATCCAGCGGCTGAAATAAAACACCCCCCCAGGGCGCTTTGCGCCCGTCCCCGGCGCACGAAATTGCAGCGCTGCATTCGCGGCTTGGCGGCCCTTGCGCAGGGACCGTGGCCGCGCCGGTTTTACTCAGGGTCTGCGGCGCAAAGTCGCTAAAAATCCCGGGCCGCGTGGCGCGAGCCGGGATTTCTTGATCCACAGGTTGTTCGGGCTGCCGAGCCTGCTGAAAAGGTCTCAGCCCCCAGAGGGCTTGGTGTCGTCGGTGGTGACGGGTGCGGGTTGCGGAGCGATGCGGCGCAGTTCTTCTTCCGAGACGATCTCGAACACACGCACCACCTTGCTCACGCCGCTCACCCCGCGCGCAATCTCGGTGGCCCGGTTGGCTTCGCGCTGCGACACACGGCCCATCAGGTAGACAACGTTGCGCTCGGTCACCACCTTGAAGGAATTGGCCGAGATGTCCTGCGCGTCCACCAGGCTGGCCCGCACCTTGCCGGTGATGAAGGTGTCGTTGGAACGCTGGCTCAGGGTGCTGGAGAAGGTGGTGACGGTCAGGTCGTTCACCACCGAGCGGACGTTCTCCACCTGCGACACCAGTTGCTCGACAGCCTGGCGCTCCTGCGCGTTAGGGACTTCGCCGGTGAGCAGCGCCTGGCGGTTGTAGCTCGTCACATTCACGTGCACGCGGTCGCCAAACGTCTCGCGGATGCGGTTGGCGGCGCGCAGTTCGATGCCTTCGTCTTCGATCTGAGTGCCCGCCGTGCGGCGGTCCACAGCCATCACACCACCCACCACAGCGCCCCCGACGATCAGCGGCGCGCAGGCCGACAGGCCCGCAGCGAGGGCGGCGGCAGCCAGCACGGTGCAGACGGCGCGCTGGGTACGGTTCAGGGCGGTTGGTTGCTTCATAGCGGAATCTCCTGTTCACCAAGTAACTGGGCGTCCACCCCATCGCTCAGGCAATGCAGCACCAGGGCGTGGACTTCTCGAACGCGTGCCGAACGGTCGTGTGGCACGCTGATCAACACATCGGTTTCGCGCAGCAGCGCAGCCAGCTTGCCGCCCGTGCGGCCGGTCAGCACCACCACGGTCATGTCGCGCTCGTGGGCGGCTTCGGCGGCGGCCAGAAGGTTGGCGTCGTTGCCGGTGACGGACAGGACCAGCAGCACATCGCCCGCCTGGCCCAGCGCCCGCACCTGGCGGGCAAACTGCTGGGCGGCGTCGTGGCCGCCAGCCGCGGCGGCGGTCAGCAAGGTGCTGTCGGAGGTGAGGGCCAGGGCCGCCAGTTCGGGCCGCTCGCGTTCAAAACCGGCCACGCAGAACGCGGCAAACTGCTGCGCCTCGGCGGCCGAGGGGCCGTTGCCACAGGCCAGCACCTTGCCGCCACTGGTCACGCAGGCCAGCACGGCCTGCACGGCGGCGGCGATGGGGTGGCTCAGAACCTGCGCGGCCTGGTACTTCAGGTCGGCGCTGTCGATGAAATGCTGTTGGATGCGTTGCTCAAGCATGAGGGCCCGATGATACCCGCCGCGTGTTACAGCTTTTGTAGCAAACGGTAGTCACCGGCATTGCGCTGGAGCCCCCAACGGACCTGCTGAACGGATGCGCCTACTGGGCATCAAAGGCTGCCTTCAGCCATTGCACCGAGGCCTCGACCAGCACCACGTCAAAGCGGCACGGCGGTGGCGAGGCCAGGCGCAGCAGGTAGTGCCGGGCCGCGAAAATGATGCGCTGCTGCTTGATGGCACCAATGCTGGCCCCCGCGCCGCCGAACGCCGCGCCCGAGCGGCTGCGCACCTCGACAAAGACCACCGTGCCGTCCCGCTCGCGCATCACCAGATCGATCTCGCCGCCCCCGCGCCCCGGCGTCCGATAATTGCGGGCCAGCAAGTGCAGGCCCGCGGCTTCCAGGTGGGCCAGGGCCGCGTCCTCCGCGGCGTTTCCGCGCTCGCGGGTGGTGACGGTGGCGGCAGCCGGCGCCAAAGCCCCCGCCGGTTTTCTCTTTCCAAGGAATTTCATTGAGCGCATCTTTCGCTTCAGCCCAGGGCGCCGCGCGCGAAGCGGCGGCGGCCCAGCATTATCCCGAGGGCGCCTTGTATGTTGTGGCCACGCCCATCGGCAACCTGGCCGACATCACCCTGCGCGCGCTGCACGTGCTGCAGATGGCGGACACCATTGCCTGCGAAGACACGCGCCACACGCAATCCCTGCTGCGCGCCTATGGCATCGACAAGGGCGCTGCACAACTGCTGGCCGTGCACCAGCACAACGAGGCCGAAGCCGCGCAGGCCGTGGTACAGCGCCTGCAGCAAGGGCAGCGCGTGGTGTATGTGAGCGACGCCGGCACCCCTGGCGTGAGCGACCCCGGCGCCCGGCTGGTGGCGGCAGTGCATGCGGCCGGCCTGCGCGCCGTGCCCCTGCCCGGCGCCAGCAGCATCACCACCGCCTTGAGCGTGGCAGGCGCCGTGGCCCACGGCCCGGAGCATGGCGGATTTGTGTTTGCAGGCTTTCTTCCCGTCAAGAACGCGGAACGCACGGCAGTGATCGCCCAGCAACTGGCCCACGAGCCGCGCTGCGTGGTGCTGCTCGAAGCCCCCCACCGCATCCACGAACTCGCCCAGGCGCTGGCCGTGCTGGGCGACCGCCCGGTCACCCTGGCGCGGGAGCTGACCAAACAGTTTGAGGAAGTGACCACGCGGCCCGCCCGCGAGCTGGCAGCGTGGCTGGAGGGCGCACCCCAGCGCGCGCGCGGCGAGTTCGTGGTGCTGCTACACCCGGTGGCCGTGGCTGGAGACGACGGCGCCAGCCTGCGCGTGCTGCGCCTGCTGGTGCAGGAGCTGCCACTGAAAACCGCCGTGCGCCTGGCGGCCGAGATCACGGGCGCATCGCGCAACGTGCTGTACGACACGGCGCTGGCGTGGAAGCGCAGCGGTGCGCAAGACGAGGACGAAGCGGGCGAAACCGGGGACTGAGGCACGTCGGATTCCGGTCAAACTGGCACCTAGCGCTGAATTAGCACGCGCGAGTAGCTATATTTTTTATAGCAACCCAATCCACCTGTGCAATTCCCCATCGGCCTTGGCGCCGTGGGCCCTTCTCAACCGGACACCGCCAACCCGGCCGCCACCCCACCGAACAGATCGCCTTCCACCTGCGGGGTGTCGGGGAACGCCACCTGGAGCGCCTGACGCAGCGGCCGCAGCGCCGACGAGCCCCCGGTGAGATAGATCGCGTCGAGCCCCTCCCCGCTCAGGCCGGCCAGCTGCACGCATTCGTGCGCGCACGCCACGACCTGCGCGAGCGGTTGCGCCAGAAACTGCGCCAGCCCGGCCGGCGTGACGGCGGCACCCAGGCCGGGCTCGATCCAGTCGAGCGGCATGGGCGCGTCGGCGTCGGCCAGCGACGCGGCGATCTTGGCCTGCTCCACGGTGTTGGCCATGCGGTGCCCCAGGCGCTCGTGCAGCACCCGCATGAGCCGTGCGTGGAGCTGGACGTTGGAATAGTCCGTGCGCAGGTTCTGGGCATCGCGCAATGCGCGCGGCGAATACAGCCACTGGATCAGGTGCCAGGTGGACAGCTCGAAGAACACCCGGCTGGGCACCTCGCGCCCCGTAGGCCCGGTGTGCCGAAAACCCAGCAGCGGCATCAGCAGGTCCAGGCTCAGGCGCCGGTCAAAGTCGGTGCCGCCCACGTGCACGCCGGTGGTGGCCAGCACGTCACTGCTGCGGTCCTCGCGCCCGCGGCGCTCGGGGGCGAGCCGCACGATGGTGAAATCCGACGTGCCGCCGCCGATGTCCACCACCAGCACCACCGACTCGTGCGTGATGCGCTGCTCGTAGTCCAGCGCGGCGGCGATGGGCTCCAGCTGGAACGACACTTCGGCAAATCCGGCATCCAGCGCCGCCTGGCGCAGCGCTTGCTCCGCCTGCTGGTCACGATCGGCATCCCCGTCCACGAAGTGCACCGGGCGCCCCATCACCACCCTGCCCGGCATGCCGCCCAGCCCGTCGCATGCCTTTTGCGCCAGCATGCGCAGGAAGAGGCTGATGATGTCCTGGTAACTCACCAGCTGGTTGTGCACCGCCGTCTTGTCCTGCAGCAGCGCACTGCCCAGCAGGCTTTTGAGCGAGCGCATCAGACGCCCTTCGGTCCCCTCCAGGTATTGCGCCACCGCATCGCGCCCGAAGTGGGTCGTGTGGTCCTGCGCGTTGAAGAACAGCGCCGTCGGCAGCGTAGGTGCCGCCCCCTCGAGAGGCACCATGCGCGCCGGCCCGCCAGCCACGCGCACTGCCATGGCCGAGTTGGACGTGCCGAAGTCGATGCCCAGGGTGGCGTGCTGCAAGGTGGCGGTCATGGTGGGGACGAGCAAACGAAGAATGAATGAGTGCAGGAAGGGAAAAGGCAGGAGCACCACCCGCGCGCAGACCGCGGCAGGGGCGCTGGCGTCGGCCCTTGCGGGGCGCAGCGCCGCCGCGGTATCACGGCGGGCAGCGATGAAGGCCGCGCAGCCCCGCCACGCGGCGGGGGCGGCATTCTCTCATGCGGCGCCACGGCGGCCATGGTCGTGGCGTTGGCAGCGGCGTCGGATTTCAAGAACCGGCCGGGGCCCGCGTCTGGGCGCAAGGCGCATGGGCGCATGGGCGCTGGGGGCGTGCGGATTGCGGGCTAACGCAGCGGCACGTTCTGGCTGCTTTCCTAGCGGGCCGGGCCATCGGGCCGCGGCCGGATCGCGGCGGTGCAAGCCCAGCCCGTGCCACGATCACGGGCGCCCGCACTGCGCGCAGGGGCGCTACCGCAACGCCACGGTGAGCTGGCCAATGACCGCCGCGGTCTCAGGCCGCACACCCCGCCACCAATCGAAGGCCTCGGCGGCCTGCTCCACGAGCATGCCCACGCCATCGGCCAGGCGCTGTACGCCGTTCTGCTGGGCCAGACGCAGGAACGGCGTCTGGCCCTTGCCGTAGGCCAGTTCATAGGCCAACGCCCCGGGCGCAAAGACCGTGGCCGGCACAGGGGGCAGCTCGCCGCGCAGGCTGGCCGACGTGGCGTTGAACACCAGGTCGAAGCGCTGGCCGTCCAGATCGGCGTAGCCACAGCCGCGCACCGGTCCGTGCGTCCGCACCTCGTCGGCCAGCGCAGCGGCCTTCTCCGGCGCGCGGTTGGCAACGACTAATTCGGCCGGTCCCTGCTCCAGGAAGGGCAGCAATGCCCCCCGCGCCGCGCCGCCCGCGCCCAGCAGGAGCACGCGCCGACCGCGCAGGCCGATGCCCAGGTTGCGCACCACATCGCGTGTGAGGCCCACGCCATCGAAGTTCTCCGCCAGCACGCGCTCACCATCGAACTTCAGCGCGTTGGCGGCGCCCGCAAGGCGGGCCCTGGGCGAGCGGTCGGTCGCGAAGGCGAATGCATCCAGCTTGAACGGCGCCGTCACGTTCATGCCGCGCCCACCGGCCGCGCGGAAGGCCTCCACATCGTCGGCGAACCGGCCGGGGCGGCCCTCGATGGCCGCGTAGACGAGGTCCTGCCCCGTGGCCTCGGCAAACAGGCGGTGGATCAGCGGCGACTTGGTGTGGCCGATGGGGTTGCCGATGACGGCGTACTGGTCGCTCATGGCGTCCCTCCTTTCGTGTAGAGAACCCCGTCGGCCTGCATGGCGGCAATCTCCTCGGCGGAAAAGCCCAGCGCCGCGGCAATCTGCGTGTTGTGCTGCCCCAGCTCGGGCGCCACCTCGCGGATGGTCGTGTCGCAGCCGGAGAACCTGAATGGCAGGTTCGGCAGCCGGATCTTGCCGAGCACCGGGTGGTCTTGCTCCACCACCATGCCGCGCGCCTGGATCTGCGGGTCGGCCAGCACCTCGTCGATGCGTTGCACCTTGGCAGCGGGCACGTCGATGCCGTCCAGCAGGGCCAGCACGTCGGCCACGCGGCGTGCGGCCACCCAAGGCCGGACCACGGCCAGGATCTCGAGGCGGTGGGCATTGCGGCCCGTGAGCTGGTGGAAGCGGGCGTCGGCGCCCAAGCCGGCCGGGCCGCCGTGGGCCTCCACGAGCGCGGCAAATCGCCGCCACGCATCGTCCACCTGCGCAGCGATGACGAGGTCGCCATCGGCCGCGCGGAAAACGCCGTACAGCGTGGACGCGGGCATGTCGTGGCCGGTCTGCTCCGGCAGCACCTGGCCGCCCGACAAGGTGTAGCACTGCACCGCGTACTCGTGCATGGACACCAGCGTGTCGTACAGCGCCATGTCGATGTGCTGGCCCTGGCCCGTGCGGGTGCGGCCCAGCAAGGCCGCATTGATGGCCGCCACCGCGTGGATGCCGGTGTACATGTCGCCGAGCGAGATCCGCAAGAGTGGTGGCGGCTCGCTTGGCGTGCCCACCATCTGCATGATGCCGCTCTTGGCCTCCGCGATGAGGCCGAAGCCGGCGCGGTGCGCGTCGGGCCCGGTGTGGCCGTAGGCGGAGATGGAGCAGTACACCAGGCCGGGGTTGCGCTGGCTCAGCTCCGCATAGCCCAGGCCCAGCTTGTCGAGCGCGCCAGGGCGGTAGTTCTCGATGAACACATCGGCGCCATCCACCAGCCTCTGTATCAGCGCCTTGCCGCGCGGGTCCTTCGTGTTGACGGACAGGCCCTGCTTGCCCATGTTGAGCTGCAGGAAGTAGCCCGAGTAGGCGTCGTCCTCGCCCACAAACCACGCATGCTGGCGGCCAGCGTCGCCGGTGCCGGGCCGCTCCACCTTGATGACCTCGGCGCCCAGTGCTGCCAGGCAGCGGCCCACGTAGGGGCCTGCCAGGAAGTGCGAGTAGTCGATGACGCGGATGCCGGCCAGTGGCCGCGGCTGCGATGGCGGCTGCGCCGGAAATTGCGCGTCGCTTGCGGGCGGGTTCATGCGGGCCTCCGCGGAATCATGAGGCGGTGCTCGCCCTTTTGAACAACCTGGCCGTGCTGGTTGATGAGCTCCGACGGCAGGATCACGATGCCCCAGCCCGGCCGGCTCTTCGACGCCCGCAGGCCGGTGACCTTGAAGCGAACATGCAGACGGTCGTTGATCTGGATGGGCAGCAGGAAGTCCCAGGTCCAGCCCAGCGACATGCCCGGCAGGAAGCGGTACTCGCTGCGCGTCTTCAGGCCGTCGGCAATGGACAGCCCGAACAGCCCATGCGCCACGCGCGTGCCAAATGGCGTGGTCTTGGCGTATGCCTCGTCGATGTGCACCGGGGTGTAGTCGCCGGTCAGCTCGGCATAGGCGTTGATGCGCGCCTCGGTCACCTCGTACTCCGGGCTGGTGCAGGTGTCGCCTTCGCGGGCGTCATCCCAGTACTTCTCTGGTGTCTCGAAATGCTGCTGGGGCGGGGTCAGCTTCATGGCTTGTTGTCTCCGAAGGAATGGCGTCAGCCGCGGGGCCGCACGGCCAGCGCCTGGGCCACGCTGCCCGGCGCGGCCTGGATCAGTTCGACGGCCAGGCCGTCGGGCAACTGCAGCCAGTTGCGGCCCTGCGGCAGCGGCTTGACGTCCCAGGGCCCGGCGGCGGCCAGGGCAGCTTCGAGGTCATCCACCATCACGCCCAGGTGGGCCAGCCAGCCGGCGTCGTTGCTGGGCGGTGCATCGAAGCCGGGCGTGGCCATCAGCTGCAGGCCGCCCAGTGTCCAGTACTGGCGGGGGTCGTCGGTGGGGCCGTCGATCTCGCGCACGTCCATGCCGAGCACCTCGTGGAAGAAGCGGATGTGCCAGTGGATGTCGCGCACGCGAATGGCGACGTGCTCGACATAGGCGGTCGTGGTGGGCGTTGTGATGTTCGTGTCCATGGCTCTCCTCGGCAGGGGTCCTCAGTGGGAAAGGCGCGCGCGTTCGATGCCCTTGATGCAGGCGACGAGCGTGGCATTGACGGGCGTGGGCACGCCGCAGCGCCGGCCCCAGCGGACCACGGCGCCGTTGATGAAGTCGATCTCGGTGACGGAGCCCTTCTCCAGGCTCTGCAGCATCGATGTCTTGAAGTCACCGGGCAGACCGGCTGCCGCCTTGGCCCAGGCGGCCTTCGGGTCTGCCAGGGATACCTGCACGCCGCTCGCGCGGGCCACCTCCATCGCCTCCTGCACCGCCGCCAGGGCGGTCGCCTCGATCTCGGGAATGCCGTAGAGCGGCCCATAAGTCAGGCCTGTGATGCCGCTCACGGCGCCCGTGGCGACGTTGATGAAGAGCTTGTCCCACATCGTTCCCACGATGTGAGGGCTGACCGTGGTGCGCAGGCCTGCCGCGTTAAAGGTGTCGGCAATGCGCCGGATGCGCGGGCTGTCCGTGCCGTCCAGTTCGCCAATCAGCGTTTCCTTGCCCTCGCTACCACTGATGATGTGGCCAGGCGCCAGCATCACGCTACCGACGTAGGTCTTGCCTGCGATGACGCGATCCCGACCGACCGCTTCCGCCAGGATGTCCTCGTGGCCTAAGCCGTTCTGCAGCGACAGGACTACCGTGTCCCGCCCGATCAGCGGCGCGGCGGCACGGATGGCCTGCTGGGTATGAAAAGACTTGACGAGCACGATGACCAGCTCTGCCGGTCCAAGCGTGCTGCAGTCGGTTTCTGCGCGTACCACGACGCGGCATTCACCCGCCGCGTGGCGTATGCGCAGCCCGCGCGCCCGGATCGCCTCGACATGGGCCGCGTTGCGGTTGATGAGCACCACATCGTTGCCGCCTTGGGCTAGTGCACCGCCCATGGCGCAGCCCAGTGCACCGGCCCCAAGAATTGCGATCTTCAATGGCATCTCCTCTGAAGAAGCCAGATTCTTGGCCCTGTGTCCCATAACGTAAATCGCATGGGCAAAATACTTGGCATTTCAGATTCACATGGGGAAGCGCATGTCCGAAGTTCCATTGCTGGACGGCAGGCAACTGCAGCTGATTGACTTGCTGCACCGCACCGCCAGCGTGACGCGCACCGCCGAAAAGCTGGGGCAGACCCAGCCCACCGTGAGCCTCTGGCTCGCACGGCTACGCGAGCAGCTCGGTGATCCGCTTTTTGTACGCACGGCGCAAGGCATGCTGCCCACACCGCGGGCGCAGGAGCTGATTGGTACCGTCCGGACGGTGCTGGCAGGTTTGCAATCCATCGCCGAGCCACCCGCGGCCTTCGATGCTGCGACCATGCAGCGCAGCTTCCGCATCTTCATGACGGACGCCAGCCACATCACGCTGCTGCCGCAACTCTTCTCCCATGTGCGCGGGCTGGCCCCCGGCGTGACGCTGGAGGCGGCGGCCATCCATGCAGGCATGGCTGCCGAACTTGAAGCGGGCACCGCGGACCTCGCCCTTGGCTTCATCCCGGAGCTGGAAGCCGGCTTCTACCAGCAAACCTTCTACGATCAGGACTGGGTCTGCCTGGCCCATACCGACCATCCGAGAATCCGCCCAAAATCCTTCGGCCTGAAGGAGTACAGCCGGGAAGCGCATGTGGGCGTCGTCCACGGCACCGGCGTACGGTTGCTGGAAAGCGCGGTCAAACGGCTGGAGATCGAGCGGCACGTTGTGCTCAACATCCCTGGCTTTCTGGGCCTGCCGGCCATCCTCTCCACCACGGACCTGATCGCCACACTGCCACGGCATATCGGCGAAACACTGGCCAGGATCGGAGGCCTGCGCGTGCTGCGCTGCCCGGTCCCCGTCCCGGGTTTCTCGGTGCGACAACACTGGCATGCACGCTTCCACCAGGATCCTGGCAACCGCTGGCTTCGCGGGATCTGCGCAGAACTCTTCGTGCGGCGCCGGCACGTGGAGCTGCATGGGCGCAAAGCGCGGGATGCCTGAGTGCCCGAAAGCTCGCAGCCCGTTACTCGTGCTCTCAAAGCACGGGCGACGCTCACCGGCGCGAATGGGAAGACGCACCGCGCTTTCTCGGCCCTTGGAGGACTTGAGGGACGACGAAACCCGGGGGAAGCAAAAGCCCGGTCCCGGGCGCTCGCAAAAATATCGGCAATCTCCGATTTTTGTAATTAATACACCAAAACCATTATCTTGTTAAAACTGCCTTTGGCATATATATTGGCATCTTCCGATAGAGATGAGCATGGACTTTCCCATCCACCTGACCAGCCAACTCCGTGAGCACCTGCGGGCTCTCAGGAAAGCGCGCGGCCTGACCCAAGCCGCTCTCGGGGGGCTGCTCGGCGTGGGACAGGCCCGCATCGCCGAGATCGAAAGCAATCCGGGCGCCGTGAGCGTCGACCAGTTGATGAGAGTGATCTCGGCATTGCGCGCATCCCTGGTGTTGAGGGATGACGTGCTCGAAGTGAGCGCGAACCGACCGGATGCGGGCGTCTCGCCCCGC
>NZ_JALEGG010000111.1 GCF_022763525.1 Acidovorax sp.
GACCGGGCTGCGGCGCGGGGATGGGTCCGCTCACTTGGAGGGCTCCGCCGGCGGCAGGCGCTGGCTGCGGGCCACGAGCAAGCTCCATCCCGAGCGGCCCACCGCCCCGATCTGGAATGGCCGCGGAAACTGCGACATGTCGAGCCGGAAACGGAAGTTGACCGCATGGACCGCGTCCGCTTCGATCACGTCGCTGTCGGCGATCTTCCAGCGGGAGATGCGCTGAATGGCCGAGAGCGCATCCGGAAAGTCGTCAAAATTCTGGCTCAGCACGACGCCGAGTCCGCTGTTGGTGAACGGGACGGCGGAGACATTCAGGCGCCAGCGGCGCGTCAAAGGCTGGTAGCTCAAGCGCAGGTACCGCTTGGCCTCGGCCACCTGGCGGTCCGACCAGTACCAACGGTCGCGCATCACCTCGGCCTCGACCACAAAGAACATGGGAATGCCTTTGTACAGCGCGTCTTCTGCCAGTTCGGGCAGCGCAAATTGCAACGAAGCACTGAGGTAAAGCCCATCGGGCGCGCGCTCCAGCCGGAGCTCGCCCACCTCCGCAGGTGCGGCAGGACCGGCCTGGGCGGGCGTCGGCCACGCCAGGGCCCATGCCAGCAGAAAGAGCGTGCAAGCGACCACCCAGCGCAGGCGCCCCTGCTCATTAGAGCGATTTTTGCAACAGTGCGTAAAAAAAACCGTCGTGGTCACCCGATGGATTGTGCCCACCACCGGGGATTAAATGGCCTGGCGACGGCAGCAAACGGGCATCAGTGTTGTGCGCAAGAAACGTTTGGACCTGCTCCTCCCCTTCGGCACGGAACACCGAACAGGTGCAGTACAGCAAGCGGCCACCCGGGCGCACCAAGGGCCAAAGCGCCCTCAGCAGGCGAGCCTGCAAGGCGGCGAGCTGGGCAATGTCGCTTTCGCGGCGCAGCCATCGCACGTCCGGGTGGCGCCGAACGATGCCGGAGGCGGTACAGGGTGCGTCCAGCAGGATGGCATCGAACGGTTCACCACCGCATTCCTGCTGCCACCAGTCCTCAGGTCTAGCCGCGTCGGCCACCAGAACCTGGGCTTGCAGCCCCAGGCGCCGCAGGTTCTCGCCAATGCGGGCGCTGCGTTCGGCATCGATTTCAAGGGCGGTCACCTGCAGCGCAGCCCCAGGGCCCGCCAGTTCGAGCAAATGGGCGGTCTTGCCGCCGGGGGCAGCGCAGGCGTCGAGCACGCGCAAGGGCTGGCCCAAGTCCATCCCCTGGAGCAGCAGGGGCGCAGCCAGCTGCGCGGCAGCGTCCTGCACGGAAGCCCAACCGTCACCAAAGCCCGGCAGCGACGACACCGGAACCGCCCGCTCCAATACGACGCCATGGTCGCCGACCAGATTCGCTCCCAAATTGATAGCCTTCAGCGCTTGTAAATAGAGCGCTGGGGTGCACTTTTGCGCATTGATCCGCAGCGCCATCGGTGCGTGGGCATTGTTGGCGCGCAAAATCTGCTCCCAATGGTGCGGGTGGTCCTTGCGCAAACGCTCGATCCACCACAGGGGATGGTTCCAGCGGGCCAGCGGATCATCGTCGCTGCGCGCCACCAGCCCCTCGCGCTCGCGCAGAAAACGGCGCAGGCAGCCGTTGACAAACGACGCCTGGGCTCGCATGGACGGATTGCGCTTGGCCGCCTCGACCGCTTGGTTCACCAGTGTGAACGGTTCGTAGGGCGATTCGTCCGGCGCCCAGCACAGGGCCAGCGCCGTACACAGCAGGGCATCGACCGCTGGCGGAGGCTTTCGGGCGGCAAGCTGGCGGCGCAGGGCCTCCGCGCGTCCGGCATGGCGCAGCACCTGGAAAAGCAGGGCCTGCACCCCTGGGCGCAAGGCGGCATCCACCTCGGCCAGAGCAGCCGTCCCCGACTGCCCCCCGCGAACTGCTTGCAACGCCCCGGCCACAGCATCCAACTGCTGCCAAAGCGGCACGGACTTTCCTCCGGGCGGCGGCGCGTCCAACGCGCCGTTGGCACGAGAAGCCGCACCCTGGCGCCCCCCACCCTCCGCAGAAGATGCTGGCGGCGAAACGGTGGAGGGAGCACGGGGGGGCGATTTACGCATCGGGACCTCTGGCTTTCAAAATCACTGCAGACCGCGCGCCGCCTTGAAGCCGAAGACCCGGGCCAGCAGGTTGGCGGGGAACTGCGCGATGGCCGCGTTGTAGTGCAACACGGCGTCGTTGAACACGTCGGCAGCCTGTGTGTTCTGCTGAAGATGGCTTTCCCATTGCATTTGCCAGTGGGACGGCGGCAATGGCGCCGCCGCCGCTAGGGTCTCCGGCTCGGAGTGGGGTGGGTCCAGCGATTCAGTCGCCTCGGACCCGTCCTGCTGCGGCAGCTGCTGGATGCTGCACGGCGCCAGTGCGGCGGTGGTTTTGTCCCACGTGGCGTACAGCACGTCCCGTGCGGCGGCCAACGCGGCGGCGGCGTCGGGCTGCAGAGGACGTGCACGCGCCATGGCCAGCGAGGCACTCAGCTGGGTAGCCGCCCCTTCCAGCGCAGCCAGGGCCGGAACCGGCCCAGAGGACGCAGGTACCGCCGCGTGCACGGCACCATATTCGCTCACCAGCGCCAGCAGCCGCACCATGTGCGCGTCAAAGCTGCCAAATGCCTGGATCACCGCCGAGCGCAGCCGCATCAGGCGGTTGTAGGCACCCAGCGCCCAGAAGACGGCAACGGCAACTGCGATCCAGAAAAGAGGAGATGACCACATGCTCGGCTGCCGCTGCGGGGTGTGCGCGCAACGGCCATTCAAGAAACAACTC
>NZ_JALEGG010000112.1 GCF_022763525.1 Acidovorax sp.
GACGGCCACCGCCTGCAGCCCGCCGCCCAGGTAGTCGACAAAGTTCTGCTCGAACTGGCGCGTGGCGGGGCCGGTGGTGACCCAGCCGGAGCGCAGGGCCTCGGTCACGGCAGTGATTTCGGCGTCCGTGATGTCGGGGCGGGCGAAGGGCAAAAACGGCGTGGTGGACATGGTCGTCGGTTCAGGAATCGTGGGAGAGGTCAGGCGCACGGGCAACGGTGACGGCTCGGCCAATGGGGTAGTGCTCCAGCCCGGCGGCGCGCAGGGTTTCGGGCTCGAACAGGTTGCGCCCGTCAAACACCACCGGCTGCTTCAGCGTGGCGGCCAGGTGGGCAAAGTCGGGGCTGCGGAATTCTTTCCATTCGGTGACGATGACCAGCGCGTCGGCGCCCACCAGCGCGGCGTCGGCGTGGGGTGCGAAGTGCAGGTGCGCACGCGTGCCCAGGGCGGCCTGCGCCTGCGCCATGGCCTCGGGGTCGTAGGCCACCACTTCGGCGCCGCGCGCCAGCAGCTGCTCGATCACCGTGAGGCTGGGAGCCTCGCGCATGTCGTCGGTGCCGGGCTTGAAGGCCAGGCCCCACAGCGCAAAGCGGCGCCCCTGCAGGCGCGGTCCGAAGCGGGCCACGATCTTGTCGATGAGCACCAACTTTTGCCGCTGGTTCACCGCCTGCACGGCCTGCAGGATCTTGAGGGGCTGGCCAGCCCCTTCGGCCGTCTGGATGAGCGCGCGCACGTCCTTGGGAAAGCACGAGCCGCCATAGCCCGTACCGGCGTACAGGAAGTGCGTGCCGATGCGCGGATCGGAGCCGATGCCGGTGCGCACGTGCTCGATGTCGGCTCCCAGCTTCTCGGCCAGCAGGGCAAGCTCGTTCATGAAGCTGATGCGCGTGGCGAGCATGGCGTTGGCCGCGTACTTGGTGAACTCGGCGCTGCGCACATCCATTTCGATGAGCCGTTCGCGGTTGCGCATGAAAGGCGCGTACACGGTGCGCATGAGGGCGGTGGCGCGTTCATTGTCGCTGCCCACGATCACGCGGTCGGGCCGCATGAAGTCCTGCACGGCCGAGCCTTCCTTGAGGAACTCGGGGTTCGACACCACGGCAAAGTCGGGGGGCAGCCCGCGCGCGGCCAGCACGCCCTCCACCTCGCGTGCGACGGCATCCGCCGTACCCACGGGCACGGTGCTTTTGTTGACGATGAGCTTGTAGCCGTGCATGCGCTCGGCCACCGCCCGCGCGGCGGCCAGCACGTGCTGCAGGTCGGCAGAGCCGTCTTCGCTGGGAGGAGTGCCCACGGCGATGAACTGCAGCAGGCCGTGCGCCACGGCGGTGTCGATGTCGGTGGTGAAGCGCAGGCGCCCGGCCTGAGCGTTGCGAGCCACCACATCGCCCAGGCCGGGCTCGTGGATGGGGATCTCGCCCCGGTTCAGCGCCGCGATGCGGCCGGCGTCGAGGTCGAGGCACACGACCTGGTTGCCCATTTCGGCCAGGCAAGCTCCGGTGACCAGGCCGACGTAGCCGGTGCCAATGACGGTGATTTTCATGAGGGTTGGGCCGGTTTCACCGCCCAGGTCAGGCGGTGTGTGCGTAAGAACGGCAGCAGGCTTGCGCAGGGCGCGACCAAGCTGCGCGGCAGGCGGCGCGCCACGGGGGGCGCCAGCGTGATGCGCCGCGAATGCAGCCGGGCGTGCGGGAACAGCCGCCGCACCTCGGCCAGGGGCATGCCCTGCACATCGGGGTTGCGGGGGTTGTTGACAACAAAGTCGTACACCAGCACTCCGCCGCCCGGCGCTACCCACTGCCACATCTGCTGGGCGAGCGCGGTGCGAAAGCGGGCGTCCAGCAGCGAGCTGAACAGGGTGAAGGCCAGCACGGCGTGCTGGCTGCCGTGTTCGATGGCGGCGCTGGCGGCATCACCCACATGCACCGACAGCGCAGCGGGCAGCGTGGCGCGGGCGTGGGCCGCACGCTCGGGCAGCAGTTCCAGGCCCTGAAGGCGCTGCGGTTCGGCGCCCAGGCGCACCAGGTCGTGCAGGTTGCCCCCGCTGCCGCAGCCCACCTCGGTGAAGTGCAGGCCCGCCAGGTTGTGCCAGCCGTGCGCGCGCCACAGTTGCACCCAGGTGCGCAGCCGCTCTTGCTGGGCCTGCAGGGCCGATGCGCTGGCGTACAGGCTGTAGTGCTGCGCGTCCTGCGCAGCGTCGCGCCGGGCATAGCGCGCGGCCACGGCCTGGGCTTCGGGAGCGGGTGCGGGGGTGGGCGTGGACGAGGTCATCGCGTGATCCGGGCGAATTGAGCCGATGGGGCTTGGTGGCGCGCCACATCCCAGAGCCCCCGCCAAGTGCCCAGGCCATAGGCCACGTGGTAGGCGGCAATCACCATTGGCAAGCGGGGCAGGGCACGCCACTGGCCTGCGGCTTGCGCGGCCAGCACCGAGGCCGCGCCCACGTAGGCGGTATACGCCGCCAGAACGGCCGCCAGCGGCCAGACCGTCCACGGGCTGATCACCAGCAGCCCCAGCAGGGCGGCCACAAACGCGGCGGGCACCAGTTGCCGCACCGACCCGGGCTGGCCGTGCTTGCGCATCACGAACGGGCGCCAGTAGCCGTACTGCCTCTGCTGGGCAAACAGATGGCGCAGCGAATCGCGCGGCCGGTAGCTGGAGTGGATGCGCCCGCTCTGCCAGATGCGTGCACCGCCCAGGCGCAGCCGCAGGTTGTGCTCGTCGTCCTGGTTGCGCACCAGGGTTTCGTCAAAGCCGCCAAAGCGCTCCAGCGTGGCGCGGGGCCAGCAGCCCAGGTACACGGTGTCCACGGGGCCTTCGTAGGCTTGGTCGCGCGAGCGGGCGCCGCCTACCACCCAGCGGCTCTGGAAGGCTGCAGCAATCGCGCAGCCCATGGGGCCATGGCCCTCTGCGACCCACGGGCCGCCCACGTTGTCGGCACCCGTGCGCGCGAGGGCGGCCAGGCATTCGGCCAGGTAGTCGGGCGCGAAGCGGGTGTGCACGTCCAGCCGCGCGATCACGCTGCCGCGGGCTTCTCGCAAGCAGGCGTTCAGCCCGGTGGAGACGATGCGGCCGGGGTTGTCCACCCAGCGCAGGCGGGGGTCGGCGGCGCAGCGCTGCGCGAGCCGCTCCCGGGTGCCATCGTCGCTGCGGCCGTCGGCCACCAGCACCTCCATGCGCCAGCCTGCGGGCAGCTGCTGCTGCAGCGCGCTGTCGCAAAACGCGTCGATGTGCGCTGCCTCGTTGCGGCAGGGCACGATGACGCTCAGGCACTGGGGTTCGGGTGGGTGCAGGAACATGGGTTGGTTGCTATATTTTATGTAGCTGCTTGCGCTTGTTGGATCAGCGCGAGAGGCCGATTTTCCTTCAATTACGCCGTGCCCTGGTCCCGGGTCCCTGCAGCAGTTGGCGGTACAGCGCATCCATGCGGTCCATCTGCAGCTGGCGGTCGCCTTCGCGCTGGATCAGGGCGGCGTTGCGCTGCCCGGTCGTCTGGGCTGTGGCACTCTCCTGCGCCAGCGCGTTCAGCGTGTCAGCCAGGGCTGTGCTGTCGCGGTCGGGCACCAGCCAGCGGGAATCGAGCCACTGGGCGTTGGCCTGCAGCTGCGTGGCCACCACGGCCAGGCCGCAGGCCATGCTTTCCAGCACCGAGACGGAGGTCGCGTCCTGCGTGGGCACCGACACCGACACCTTGCAGCGCGCCAGCACGCGGGCCATGCCGGCGTCGTCGAGACGGCCGTGGAAAGTCACCATCTGGGATAAGCCCAGCCGCGCCACCTGCTCGCGCAGGGCGGTCTCCTGGCTGCCGCCGCCCAGCAGGTGCAGGTGTACCGGCAGGGTGGGTTGCCGAGCCCGCAACTGCGCCGCCGCTTCGATGATGGTGGGGATGTTGTAGTTGGGCTCCCAGGATCGCAGGCTCACGATTTCGAAGCCGGGCTTGGCATCCCAAGGTACGGGCGCAAAGCGGGCCAGGTCTACCCCCCAATGGATGCAGTGCACGAGCGCCGTGGGGTGGTAGCCGTGCGCAGCATCCACCAGGCTTTGCGAATCGCCGGTCAGGAGGTCGGCGCGGCGCAGGGTCCAGCCCGTGAGCCAGCGCATCCAAGGGTTGCTGTGGGGCGTCACCAGCAGGTCGCTGCCCCAGGCCGTCATCACCAGCGGGTGCCGCCCCGCGCGCGCCCCCAGGTAGCCGTAGGACGTGGTGTAGTGCGCGTGCACGATGTCGGGTGCCAGGTTCTCAATGGCGCGGCGTGCCTCGCCTGCCCGCAGCAGCCATTGGGCCGAGCGGCGCACGGGGCGCAGCAAGTGCTGCTCCACGCCATCGATGGGCGCGGGCCGTGCCGTGACGAGCGATACCCGGTACTGGCGCGCTCGCATTTCGCGCGCCCAGCGCTGGATGTGGGGGCTGGTGGCATCGCCCAGGAGGCACAGGTGGATGGGGCGCATGGTCAAACGGTGGGCGCAGCGGCGTCGGGATGCCGAGCGCGGGGCGGTTCGCCGGCCCAGGCACGATAGTGCTCGGCCATGTCGGGGTACTGGGCCAGCAGCACGGCGTCCCGGGTGCGCACATCGCCCACCACGCGGGCCGGCTGGCCGGCCACGATGGCGAAGTCCGGTACCTCGCCGCGCACCTGCGCGTAGGCGCACACCACGGCGCCCTTGCCAATGCGGCTGCCCGGCTCGACGAGGCTGTGCGGGCCGATGAAGGCGTAGGCACCGATGTGCACGCTGCCCAGCCGGTACCCCGGCCGCTCCTGGGCCGGGGCTGCATGGGTGGCGTACGAGCGCCCCATCAGGCGCACGGCCCGGTGCGAGCTGTGCGTGACGATGCTCACGAAATTCGTGATCTGGGCGCCTTCGTCGATCTTGAGGCCGCCCGCTGCGTCGAGAAAATTGAACTGCCCGATGAACACGTGATCGGCCAGGGTCAGCCCCTCCTCGCCGTCAATGCATGTGCTGGGCGCAATGCGGGTGTGGGCCAGCAGGGTGCCATCCGCCGCGCGCTCGCCAAACACCATGCGGTGGAACAGGGCGCGCCACCAGCGGCGGCGCCAGCGGTTAAGCCAGGCTCTCATGCGGAATGTTCCTCCAGGTGGCAATGGCCCAGAAGTAGTAGGCAAAGTACAGCAGCATAGACGCAGACAGGCCCCATGCGGCCCCCGTCAGGCCCCCCAGCGCCAGCCCGCCCAGCAGCCCCGCAAAGTAGGCCACCTGTCCGGCCAGCGCCAGGCGCAACGCCCAGCCTTGCGCGCGCCAGGCCAGCGTGGTCACGGCCAGCGGCGATGCGATGAAGTGCAGCGCGATGTAGGGCGCCAGTGCGCGGGCCAGTTCGCCTGCGCCCGCCCATGCGGGGCCAAAGAAAAAGGTGAACAGTGCCGGTCCCCCCACCAGCAGGACGACCATGAGCGCCAGCGCCAGCGCCGCCAGCGCCACCATGCTGCGGCGCACGGCGCGCCGGGCCGAGGCCGCATCCGGCGCCTGCACCAGGCGGGGGTACAGCGCCTGCGACAGCGCGCCGCCGAGCAGGGTGGCGGGTGCCTTCAGGTAGCGCAGCGAAAGCGCCCACAGGCCCGCTGCGGCATCGCCCGTAAAGGCCGTGAGCGCGACGAGCGTCAGCGTGTCCTGCAGCGCGCCCATGAACGCGTGGGGCGTGTTGAGCAGCGGAAAGTCGCGGTGCTTGACGGCCTGGGCTTTGAGTGCGCTCATAGGCACCCGTGCCAGGGCGCCCCATCCACCAGGCGGCGCGGGCCGCGCGAGCAGCCAGGCCGCCACCAGCGTTGCGGCCACGGCACCCAGGCACAGGCCCAGCAGCCCGCCCACCCACCAGCCCAGCCCCAGCTGCAGCGCCGCGCCGCCTCCGTATTGCGCCAGCCGCGCCAGCGACAGCGACCGCCAGCGTTCGCCCCGTGTGGCCCAGAGCGTGAGCGCCTGCACCGCTGCGAGCGCCACCACGGCCGGGGCGAGCCAGGCGTAGCGGGTGGAGTGGCCCGACGCCACCAGGGCCGCCGAAGCGGCCAGGCTCGCCAGTGCGACACCCCCCAGAACGGCCGCGCACAGCGCGAGCAGATGCACCGCCTGGGTGTCGTCGCGCTCCAGCGGAAGCGCATGGTCATACCGTGCACATGCCACCACAGCCACGTTGGTGGCCGCGGCCCACAGCAGTGCGAATTGCCCGAATGTCTCGGGGCTGTAGAGCCGCGTGAGCGCCGGCCCCAGCAACAATGGCAGTGCATGTGCCGCCACACTGCCCGTGAACAGCAGGGCGGTGGCCTGGAGAAGACCGGATGTCATGGCCTGCTCGTCAGATGCGGTGCGCGCGGGGCCGCATCATTGGCCGCCCGCCGCTTCGGGCTGGTAGCCGGGCACCAGGGCCTTGAGCAGCGCGCGCATGCGCTGCAGTTCGCCACTCTGCACGGCCGCTTCCAGCTCGCCTAGTCGGGCTTGCAGCACGTGCCACTCAAAGCGCTCCTCCTGCGCCCGCAGGATGCGCGGGTGCCCGGTGGGCAGCGGGTTGTCGCCGATCAGCAGTTCCTCATACAGCTTTTCGCCCGGCCGCAGGCCGGTGAAAGTGATGTCGATATCACCGCTCGGGTGCTGGTTGCTGCGCACAGTCAGGCCCGCGAGCGCCACCATGCGCCGCGCCAGCTCCAGGATGCGGATGGGCTCGCCCATGTCCAGCACGAACACGTCGCCGCCCTCGGCCATGGCGCCCGCCTGCAGCACGAGTTGCGCGGCTTCGGGGATGGTCATGAAGTAGCGGGTCACTTCAGGGTGCGTCACGGTGACTGGCCCGCCGTGCGCAATCTGCTGGCGAAACAGCGGTATCACGCTGCCGCTGGAGCCCAGAACATTGCCAAACCGGACCATCGAAAACCGGGTGGGGCTGCGCCAGGTGCCCGGCGCGCGTGAGGCGGCGGGGGCGGCGGCTTGCCCCTCGGCAAACGGCGGCTCGGTGGCGTGCGCCATGGCTTGCAACACCAGTTCTGCCACGCGCTTGCTGGCCCCCATGATGTTGGTGGGGCGCACCGCCTTGTCGGTAGAGACCAGCACAAAATGCCCCACGCCGTGCTCCAGGGCTGCGCGCACCATGTTGAGCGTGCCGAACACGTTGTTCTGGACGCCCTCGCCCGCGTTCGCTTCCACCATCGGCACGTGCTTGTAGGCCGCTGCGTGGTAGATGTGCGCCGGGCGGTGAAGCCGGCAAAGCTCGCTCATGCGCTGCAGGTTGTTCACGTTGGCCAGCAGCGGGGTCAGCTTGCACGCCACCACACCCTGCTGCGCCAGCGCCTGCAGCTCCTGGTGAATGCTGTACAGCGCGAATTCGCTGTGTTCCACCAGCAGCAGCTCCGCCACGCCCAGCTGGGCCAGCTGGCGGCACAGTTCGCTGCCGATGCTTCCGCCCGCGCCAGTCACCATCACGGTCTGGCCTGCGATGTGCCGCTGCATCAGGGGCAGGTCGGGCGCGACGGGGGGGCGCCCGAGCAGGTCTTCGATGTCGAGGTCCTGGAAGTCGGTGATCGTCACCTTGCCGCTGGCCAGGTCGGTCAGGCCGGGCAGCGTGCGGATGCGCACGGGCAGTTCACGAAGGTTTTCGATGATCTGCTGGCGACGTTGGCGCGGCGCGCTGGGCAGGGCCAGCAACACGTCGGTGATGCCCAGCCGCTGCACGGTGGCCGGCAGGGCCTGGGGTGCATAGACACGGACACCATTGATGCTGCGCCCGACCTTGCTGGGGTCGTCGTCGGCAAAGGCCTGCAGCCGGTAGTTGCGCGCGCTCACCAGGCCTGCGGCCGTCTGGGCGCCGGCGGCCCCGGCGCCATAGATCAGCAGGCGATGGGGCGCGGCCGTGCTGCGCCCCGCCAGCCAAAGCCAGCCCAGCGAACGGCTGGCACCCACCAGCAGCAGGAAGATGAGGGGCTGGAGAAAGCCCACGCTGCGCGGGATGCCTTCCCACTTGCCAATGAGCAGAATGGCCAGCAGCAGTGCCCCATAGATGCCGACGGCCTTGCCCGTGGTGAGCAGCGCCTGCATGCCGGTATAGCGGAAGATGGCGCGGTACAGGCCCAGGTTCATCAACACCGGAAAGGCCAGCACCGGGGCCAGGATGTAGGCAATCCACTGGTTGCCCTCGGGCCAGTGCAGCGTATCCAGCCGCAGCGTGAAGGCCACCCACATCGAGAACACGCCCATGCCCGCGTCCAGGGCGGCAACAAACAGGCGCTTGGTGGTCCGGTGCCAGGAAAGAATGTGTTCCAGCACTGCTGACTGGCCGAGGGTGGAGCGTCGCTCGATCACTCTGCGATTCCCGTCCGCTCCAGCACGTCCCCCACCAGTTCCAGGCGCACCAGGGGGTTGTCCAGCTCCATCAGGCGCTGCTTGAGCTCCAATGGCACCGGCAGCAGTTCGCACCAGCGGTTGGCGACCCAGCCGCAGTCGTTCAGCTGCGCGGCCGAAGGGACGATGGCGGTGGCCGTTTCGGGGTCGCGCTGCTGCAGTGTGCTGAGCACGCGGTCGAGCGCAGCTGCGGCCTTCTTGAGGTCGTCCGGCACCGGCACGGCCAGGTCTTCGTCGATCTGCTCGATGTCGGCGATCCACAGGCCATGGGGCAGGTGGCTGCGCCGTGTGATGTGAAAGCGCTGGGCGCCTCGGCACACCAGGGTGATCAGCCCGGGCTGGGGCGTCTCCAATTGCTCGATCACGGCAAGGGTGCCCACCTCATTGAACTGCTCCGCGGGCGCACCCGGCTGACGCACTTCGCGGCCCTGCGTCAGGGCTACCACACCAAACGGCGCGCCCGCCTGATGGCATTTGCGCACCATGTCCAGGTAGCGCACCTCAAAAACGCGCAGGGCCAGATGGCCGCCGGGGAACAGCACGGAGCTCAGGGGGAAAAGGGGCAGCGATGACAGGGTGAGGGGGGAGGTCATGAACGGTGAAGCGCCTTGGCCCGCTATCATCCCATGGCACAGCCTGCTTTCGCAGCGGCCCCTTGGCTTTGTCTCATCCATGCTCTACCAGATCGCTTCCTTCCTGCTCGACGTTGTTGGTGGCCTGCTCACGGGAGCCTGCCTGTTGCGCCTGTACATGCAGTGGCAACGGGTGCCGTTTGGCAACCCTGTCGGCGGACTGGTTTTTGCGCTGACAGACTGGCTCATCCTGCCGTTGCGCCGCGTGATTCCACCGGTGGGGCGGTGGGACATTTCCAGCCTGGTTGCCGCCGTACTGATCCAGCTGGCGCAGTACTTGTTGCTGACGCTGATGCTGGGCGCCGCCTCGGCCTGGGCCTGGTTGCCCTGGCTGGCGCTGTTCGGCCTGGCCCGCGTGGCGGTGTCGGGGCTGATCGGCTTGTTGATCGTCCATGCCGTGATGTCGTGGGTGCAGGCACGTTCGCCGCTGGCGGACGTGATCGCCCGGCTGTGCGAGCCCATCCTCCGCCCCTTTCGCCGCATCATCCCTTTGGTGGGGGGCATCGACCTGTCACCGCTGGCGGTGCTGGTGCTGCTGCAGGTGGTGATGATCGTGCTGGGCCATCTGCAGGCCAGCGTGATGCGATAGCCCCCTGAGTCGCCTCGGTGCCTCCGCCAGAGGCGGCAGCTCTTCGGGCACGTCCAAGCCTGCGCAGGCAGGCTTGGCGCCGCGGCCCTCAGCCCCCCAAGGGGGACGGGGCCCTCGCGGCGGGGCGGCCCTTGCTTGCTCTCACTGGCTCGGGCCGCGCCCAGTTTCAGCGGCCGCGTGCTGTGCGGCGGGCGAGCATAGTAAGCCTTGAAGGAAATATGCCTCTCGCGCTTATCTGGAAAGCGCTGAGAGCTATCAAAAAAGTAGCAAATCTCTTGGGGTGGGCCTTGGCAGGGCCCTTCCCCCACGGGATGGCTTACATCACCGCATCAGCCGGCAGGCGCTGAAGCATGGCCAGGCTGCTGGCCACGGTGTTGCGCAACTCACGGCGGTCGCAGATGAAGTCCACGGCGCCCTTGGTTTGCAGGAATTCGGCACGCTGGAAGCCTTCGGGCAGGGTCACACGCACGGTGGATTCGATCACGCGGGGGCCGGCAAAGCCGATCAGGGCCTTGGGTTCGGCAATCACGATGTCGCCCACAAAGGCAAAGCCGGCGCTCACCCCGCCCATGGTCGGGTCGGTCAGCACGCTGATGTAGGGCAGGCCCTTCTTGGCCAAGCGGGTGAGGGCGGCGTTGGTCTTGGCCATCTGCATGAGTGACAGCAGGCCTTCCTGCATGCGCGCACCGCCTGTGGCGGTGAAGCAGATGAAGGGTACCTTCTGCTCGATGGCGGTTTCCACGCCGCGCACGAAGCGCTCGCCCACCACGGAACCCATGGACCCGCCCATGAAATCGAACTCGAAGCAGGCCGCAACCACGTTGATGCTCTTGACCGCGCCGCCCATGACGATGAGCGCGTCGGTCTCACCGGTGTTCTCCAGGGCTTCCTTCAGGCGCTCGGGGTACTTGCGGCTGTCCTTGAACTTGAGGGCATCCACTGGCAGCACTTCCTGGCCGATCTCGTAGCGGCCTTCGGCGTCCAAAAAGGCATCGAGGCGCGCACGGGCGCCAATGCGGTGGTGGTGGCTGCAGTGGGGGCAGACGTTCTGGTTGTGTTCCAGGTCGGCCTTGTAGAGCACCGTTTCGCAGCTCGGGCACTTGATCCACAGGCCTTCGGGCACCTGGCGGCGCTCGGTAGGGTCGGTTTGCTGGATCTTGGAGGGCAGAAGTTTTTCGAGCCAGGACATGGTTTTCCTCTGTTTGAATGGGCCATTGGCGGCACGGCCTCGAATTGGCGCAGCCCAAGGGCCAGGGCTCCCGCGCAAGGGCCGCCCCGCCGTCCCCCTTCCCGCGCGGAGCGCGAGAGAAGGGAGAAGCGGCAAAGCCGCTCAGGGGGACGCGTTTTATTTTACGCGTCCAGCGCCTTGCGGATGCCGCGCAGGAAGTCGATGGTCAGGGGCACCACCTTGGCGTGCTCCTGGTCTTCGATCAGCTGGATGATGCGGCTGCCGATGACCACGGCATCCGCCACCTTGCCGATGGCCTGCGCCGTCGCCGCGTCGCGGATGCCGAAGCCCACGCCCACCGGAATCTGGACGTGCTCGCGGATGCGGGGCAGCATCTGCTCCACGGCCGAGGTGTCAAGCGCGCCCGAGCCGGTCACGCCCTTGAGCGACACGTAGTAGACATAGCCGCTGGCCACGCGCGCCACCTGGGTCATGCGTTCATCCGTGCTGGTGGGGGCCAGCAGGAAGATCAGGTCCATGCCGTGCGCGCGCAGGCTGGCGGCGAAGGCTTCGCATTCCTCGGGCGGGTAGTCCACGATGAGCACGCCATCCACGCCGGCGGCAGCGCAGTCCTTCACAAAGGCGCCCTCGCCGTGGATCTGGTCGTAGCGCTCCACGGGGTTGGCATAGCCCATCAGCACCACCGGCGTGGTGCTGTTGCGCTTGCGGAACTCGCGCACGTGGTCGAGCACCTGCACCATGCCCACGCCCAGGCTCAGGGCCTTTTCGCCCGCCTTCTGGATGACGGGCCCGTCGGCCATGGGGTCGGAGAAGGGCACGCCCAGTTCGATCACGTCGGCTCCCGCGTCGACCATGCCGTGCATGAGCGCTGGCGTGATGTCGGCAAACGGGAAGCCGGCCGTGACATAAGGAATCAGTGCCTTGCGGCCCTGGGCTTTCAGCTGTTCAAAAGTGGTCGCTATGCGGCTCATGGCTTGGCGTCTCCTGGGGCGCCCTTGACAGTCAGACCGCGCATGGATGGGCGGTCGTAGAAATCCTCGCCCGACAGGTCGGCCACGGTGCCGATGTCCTTGTCGCCTCGGCCCGAGAGGTTGACCAGGATGGATTGGTCCGGACGCATGGTCTTGCCCAGCTTCATGGCGTAGGCAAAGGCGTGGCTGGATTCCAGCGCGGGGATGATGCCTTCGGTGCGGCACAGGAAGTGAAAGGCGGCCAGCGCCTCCTGATCGGTGATACCGACGTACTCGGCGCGGCCGATCTCCTGCAACCACGCGTGCTCGGGGCCCACGCCGGGGTAGTCCAGGCCCGCGCTGATGCTGTGCGTTTCGGTAATTTGCCCGTTGGCGTCCTGCAGGATGAAGGTGCGGTTGCCGTGCAGCACGCCGCTGCTGCCGCGCTGCAGGCTGGCGGAATGCTTGCCGCTGTCAAGCCCTTCGCCTGCGGCCTCCACGCCGATCAGGCGCGTTTTCTCGAATGGGATGTAGGGGTGGAAGATGCCCATGGCGTTGCTGCCGCCGCCCACGCATGCGATCACGGCGTCGGGCTGCTGGGCCGCAATCTTCTGGTCCGCCAGCATGCTGGGCATCTGCTCGATGGCTTCCTTGCCAATCACGCTCTGGAAGTCGCGCACCATCATCGGGTAGGGATGTGGGCCGGCCACGGTGCCGATGATGTAGAAGGTGTTGTCCACATTGGCCACCCAGTCGCGCATGGCCTCGTTGAGCGCGTCTTTCAGCGTCTTGCTGCCCGACTCGACCGGCACTACGGTGGCGCCCAGCAGCTTCATGCGGAACACGTTGGGGCTCTGGCGCTTGACGTCTTCGCTGCCCATGTAGACCACGCACTCCAGGCCGTAGCGCGCGCAGATGGTGGCCGTGGCCACGCCATGCTGGCCGGCGCCGGTCTCTGCGATCACGCGGGGCTTGCCCATGCGCTTGGCGAGCATGGCCTGGCCGATCACGTTGTTGATCTTGTGAGCGCCGGTGTGGTTGAGGTCTTCGCGCTTGAGGTAGATCTGTGCGCCGCCCAGCTCGCGGCTGGTGCGGGCCGCGTGGTACACGGGCGAAGGGCGGCCCACGAAATGCTTGAGCTCGTACTCGAATTCCGCGAGGAACTCGGGGTCGTTCTGGTAGCGGGCGTAGGCCTCGCGCAGCTGGGCAATCGCGTGGGTGAGGGTCTCACTCACGAAGCTGCCGCCATAGGGGCCGAAATGGCCCGAAGCATCAGGTTGCTGATAGGAATTCATGCGGGTTCTTTGCAAGTTGTGCATCGGCCGCGCGCACGGCGGCAACGAAGCGTTGGATCTTGTCGGCGTCCTTGATGCCCTTGATGGGCTTGCCATCAGGGCCATCGGCTTCGACGCCGGAGCTCACATCAACCGCCAGCGTGGTGCAACGCGGGCGGACTTGCAAAATGCCATCGGTCACGTTTGCAGGCGTGAGTCCACCAGACAAAACGAGGTGAGAGCTGACGCTTGGTGGAAGGAGTGACCAATTGAATGCCTTGCCGCCGCCGCCATAACCCTCGACATGGGCGTCGAGCAGGATGGCCTGGGCGTGGGAGTAATCGTGGGCGTATTTTACGAGGTCGAAGCGCGCCGCGCCGTCGCCCAGGGGAATTCGTGCTGCGCGCAGGAACAGCCGTGCGCCCTGGCTGGTGGCCGCGAGGCAATCTTGCGGAGATTCATCGCCATGGAATTGAGCGATGGCGCCCGGTACACGGGCGCAAGCTGCTATCACTTTGGACGCTTCTTCGTTGACGAAGAGCAGCACGGGCGTGACAAAGGGTGGCAGGCGCCGCGCCAGCTCGGCCGCGCGCTCCGGCGTTACGGCGCGGGGGCTGGGCGCGTAAAGCACAAACCCGACGGCATCGGCGCCTGCTGCCACGGCGGCGTCTACGTCCTGCTCGCGTGTCAGGCCGCAGATCTTGACGCGGGTGCGCGGAGCGGGGGGGGCTGAACTGCGTGAAGCCGGAAGCTTGGGGGCGGGTGTCGTCATGGCAGCCAATCATACGCAGCCGTGCGCTGGGGCAAGCCCCAGGCGGCGTCGTAGACGGGGCCCTGGAAGTACAGCCCGTCCGGAGAGAACGTCGGGGCCGCAGCATCACGCGATTTGGCCGCGAGGACCTGTTGCACCCATTCCGGTGGCTGGCTGCCCTGGCCGACCGCGATCAGGCATCCCATGATGTTGCGAATCATGTGGTGCAGGAATGCGTTCGCCTGGAACTCAAAGCGCCAATAGCAGGGGCTCCAGCCCAGCTCTGGATGGGGCTCGCCCACGCCTCGACGCGTGATGTCGATGCGCTGCAATTGCTTGACCGGGGACTTCGCCTGGCAGGCAGAAGCGCGAAACGATGTGAAATCGTGCTCGCCCAGCAGATAGTCTGCGGCCCGGCGCATGGCCGCCTCGTCCAGCGGATGGAAAACCCAGCCCACGCGGCCGGCGTCCACGCTGGGGCGCACGGGGGATTGCAGCAGCACATACGCATAGCGGCGAGCCACAGCGCTGGCGCGGGCGTGAAACGCGTCGGGCACGGGCTGAGCCCATTGCACAGCGATGTCGGTGGGGAGGAAGGTGTTGGTGCCCCGCACCCAGGATGCCGCGGGGCGCTGAAGCGGGGTGTCGAAGTGCACGACCTGCATCAGGCCATGCACACCGGCGTCGGTACGGCCCGCGCACAGCGTGCTCACAGGGTGCGTAGCAAAGCGGCCCAGGGCCGCTTCAAGCTTGTCTTGCACTGTGTTGCCAGACAGCTGGCTTTGCCAGCCGCTGTATGCCTGGCCGTTGTAGCTGACCCCCAGCGCCACCCGGGTCATGGGAGGGGCCGGGGTGAAGGCGTGGGATGCGCTGGAAGGACGATGATCCGGCTGCATCAGCCCAGTTCAGCCAGCATGCGCTGGGCCCGGGTCTTGAGCGCCCCGCTGGATTCCGCCACCACTTCTTCGATCAAGGTGCGGGCGCCATCCGTGTCGCCGATGGCGTTGAACTCTTCCGCCAGTGCCAGCTTGGTTGCCAGCGGGTCGTCCTGCGCTGGCTCTGCCGCATCATCGGGCAGTTCGGGGGGCAGCACGGGTGCTGCCACGGCGGGTGCTGCCATGGGCTTGGAGGGGGCCGTGAGGTCCAGCGACAAGTCGCCCAGATCAAAGTCCATGGGGCCGGTATCCGCCGGCGCGCCCGCCAGCGGCATGGGGCCGGAAGGTGCCATCGTCAGATCATCGGCGCTTGGGAAGCTCAGGTCGGTCGCAGCCGGTGCGGGGGGCGCCAGCGGTGCAGCGGCAGGTGCCGCGCCGGCCCAGGCTGCCGGGGGTGTTGCAGAGGGCAGGTCGGGCAGGTCCAGCCCTGGGCGCAGCGTTGGTGGCTCGTCCTCGGCAGAAGCGCGGCGCGCGTCGCCAGCGCCCGCAGCCGCGGCGGCGGCAGCTGCCGCTGCAAACCCGCCAGCGGGTGCGGGAGCCACCGCCGGCGCGTCAGACAACGCGTCATCAGGCAAGTCCAGGTCCAGGTCCAGATCCAGGTCAGGGGGCAACGCTGCGGTGGCTGCCGCCGCCGTGCCAGCGCCTGCAAAGGTGCTGGGGAACCCGCCGGGAGGCAGTGAGGGAGATTCGTCCTCGCCCATGCCGGGTCGGCCACCGGGCTGGTACAGGCGGTTGTCGGGGTCCAGATCCCGGCCCAGCTCCGCAATGCGGTTCCAGTCCGGGCCTTCGCCCTGCGTCAGCTTGAACACATCGCCCGCCACGGCTTCGAGGGCCTTGCGGTCCTGGCGCTTGGCATAAATTTCGCCCAGCTTCACGTGCACGGAAACCCGGGCGGGGTTGTGGCGGACGGCTTCCTTGAGGATTTCCTCCGCCTGCAGATCGCGGCCATAGGCCAGATACACATCCGCTTCCGCCACAGGGTCCACGTCGCCGCCCGCGTCCAGCTGGCTGGGCGAGTAGGCCATGGAGGAGCCCGTGGTCATTTCACTGTTGGCCGTGTCCACGCGCTGCCCGCCACTGGCGCCGAAGAACGAGTCGGGCTGAATGCGGCTTTCCAGGAACGAGCTGTCGACACCGCCATTTTGCCGACGGCGCTGCACCACACGGTAGGCCCCATAACCCAGCAAGAGGGCCAGCAGGCCGCCACCGGCCAGCGGAAGAATCGGGTCATCCATCAGGCCCGAGAGGAACCCTGGCTCTTCCACGGGTGCAGGCGCGGGCATTGGCTTGGGCGCCGGACGCGCTGGTGCTGAGGCCACCGGCGCAGGCGCAGGTGCAGCGGCTGAAGCCGGCTCGGAGGCTGCTTCGGCGGGCGCGGCTGCAGCGGGTGCGCTGGCCGTATCACTGGTGGGAGCGGGCGCCGGTGTTTCGGGGGCCGCCGGGGCTGTGGGCGTCGCCGGCACGGCCGGGGCCTGTACCGCAACGCCTGCAGGGGCGCTGGCAGCGGCAGCCGGGGCTGCAGGCGCCGGGCTGCCGGGCGGGGCTGAAGCCGCACCGATCTTGTTCAGGTCGGTAATGTTCTTCGACAACTCCGCCATGCGGGTAGCGGCCTCGCTGGCTTGCTTGTCCTTGGCGAGCTGGTCTTCGGCCGCCTTCTGGCCCTTGACCGAGCCCTTGGACAGGGTGAGTTTGTCAGGGGCGGCAGTGGCGGGCTTCTTCTCGTCCACCCGGGCCTGCACCGTGCCGGATGCAGAACGCTCAGCCGCGGCAACCGCCGCGCTGGGGGCTGCGCCCGCCAACTTGCGACGGAATTCGTTGAAGTCACGCGCCTGGGCGGCCAGGATCTGGCGGGCCTCGGGGGCCGGTGTGGCCTGCGCCGCAGCCTCATCGGGCATCTGCAGCACGGCACCAGCGCGGAGGCGGTTGACGTTGCCCTGGATGAACGCGTCGGGGTTGGCGCGCATCATGGCGACCAGCATCTGGTCGAGCGATACGTTGGCAGGGCGATGCGCATTGGCGATCCGGCCGGCCGTGTCGCCCGCCTGGACCTTGACTCCGTCGGCAGGGGCAGGGCGGGTGGTGGGGGCGGCCGATGGGCGCGGCGCAGGGGCTGTGGCTGGTGCCGCGGCCTGGCTGTCGCTGGAGCGAGGTGCGCGCACGGCGGGGGCTGGCGGCGCAGCGGGGGCGGAGATTTGCGGCGACGCCGTCACCGCGGGCGCCGTGCGGCGCATGGCTGGCGGGTCGAACAGCATCGTGTAGCTGCGCACGATGCGGCCTGAGCCCCAGTTGGCGTCCAGGACGAGATCAAGGAAGGGATCATTCACCGGGCGATCGCTGGACAGGCGCAGTACGGCCGTGCCATCCGGACGCCGCTGCAGCTGGATCCGCAGGTTGTTGATCGCCGGGGTGTATTCCATGCCCTGGGCGCGGAAGACTTCCGGCGTGGCGGTGGTGGCCTTGAGGGTTTCTGCTTCTGCCGGGGTGATTTGGGGCAGGTCGATTTCGGCGCGCAAGGGTTCGCCCAAGGCAGACTGCACGGTAATGCGGCCCAGTGCCAGAGCCGAAGCGTCGGTTGCGTAAAAGCCGACCGATGCCACGGCCGCAGCCGCCAACGCAGAGAATTTCCAACGATGCATGTTTGCCAACAGCTGATTAGGTTTGTGTGCGGCTCGGTCGAGCGGTACTTTTTTTCTCATGGTCTGGTCCCGCCCCGGCGCGTGAAAATATGTAAAAAGCACCATAGCATCAATGTTTTGCACTGACAAGCTGAGGTGCTGTAGAAGCTTTCAGCGTGGCATTCATGCCCCAAAGTGGTGCATCAACATGTTGCCAAATGCCAACGTGACGTAACTGACTGTGTCAAGGTGTCGGGCGCAAAAAAGCGCGCACAGCCGGGCTGTGCGCGCTTTTTAGAAGATGCCCGATCAAGCGTCTAACAAGATGCGCAGCATGCGGCGCAGCGGCTCGGCCGCGCCCCACAGCAGCTGGTCGCCAATGGTGAACGCGCCCACGTATTCCGGCCCCATGGCCAGCTTGCGGATGCGGCCCACGGGGATGGTCATTGTGCCGGTCACGGCGACAGGCGTCAGGTCGCGGATGGTAGCTTCACGCGTGTTGGGCACTACCTTCACCCACTCGTTGTCGGCGGCGATCATGGCTTCGATGTCGGCTACCGGCACATCCTTCTTGAGCTTGAAGGTCAGCGCCTGGCTATGGCAGCGCATCGCGCCCACACGCACGCAGAACCCGTCCACAGGCACGGCGGCAGAGTCGAAGCCTTCCCCCTGGCCGAGGATCTTGTTGGTCTCGGCCATGCCCTTCCATTCTTCCTTGGACATGCCGTTGCCCAAGTCCTTGTCGATCCAGGGGATCAGCGAGCCGCCCAGGGGCACGCCGAAGTTCGCGGTCTCGGCATCAGTGAGGGCGCGTTGCTTGGCGATCACCTTGCGGTCGATCTCCAGGATGGCGCTCTTGGGGTCGTCGAGCAGCGACCGCACTTCGGCGTTCAGCGTGCCGTACTGCGTGAGCAGCTCGCGCATGTGCTGGGCACCGCCACCGCTGGCGGCCTGGTAGGTCTGGGTGCTCATCCATTCCACAAGGCCGGCCTTGTACAGCGCGCCCACC
Organism: Acidovorax sp.; assembly: GCF_022763525.1. Lineage (GTDB taxonomy): Bacteria > Pseudomonadota > Gammaproteobacteria > Burkholderiales > Burkholderiaceae_C > Acidovorax. Next base: position 18,279 of record NZ_JALEGG010000112.1, read on the forward strand.
CCCATCAGCATGCAGCTCACGGTGCAGTTGCCGCCGATCCAGTCCTTGCCGCCGTTGGCCAGGGCATTCTTGATGACTGGCATGTTCACGGGGTCGAGGACGATGACCGCGTTCTTCTCCATGCGCAGGGACGAGGCCGCGTCGATCCAGTGGCCGTTCCAGCCGGCAGCGCGCAGCTTGGGATAGATCTCGTTGGTGTAGTCGCCACCCTGGGCGGTGATGATGATCTCGCAGCGCTTGAGAGCATCAATGTTGAACGCGTCCTGCAGCGTGGTCTCGTTCTTCGCCTGGGCGGGCGCCTTGCCGCCTGCGTTCGACGTGGAGAAGAACATGGGCTCGATCAGATCGAAGTCCTTCTCTTGTTCCATGCGGTCCATCAGAACCGAGCCGACCATGCCGCGCCAGCCGACCAACCCTACCAACTTGCTCATTTAACGCCCCTTTTCAGTGTAAGAAACAGTGCCCGACCGGGACTGACTTCTGCCCCGGCTCGTCTGGGCCAGGGAGGGCGCACGACGATACCGGAGCTGGGTCAGCCCTTAATGGTCGTGGTTTTGGTGGTGATTGCGCGCACGGCCACGCCTGCCAGGGCGGCAGTAGCGGTGTTCAGGGCGAACGGGCGGGCGGCAAACATAGGGCGGGATTGTAGCGGATAAGCTTGGCGGCGCAGCTGCCTCGCGGTGTGCGGGCTGCTTTTCGCGGGTTTTGCTCGCCGTTCCTGGCTTTTCCGATGTTTTCTGGAGACAGTGGGTGATAGGCTGGTCGACCGGCGGGCCCGCGCGCCATCAAAAAAGCGCCGCAACGGCGGCGCTTTCTTGGGTTGCCCAGGGCGGGCCTGCCTCATTGCGCGGATAGCGCCTTCACCACCGCATCCCCCATTTGCGCCGTGCCGACCTTCGTCGTGCCCTCGCTGTAGATGTCGGGCGTGCGCAGGCCTTGGGCCAGCACGTTCTTGACCGCGTTCTCGATGCGCTGGGCGGCTTCTTCCTGGTTCAGGCTGAAGCGCAGCATCATCGCGGCGCTCAGGATGGTGGCCAGCGGGTTGGCCACGCCCTTGCCGGCGATGTCGGGGGCACTGCCGTGGCTGGGCTCGTACAGGCCCTGGTTGCTGCTGTTGAGGCTGGCCGAGGGCAGCATGCCGATGGAGCCGGTGAGCATCGAGGCTTCGTCGGACAAGATGTCGCCGAACATGTTGCCCGTCACGATCACGTCGAAGGCCTTGGGTTTCTTCACCAACTGCATGGCGGCGTTGTCCACGTACATGTGCTCCAGTTCCACGTCCTGGTAGTCCTTGTGCACCTCCGTGACCACGTCCTTCCAGAACTGGAAGGTCTCCAGCACGTTGGCCTTGTCCACGCTCGTGACCTTCTTGCCCCGCTTGCGGGCGGCTTCAAAGGCCACACGGGCGATGCGCTCGATTTCGGGGCGCGAGTAGCGCATGGTGTCGAAGGCTTCGTCGGCGCCGGGGAAGTGTCCATCCACGGCTGTGCGGCGGCCACGGGGCTGGCCGAAGTAGATGTCGCCCGTCAACTCGCGGATGATGAGGATGTCCAGGCCCGCGATCAGCTCGGGCTTGAGGCTCGATGCGCCCACCAGCTGCTCGTAGCAGATGGCGGGGCGGAAGTTGGCGAACAGGCCCAGGTTCTTGCGCAGGCCCAGGATGGCCTGCTCGGGGCGCAGAGGCCGGTCGAGCTTGTCGTATTTCCAGTCGCCTACGGCGCCGAACAGCACGGCGTCGGCTTCCTTGGCGAGCTTGAGGGTGGATTCGGGCAGCGGGTGGCCATGGGCTTCGTAGGCGGCGCCGCCGACCAGGGCGGACTCCATCTCGAATTTCAGGTCCAGCACTTCCAGGACCTTGACGGCCTCGGCGACGATTTCGGTGCCAATGCCGTCACCCGGCAACACTGCGATTTTCATGGGTTGGTTTGCTTTGCTTCAAAAGTGATAGCTGCCAGCGCTTGTATAGCAAGCGCTGGAGGCCAATTTGGCTTGAAATAACCGTTCAGGCTGCCATGGTGTGTGCCAGCCAAGGCTTGGTCGCCAGGCGCTCGGCCTCGAAGGCCTTGATTTTGTCCGACTGGCGCAGGGTCAGGCCAATGTCGTCAAAACCGTTGAGCAGGCAGTACTTGCGGAAGGGCACGATATCGAACGGAATCTCCTCGCCCTGGGGCCGCACGATCACCTGGCGCTCCAGGTCGATGGTGAGCTGGTAGCCGGGGAAGGCCGCCACTTCGTCGAACAGCTGGGCCACCGTCGCCTCGGGCAGCACGATGGGCAGGAGGCCGTTCTTGAAGCAGTTGTTGAAGAAGATGTCGGCAAAGCTCGGCGCGATGATGGCACGAAAGCCGTACTGGTCCAGCGCCCAGGGCGCGTGCTCGCGGCTGGAGCCGCAGCCGAAGTTCTTGCGGGCCAGCAGGATGCTGGCGCCTTGGTAGCGCGGCTGGTTCAGCACGAAGTCGGGGTTGGGCTTGCGCTGGCTTTCGGGGATGCCGGGCTCGCCCTTGTCCAGGTAGCGCCACTCGTCGAACAGGTTGGGGCCAAAGCCCGTCTTCTTGATCGACTTGAGGAACTGCTTGGGGATGATGGCGTCGGTATCGACGTTCTCGCGGTCCATCGGGGCCACGAGGCCTTTGTGCACGGTGAATTTCTGCATGGTCTGCCTGTTACTTGTTGGCTGCGCGCTCAATGGCGCCGCCCGCGCGCTGCACGTCCTGGCCCATGCCCTTGACGGTGTTGCAGCCGGCCAGCACGAAAGCCAGCGCGAGGGTGATGAAGGCGACAGTCTTGTTGTTCATGGTGGGCTCCTTGGGTTGGCTTTCAGGCAAATTGGCGGATGTCCACGAAGTGGCCGTGCACGGCAGCGGCGGCCGCCATCGCGGGGCTGACGAGATGGGTGCGGCCGCCGGCACCCTGGCGGCCTTCGAAGTTGCGGTTGCTGGTGGATGCGCAGCGCTCGCCGGGCTCCAGGCGGTCGGCATTCATGGCCAGGCACATGCTGCAGCCGGGTTCGCGCCACTCAAAGCCGGCGGCCTTGAAGATCTGGTCCAGGCCTTCGCGCTCGGCCTGTTCCTTCACCAGGCCGGAGCCGGGCACTACCATGGCCAGCTTCACATTGCTGGCCACCTTGCGGCCCAGGTTCTTCACCACGGCGGCGGCTTCGCGCATGTCTTCGATGCGGCTATTGGTGCAGCTGCCGATGAACACCTTGTCGATGGTGATGTCGTTGATCGGCTTGCCGGGCTGCAGGCCCATGTAGGTGAGCGCACGCTCGATGGCGCCGCGCTTGTTGGCGTCCTTTTCCTTGTCGGGGTCGGGCACGCGGGCGTCCACGCCCAGCACCATCTCGGGGCTGGTGCCCCAGGTGACCTGCGGCACGATCTCGGCCGCGTCGAGCTTGACAACGGCGTCAAATTTTGCGTCGGGGTCGGAGTGCAGCGTCTTCCAGTAGGCTACGGCCTGGTCCCACTCGACGCCCGTGGGCGACAGGGGGCGGCCCTTCACGTATTCAATGGTCTTGTCGTCCACGGCCACCAGGCCCGCGCGGGCGCCGGCCTCAATGGCCATGTTGCACACCGTCATGCGGCCTTCCATGCTCATGGCACGGAACACGGAACCGGCAAACTCGATGGTGTAGCCCGTGCCGCCGGCCGTGCCGATCTTGCCGATGATGGCCAGCACCACGTCCTTGGGCGTGATGCCCTTGGCCAGCGTGCCGTCCACCTGCACCAGCATGTTCTTGGCCTTCTTGGCCAGCAGGGTCTGCGTGGCCATGACGTGCTCGACCTCGCTGGTGCCGATGCCGTGGGCCAGCGCGCCGAACGCGCCGTGCGTGGAGGTGTGTGAGTCGCCGCAGACCACGGTCATGCCGGGCAGCGTGGCGCCGTTTTCGGGCCCGATCACGTGCACGATGCCCTGGCGCTTGTGCATGAAGGGGAAGAACGCGGCCGGCGAGATCGTGGCCATGTTGTCGTTCAGCGTGGTGATCTGCTCCTTGCTGATCGGGTCGGTGATGCCGTCGTAGCCGTTTTCCCAGCCGGTGGTAGGTGTGTTGTGGTCGGCCGTGCCCACGATGGAGCTCATGCGCCACACCTTGCGGCCGGCTTCGCGCAGGCCCTCGAACGCTTGCGGGCTGGTCACTTCATGCACCAGGTGGCGGTCGATGTAGAGGATGGACGTGCCGTCTTCCTCGGTGTGGACGACGTGTTCGTCCCAGATCTTGTCGTAGAGGGTGCGTCCCATGGCGTGGTCTTCTTTCAGGTGGGTCAATGATTTTAGTGTTGGGGTTCGGTTTCGGCACCTTGGCCTGCGTCTCGGGTGGAGACTGGGGTTGGCGCAACACGCGGCGCCGTCAGGTGTTCCACGAGCAGCCGGGCTGTGACGGGCAGGGCGTCGAAGTCGCGGGCAACCACGCGCAGTTCGCGATGGGCCCAGGCATCGGTCAGCGGCACAGAGGCGAGGCGGCCCACGCCGCGCATCAGCGCAAACGCGCGGTCGGGCAGCAGGCCCACGCCCAGGCCGTTGTCGATCATGCGGCACATGGCATCCAGCCCCGTGACCTGGATGCGCTGGCGCAACGGGCGCCCCGCGGCGGCTGCCGCCGCGCGCATGGCCAGGCTGATGCTGCTGTTGGCGTGCAGGCCCACGATGTCCCAGTCCAGGACTGCTTCAAAATCAATAGCATCCAGCGCTTGCAGTTCATGCCCGTCAGGCACAACCAGTACCAGCCGGTCGGACCGATAGGGGCGGCTGGGCAGATCCTGCGCGCCGCCGTTGCCCATGCCAACGTTGCAGATGCCCAGGTCGGCTGCGCCCTCTTGCACGGCGTGCAGCACGGCGCTGGAGAGGTGCTCCTGCAGGTCGATCTTGATCTGGCTGTGCTGGCGGGCAAAGGCGCCCAGGTCTTCGGGCAGGAACTGGAAGATGGCCGAGATGTTGGCATGCATGCGCACGTGCCCGCGCACCCCTTCGGCGTACTCGCTCAGCTCGCCCTGCATGCGCTCCAGCCCGAACAGCACGGTGCGCGCATGGTGCAGCAGGCTCTCTCCGGCCGGGGTCAGGGTCACGCCGCGGCTGTGGCGGTAGAGCAGGGCGGTGTCCACGGCCGCTTCCAGGTCGGACAGCCGTTTGCTGACGGCTGATGCGGCGATGAATTCGCGCTCCGCCGCCCGGCCGATGCTGCCCAGCTCGCACACCGCCACAAACAATTGCAGCGAGGTGAGGTCTATGCGGCGCGCAAAGCTGCGCTCGGAGCTTTTCATTGGCCAATCAGAAAGTGAAGTCTTCTGTTTCTGCGAAGTCTCGCTATTTTCCGCGCATTATGTTGCGACTGTCATCGTGAAATGCGATGTCGAGCATCTTGAGAGGGCTTTTTAAAAGAGGAGCTGCCCGCGCTTGGCTGGCCAGGGATTCCATAAGGCCACGCAACCCGGCGTGTGGCGAGCGACAGCCGCTCTTCTTTCTGCAAGGCGCAGTGAACTCCCCCCGCTGCGCCGTCCGGCGGTGCAAGCAGCAACTGCTACAGCGTGACCGCGCTTCCATGCTCGGGCACCTGCGCTGTCCAGCGCAGCTCGTGGGCAATGCGCTGGCGCAGCTGGTCCGCCGCGCCCATTTCGCCATGCACGACAAACACCCGGTCGGGCGCGTGCTCCATGCTGCGCAGCCAGGCGATGAGCTGGTTGCCATCCGCGTGGGCCGAGGCGGAGTTGAGCTTCACCACCTCGGCCCGCACCGCCACGTCCTGCCCGTGGATGCGGATGGACTTTTCCCCCTCCGCCAGCCGGGCGCCCCGGGTGCCCGGCGCCTGGTGCCCGGTCAGGATGATCATGTTGCGGTGATCGCCCGCGTGCAGCGCCAGGTGGTGCAGCACCCGCCCGCCGGTGGCCATGCCGCTGGCCGCCAGGATGACCATGGGGCCGTGCAGGCGCGCCAGGCCCTTGGACTGCTCGGGTGTCTGGACCATGGTGGCACCGTGCTCCAGCGCGTTCACCTGCCGCGCATCCAGGCGATGTTCGCCGAGGTGATGGCGGTACAGCCCTGTGGTGCTGACGGCCATGGGGCTGTCCAGAAACACTTTCAACGTAGCCGGGATCACGCCCTGTGCCTTGAGCAGTCCGATGGCGTGCAGCACCACCTGCGCGCGCCCCACGGCAAACACCGGCACCACCGCCACGCCGCCGCGCGAGGCCAGGCGCTGAAGCGGAGGGCCGAGTTCGCTCATCAAGTCTTCCTGCGGATGTGCCCTGTCGCCGTAGGTGGATTCGATGAGCACGGTGTCAGCCTGCGGAGGGGCCTCGGGTGGGTTCATCAGCATGTCGTCGGGCCGGCCCAGATCGCCGGAGAACAAAATCCGCCGGCCCCCGACTTCCAGCAGCACACTGGCTGCACCCAGGATGTGGCCCGCACTAGAGAACGTGGCGTGCCAGCCAGGCAGGGGCTCGAACCGATGGTGCAGAGGATGCACCTTGAACTGCTTGAGGCTGTGCAGCGCATCCAGCCGCGTGTACAGCGGAAGGGCGGGCGAGTGGCTGCTGAGCTGGTGGCGGTTCAGGAACGCTGCATCTTCCTCCTGCAGGTGCCCGCTGTCGGGTAGCAGGATGGCACACAGGTCGCGCGTGCCGGGCGTGGCGTGGATGTCGCGGCGGTACCCATCCCGGGTGAGCAGCGGAAGGTAGCCGCTGTGGTCCAGGTGGGCATGGGTGAGCAACACGGAGTCGATCTGCCCGGGTGCCAGCGGCAAAGGCTGCCAGTTGCGCAGACGCAGCTGCTTGTAGCCCTGGAACAGCCCACAGTCGATCAGCATGCTTTTGCCGTTGTGGCGGACCAGGTATTTGGAGCCGGTGACCGTGCCGGCGCCGCCCAGGAAAGTGATGTTCACGTCCATGCGAATCTCCTGCTGTCATGCAATGGCCATGGTATGCGCTGCGCCGTGACATCAGGGCTCAATCCGGGGTCTTCTCAGCCCCGGCTTGATGCGCATCAAGCGTTCCATCGAATTTCTGGCATGCAACAACAGCCAGCCCGGGCATAAAAAAACCGCCAGGCCGGGTGGCTCTGGCGGTAGGGCAGGGGTCAATCGCGGTCAGCTGAAGAAGTTCTTCAGCCGGTCGGTCCAACTCTCGCCGCTGGGGGAGTGGCGCGCGCCGCCCTTCTTGAGCGACTCTTCGAGTTCGCGCAGCAGCTTGCGCTGGTGCTCGGTGAGCTTGACCGGTGTCTCCACCGCGATGTGGCAGTACAGGTCGCCGGGGTAGCTGGCGCGCACCCCTTTGATACCCTTGCCGCGCAGGCGGAATTGCTTGCCGGCCTGCGTGCCTTCCGGGATGTCGATGGCCGCCTTGCCTTGCAGCGTGGGCACCTCGATCTCGCCACCGAGCGCCGCCGTGATGAAGCTCACGGGCACCTGGCAGTGCAAATCGTCGCCGTCGCGCTCGAAGATGTCGTGCTTCTTCAGGCGGATCTCGATGTAAAGGTCGCCTGGCGGGCCGCCGTTGGTACCCGGTTCGCCATTGCCCGTGCTGCGGATGCGCATGCCATCGTCGATGCCGGCAGGAATCTTCACCTCCAGCGTCTTTTGCTTCTTGATCTTGCCCTGACCGTGGCAGGTGGTGCAGGGCTCGGGGATGATCTTGCCCGTGCCGCGGCAGTGCGGGCAGGTCTGCTGCACGCTGAAGAAGCCCTGGCGCATCTGCACCGTGCCCGACCCTTGGCAGGTGCCGCAGGTCTTGGCGCTGGTGCCGGGCTTGGCACCGCTGCCGTGGCAGGTGTCGCAGCTCTCCCAGGACGGGATGCGGATCTGCGCATCCTTGCCACGCGCGGCCTCTTCGAGCGTGATCTCCATCGCATAGCTCAGGTCGCTGCCGCGGTACACCTGGCGGCCGCCGCCGCGGCGCCCGCCCTGCTGGCCGAACATGTCGCCAAAGATGTCGCCAAACGCCTCGGCAAAGCCGCCAAAGCCTTCCGCGCCCGCGCCGCCGGGGCCGCGCATGTTGGGGTCGACCCCGGCGTGGCCGTATTGGTCGTAGGCCGCCCGCTTTTGCGGGTCGGAGAGCATCTCGTAGGCCTCCTTGGCCTCCTTGAACTTCTCCTCGGCCGGCTTGGCGGCATCCCCCTGGTTGCGGTCAGGGTGGTGCTTCATCGCCAGCTTGCGATAAGCCTTCTTGATTTCTTCGTCCGAGGCGTTCTTGGGAACGCCCAGGACTTCGTAAAAGTCTCGTTTGGACATATTGATTCGGAACCCGGTTGGAACAGGAACGCCGCGCAGCCCGTGACGAGCATTGCGCGGCGGCTCGGGTCAACGGGGGCTCGCTCAGCCCTTCTTGACTTCCTTCACCTCGGCGTCGACGACGTTGTCGTCATCTGCGGGCTTGCTCGATGCACCGGCCGATGCCCCAGCGGCGTCTGCACCGCCGGCAGCTTGGGCTGCCTGCGCGGCTTGCGACTCGGCGTACATCTTTTCGCCCAGCTTCTGGCTGGCAGCCATCAGCGCCGTCATTTTCTCGTCGATCGCGGCCTTGTCGTCACCCTTCAGGGCTTCTTCCAGGGCCTTCACGGCAGCGGTGATCGCGTCCTTTTCACCGGCCTCGAGCTTGTCGCCGTGCTCGGCCAGGCTCTTGTTCACGCTGTGCACGGCGGCCTCGCCCTGGTTCTTGGCTTGCACCAGTTCCAGCTTCTTCTTGTCGTCGGCTGCGTTGAGCTCGGCGTCCTTCACCATCTTCTGGATTTCTTCTTCCGACAGGCCCGAGTTGGCCTTGATGGTGATCTTGTTTTCCTTGCCCGTGCCCTTGTCCTTGGCGCCCACGTGCAGGATGCCGTTCGCGTCGATGTCGAACGAGACCTCGATCTGTGGCACGCCACGCGCTGCGGGCGGGATGCCTTCCAGATTGAACTCGCCCAGCAGCTTGTTGGCGCTGGCGATTTCACGCTCGCCCTGGAACACCTTGATGGTCACCGCAGGCTGGTTGTCATCGGCCGTCGAGAAGGTCTGCGCGAACTTCGTCGGGATGGTCGTGTTCTTGGTGATCATCTTGGTCATCACGCCGCCCAGGGTCTCGATGCCCAGCGACAGCGGCGTCACGTCCAGCAGCAGCACGTCCTTGCGGTCGCCCGACAGCACCTGGCCCTGGATGGCGGCACCCACGGCCACGGCTTCGTCCGGGTTCACGTCCTTGCGGGGTTCCTTGCCGAAGAATTCCTTCACCTTCTCCTGCACCTTGGGCATGCGGGTCATACCGCCCACCAGGATCACGTCATGGATGTCGGACACGGAGACGCCAGCGTCCTTGATGGCCATGCGGCAGGGTGCGATGGTGCGCTCGATCAGCTCTTCCACCAGGCTTTCCAGCTTGGCGCGGGTGAGCTTGATGTTCAGGTGCTTCGGCCCCGAGGCATCGGCCGTGATGTAGGGCAGGTTGATGTCGGTGGCAGCACTGTTGGACAGCTCGATCTTGGCCTTTTCGGCGGCTTCCTTCAGGCGCTGCAGGGCCAGCACGTCCTTGGACAGGTCCACGCCTTGTTCCTTTTTGAACTCGGCAATGATGTAGTCGATGATGCGCTGGTCGAAGTCTTCGCCGCCCAGGAAGGTGTCGCCGTTGGTCGACAGCACTTCGAACTGCTTCTCGCCATCCACGTCGGCGATTTCGATGATGGACACGTCGAACGTGCCGCCACCCAGGTCATACACGGCAATCTTGCGGTCGCCCTTTTCCTGCTTGTCCAGGCCGAAGGCGAGGGCTGCAGCCGTGGGTTCGTTGATGATGCGCTTGACGTCCAGGCCCGCAATGCGGCCGGCGTCCTTGGTGGCCTGGCGCTGTGCGTCGTTGAAGTACGCGGGCACGGTGATGACGGCTTCCGTCACGGGCTCGCCCAGGTAGTCCTCGGCCGTCTTCTTCATCTTGCGCAGGATGTCTGCGGACACCTGCTGGGCCGAGATCTTGTTGCCACGCACTTCGATCCAGGCATCGCCGTTGTCGGCAGCCACGATCTTGTAGGGCATCAGGTCGATGTCCTTTTGCACTTCCTTTTCGGTGAACTTGCGGCCGATCAGGCGCTTGACTGCGTACAGCGTGTTCTTGGGGTTGGTCACGGCCTGGCGCTTGGCCGAGGCGCCGACGAGGATCTCGCCGTCTTCCTGGTACGCGACGATGGAAGGCGTGGTGCGTGCGCCTTCGCTGTTCTCGATCACACGGGTGCTGTTGCCCTCCATGATGGAAACGCAGCTGTTCGTGGTGCCGAGGTCAATGCCGATGATTTTTCCCATGATTTTTCTCCGAATGCTGGAATGGTTTGGATGGCTAGTAACTTGTGGATAACTTGCGTCGCTTCAAGTCGTCCCTCTCGATAAATTTGTCTTAAAGCAATTACTTCGGCGCCGCGACGGTGACCAGCGCGGGGCGCAGCACGCGCTCGGCGATCACATAGCCTTTTTGCAGCACGGCCACGACGGTGTTGGCCTCTTGCTCAGCAGGCACCATGCTGATGGCCTGGTGCTGGTGGGGGTCGAACTTGGCGCCGGGCTCGGGGTTGATGGCCAGCACCTTGTTGCGTTCGAGCGCTGAAGTCAGCTGGCGCAAGGTGGCGTCTGCCCCTTCGCGCAATTGCTGAGGGGTCGCCTCCTTGATGGCCAGCGCAGCATCCAGGCTGTCGCACACCGGCAGCAGGCTTTCGGCAAAGCTTTCGATGCCGAACTTGCGGGCTTTGGACACTTCCTCCTCCGCGCGGCGGCGGGCGTTTTCGGCCTCGGCCTTGGCGCGCAGGAACTGGTCGGCCAGATCGGCACTTTTGGCTTTCAGCTCGGCCAACTCGCCCTGCAGGCGGGCCAGCTCGTCGGAGGCGTGGGCAGCCATGGCGGCTTCGACTTCTTCGGGGGCGGGGGCGCCTTGGGGCGGGGTGGATTGGCTGGTGTCGGACATGTTGTGGAAGGAAGATAAATAAACAGTACGCGCGGCACTTGAGGGCATCCGGCGGCAAATCAAGGCCCTGTGCAGGGACATTGTCATGGGCCGGTTGCCCGGGTGCCCTGAGTGAAGCATGTCGGCGCAACCGGTTGTTTTACAAGAGCTTGCACCGCAGCGGCGCCTGTCTTGCCGGCTTGGCTGCAGCCCCCAAGGTCGCAGAGAGTGTACAAGCGGGATACTACCGGGCTATAATCGCCGGCTTTCCCTTGCCACACCACTTCTGGACGCGGTGGGTGGTCTTACCCAAAAGGAGTCTGCATGCGTCATTACGAAATCATTTTGTTGATCCACCCGGATCAAAGCGAACAAGTTCCTGCCATGCTGGAACGTTACAAGGGCATGATCACCGCTGGCGGTGGCAAGGTGCACCGCGTGGAAGACTGGGGCCGTCGTCAACTGGCGTACCTGATCAACAAGCTGGCCAAGGCCCACTACCTGTGCGTGAACATCGAAGCCGACCAGGCTGTGATGGCTGAACTGGAGCACGCCTTCAAGTTCAACGACGCCGTGCTGCGCCATCTGACGGTTCAGAAGAAGAAGGCCGAAACCGGCCCTTCCTCCATGATGAAGACCGTGGAGCGCGAAGAAGCCCGCAAGGCCAGCCAGGCTGAATACGCCGCTGCCGGCGAGCGCGCCTAAGCCCCCGTCGCCCAAGGAGTGCAGAACCGCGTTGTCTTGACCGCTTGTATCGCAGAGGCTGAGTCCCTGCGCTACACCCCCGCCGGATTGCCCGCCATCACGCTGCGGCTCGAGCATGAGTCCCGGCAAACCGAAGCAGGGCAGTCCCGCGAAGTCAAGGCCGCCATGAAAGCCGTCGCCTTTGGTGCGATGGCCGAGCGCTTGGCAAGGCAGAACATCGGAAGTCTCTGGACTTTCAGTGGATTTCTGGCCACCCCGCGCAATGGCAAGAACGCGATTCTTCACATCCAGGATATTCAACAAAATTAATTTTCAAGGGGTCCGCAATGGCCACGTTCAAGAAGTTCAACAAAGACAAGCGCCCAAAGCGCAACACCCAGTCCCTGCTGTTCAAGCGCAAGCGCTTCTGCCGCTTCACGGTGACGGGCGTTGAAGAAATCGACTACAAGGATGTCGACACGCTGCGCGATTTCATTGCCGAAAACGGCAAGATCATCCCCGCACGCCTGACCGGCACGCGCGCCATTTTCCAGCGTCAGCTGAACACCGCCATCAAGCGCGCCCGCTTCCTGGCCCTGGTGCCTTACAGCGACCAGCACAAGATCTAAGGAGCACAACCCATGCAAATCATTCTGCTCGACAAGGTTGTGAACCTCGGCAACCTGGGTGAAATCGTCAAGGTCAAGGACGGTTACGCTCGCAACTTCCTGATCCCTTCGGGCCGCGCCCGCCGCGCCACTGAAGCTGCCAAGGCAGAGTTCGAAGCCAAGCGTGCTGAACTCGAAAAGGCCGCTGCCGCCAAGCTGGCAGAAGCCCAAGCCCAAGGCGAGAAGCTGGCCGGCACCACCGTCAAGCTGACGCAAAAGGCTGGCGTGGACGGCCGTCTGTTTGGTTCCGTGACCAACCACGACATCGCCGAAGAGCTGAACAAGCAAGGCTACAAGGTTGCCAAGTCGCAAATCCGCCTGCCCAACGGTCCCATCAAGGTCGTGAGCGATAGCACGGTTTCGGTGGCACTGCACACCGATGTGGTCGTGGACGTGACCGTGTCGGTCTACGGCGAAACGGCCTGATACACCCTCGGGTGTTCTCCTAAGCCGCCCTCGGGCGGCTTTTGTCTTTTGGTTCGCGCTTTTTGTACATGATTGCCCACGGGTCATCCACGGATTACCCACAGGCTTGTCCCCAGACGGTGGCGCCGCGCACGATGAGCGCGGCATGGCCGCTGTCCGGTCTGCCCGGAGAAACCTCTCATGTCTGCTGTATTTCCCCTGCTCGATGAACCGGGCTTCACGCCCGCTGCGGACCGCGAAATCGCCCAGCTGCGCGTGCCGCCGCACTCCATCGAGGCGGAGTCGAGCGTGCTGGGCGGCTTGTTGCTGGACAACAATGCGTGGGATCGCGTGGGCGACTTGCTGGTGGAAAGCCATTTCTACCGCCACGAGCACCAGCTGATCTACACCGCCATCGGCGCGCTGATCAACGCGAGCAAGCCGGCCGACGTGATCACCGTGTTTGAGCACCTGCAGAACCTCGGCAAGGCGCAGGAGGTGGGCGGGCTGGCATACCTGAACAACCTCGCGCAGTACGTGCCGAGCGCCAGCAACATCCGGCGCTATGCGGAAATCGTGCGCGAGCGGGCCATCCTGCGCAAGCTGGTCACGGCCAGCGATGAAATCTCCACCAACGCGTTCAACCCCCAGGGCAAGACGGTGGAGCGTATCCTGGACGAGGCGGAAGCCAAGATCTTTGCCATCGGGGAAGAGGGCTCCCGCACCAAGCAGGGTTTTCAGTCGCTCGACACGCTGGTGATCGATCTGCTGGACAAGGTGCAGGAGATGGCGGACAACCCGGTGGATGTGACCGGCATTCCCACCGGCTTTGCCGATCTGGACCGCATGACCTCGGGCCTGCAGGCCGGCGACATGATCGTGCTGGCCGCGCGCCCCTCCATGGGCAAGACCTCGTTCGCGGTGAACATCGCCGAGCACGTGGCGCTCAACGAAGGCCTGCCGGTCGCCATCTTCTCGATGGAAATGGGCGCGGCTCAGTTGGCGGTTCGTATTGTGGGCTCCATCGGCCGCGTGAACCAGGGGCACCTGCGTACCGGCCAGCTCACCGACGACGAATGGCCGCGCCTGACCGAGGCCATTGAAAAGCTGCGCACCGTGTCGCTGCACATCGATGAAACGCCGGGCCTCACGCCCAGCGAACTGCGCGCCAATGCCCGTCGCCTGGCGCGCCAGTGCGGCAAGCTCGGCCTGATCGTGGTGGACTACCTGCAGCTCATGAGCGGCTCGGGCAGTGGTGGCAGCGACAACCGCGCGACCGAGCTGGGCGAAATTTCCCGGGGCCTCAAGATGCTGGCCAAAGAACTGCAGTGCCCGGTGATCGCGCTGTCCCAGCTCAACCGTTCGGTGGAGCAGCGCACTGACAAGCGCCCCATGATGTCC
>NZ_JALEGG010000113.1 GCF_022763525.1 Acidovorax sp.
ACTCCCACCCCCGGGGCGGCGCCATACCCGCGGGGCGCCCCAAGGCGATATGCTGTGCATCCTTAGCATTTGCCCTGGCCCTGCACGGCCAGACAGCCCGCCGATGGCACCATCCACCTCGCTCTGGAGCCCCTTGCGCCAACCCGCCTTCCGCGGGTTGTGGGTCTGCGGGGGGATTTTCTTTGTGGGCAGCGGCATGCAGAGCATGGCGGCGGCCTGGCTCATGGTGGAACTCACCGGGTCGTCCTTCCTGGCCGCGCTGGTGCAGACGGCCGTGTTCATGCCAATGTTCCTGCTGGCGCTGCCCGCCGGCGTGCTGGCCGACACCACCGACCGGCGCCGCCTGATCTCGGGCGCGCTGCTGGCGCAGGTGGGTGCCTGCGCGCTGCTCACGCTGCTGGTGCTGTCGGGCTGGGGTGGCCCAGCGTCCGTGCTGTTCCTGGTGTTCGTCTGCGGCTGCTGTACGGCGGTGCTGACGCCGGCCTGGAACTCCTCGGTCATCGATCCCGTGCCGCGCGACGAATGGCCCCAGGCCATCACCGCCGTGAGCATTGCCTACAACGCGGCGCGCGCCGTGGGGCCTACGCTGGCCGGGCTGGTGTTCGCGAAGCTGGGCGCTGGGTGGGTTTTTGCCGTCACGGTCACGACCACGCTGGTAATGTGGGAGTCCATCCGCCGCTGGCCCCCCAAGGCGCATCCGCCATCCAAGCTGCCGGCCGAGCGTCTGTGGGGGGGCACCTTGAGCGGCCTGCGTTTTGCCTGGCACTCGCGCATCATCCTGGCGCAGCTGGTGCGGGTCATGGCTTTCAGCGCGGCGGGCTCGGCCCTGTGGGCGCTGTTGCCCGTCATCGCGCAGCGCCAGCTGGGCACCGGGGCCGAGGGTTTCGGTTTGCTCATGGGCTGCCTGGGCACCGGGGCGGTGGCCGTGGGCCTAGTGCTCGGGCGCCTGCGGACACGCTTTGGCATGGAGGCCATCGTGGGGGTGGGTGGCGCGGTGTTTGCCATGGCGATGCTGGTGGCCGCGACCACCAAGATCGCCTGGGTGGTCTACGTCGCCCTGCTGTTCGCGGGCGCGTCGTGGATGTCGGCGATGTCGACCTTCAATACCGCCACGCAGGCCAGCGCGCCGCAGTGGGTACGCTCGCGCGCTTTGGCCATGCACATGGTGGCGGCCCTGGGCGCCTTTGCCCTGGGCTCGGCGTTCTGGGGCGCGGTCTCCGATATCGTGGGCCTGGCGCCCACGCTGTACGTGGCCGCCGCACTCATGGGTGCTGGCCTGCTGCTGGCCAAGCCCATGCCGCTGCGCATGGGCGCCCTGCACGAGGTGACCCAGGCCACGCCGTGGGACGAGCTCTTCATCGAAGCCGAGCCCCTGCCCGAGGCCGGCCCCGTGGCCGTGGAGGTGGGCTACCGCATTGCGCCCGGCACCGATGCCGCCTTCCTCGACACCATCAGCCGCATGAAGGCCCCCCGAAGGCGCGATGGCGCCACCTTCTGGCGCGTGTACAAGGACCTGGGCGAGCCCTCGCGCTATGTGGAGCGCTTCATCGTCGAATCGTGGGCCGACTACCTGCACCAGCGCGCCCGGGCCACCATGGCCGATCAGGCGCTGGAGACGGAAGTGCGGGCCTTTCTGGCCCCCGGCGAGACCGCCAGGATGTCGCACTACATCGCTGAAAGATAGTTCTCCTCTGAGCCGCTTCGCGTCCTCCCCCTGAGGGGGACGCACCCTGCGGCCCGGCAGAGCCGCTTCCGCGGGTGCACTGACTTGATGCGCGTCAATCTCTGCCGCCGGATGGGGGGCCGCTCTGGGGGCCGGCCTGCGACAATCAGGCGATGACCTTCGCCCCTCTTTCCAACGACACTTTCCTGCGCGCCTGCCGCCGCCAAGCCACCGACTACACCCCCCTGTGGCTCATGCGCCAGGCGGGGCGCTACCTGCCCGAGTACAAGGCCACGCGCGCCCAGGCGGGCAGCTTCATGGGCCTGGCCACCAACGTGGACTACGCCACCGAGGTCACCCTGCAGCCGCTGGAGCGCTTTCCGCTGGATGCGGCCATTTTGTTCAGCGACATCCTCACCGTGCCCGACGCCATGGGGCTGGGCCTGACCTTTGCCGAGGGTGAAGGCCCCCGTTTTGCCAAGGCGGTGCGCGACGAGACCGCCGTGGCCGAGCTGACCGTGCCCGACATGGACACGCTGCGCTACGTGTTCGATGCCGTCACCAGCATCCGCAAGGCCTTGAACGGCCGCGTGCCGCTCATCGGCTTTTCGGGCAGCCCCTGGACACTGGCTTGCTACATGGTCGAAGGCAAGGGATCGGACGACTACCGCCTGGTCAAGAGCCTGATGTATGCGCGCCCGGACCTCATGCATCGCATCCTGGCCGTGAATGCCGACAGCGTGGCCGCATACCTCAACGCCCAGATCGACGCAGGCGCCCAGGCCGTGATGATCTTTGACAGCTGGGGCGGCGTGCTGGCCGATGGCTGCTTCCAGGAGTTCAGCCTGGCCTACACCAAGCGGGTACTGGCCCAGCTCCAACGCACCGGTGTGGACGGCACGGACGTGCCGCGCATCGTCTTCACCAAGGGCGGCGGCATCTGGCTGGAAGACATGAAGGCGATCGACTGCGAGGTGCTGGGCCTGGACTGGACCGCCAACCTGGGCAAGGCCCGCGCCATCGTGGGCGGCGAGGTTGGCGGCCCCGGCAAGGCGTTGCAGGGCAACATCGACCCCAACGTGTTGTTCGCCCCCCCCGCGCAGATCGTGCAGCAGGTGCACCAGGTGCTGGACAGTTTTGGCAAGCCCCACACCGACCGCAGCACCACCGGTCCCACGCACATCTTCAACCTGGGCCATGGCATCAGCCAGTTCACACCGCCCGAGCATGTGGCGGCGCTGGTCGAGGCAGTGCACAGGCACTCCCGGGCGCAGCGCCGGGGCTGAAAGCCGCCCTTCTGCCATGACGGCAGCGCTGCCCGCATCCGCCCTGCTGGCGCCCCCGCCTGCGCTGGCACACTGCGTGCGCGCCTTCTTCTGGCGCGACCTGGGCCGCCAGCCAACCGGCACGCCAGCCGACACGCGCGTGCCGCCCAGCCCCTACCCCGGCATCATCTGGCTCACGCGGGGCACGGCCCAGCTTGTCGAATGTGCCGGCCAGGCCTCGGCAAAGGCCATGCCGGCCATCACGCTCTCCGGCGCCCA
>NZ_JALEGG010000114.1 GCF_022763525.1 Acidovorax sp.
CCCGATTGCACGACGAACCAGCCGATGGTCCCGGAGATGGCCATCGCGGCGCTCATCTCCAGCGTGCCCTGTGTTTTCTTGTCCATGCCTGTGTTCCCGCCATGTGTTGTCGATGCCAAACTGTATAAAACAGATGGTCCTCACGGAATAGCTTTTGTTAGGCGTTTTCTTTTTTGTTCCTGATAATCGAAGGCAATTTTTTATTTTTGCGTTTTTGCCATGGATGCTATTGACCAAGCCATCCTGACCCAGCTGCACCAGGATGCGCGCACCTCGCTCAAGGAACTGGGCGAGCGCGTGGGCCTTTCCTCGCCCAGCGTGTCCGAGCGCCTGCGGCGCCTGGAAGAGCGCGGGGTGGTCCGCGCATTCACGGTAGACATCGAGCCGCGCGCGCTGGGCTACCAGCTGCAGGCCATCGTCCGCATCCGGCCCTTGCCAGGCCAATTGGCAGCGGTGGAGCAGCTCATACGGGATACGCCTGAGTTCTGCGAATGCGACAAGGTGACTGGGGATGACTGCTTTGTGGCGCGTGTCTACGTTCGCACCATTGAGCAGCTCGACAGCGTGCTGGACCGCATTGCCGACAAGGCCCAGACGAGCACGGCCATCGTCAAGGCGCAGACCATCCGGCGACGGCCGCCACCGTGGATTCCGGGTATTTGAAGGGAAGGGCGTGTGCGCGGCTCAGCCACCCAGCACCCGCGCGAACAGCTCGTTGCGGAAGTGAATGCCCAGGCGGGCGAACGCTCGGTTGCGGTAGGTCTTGACGGTCGGAACGCCCAGGCCCAGGTCGCTGGCGATACCCTCGTGCGTCATGCCCTGCAGCAGGCGGGCGCACACGTCCAGCTCTCTGTCGGTCAGCTCGGCCTGCAGGCGCAGCAGGCGCATGCGCAGCACGGGCAGGTCATCCATCGCCAACGGCGCCAGGCCTGTCGCCGTAGGTTCGATAGAGCGCGGCTTGCCGAGGCTGCTGGTGAGGGAACCCCCAGCGCCCTGGGCCGTCCGAGGCAGGCCAGGGCCTGACAGATCGATGTGCTTGCGCGTGAGTGCGAGCAGCACCGGTGCCACTGACTCAAAAGCGCCAATCTGCCGGTCGTTGAAGGGCCGCTGGTGCTGGTGGCGGTAGAAGTTCACGGCAAACACCGAGCCGTCGCTTTCATATTCGACCACCGAGACGCGCTCGGACACGCCATGCGCCTCGTACACCCGGGCGCGGTGCTCGCCATCCACCTCGGCGGCCGTGAGGTGGCACAGCCGGGTTTCCGGCTCCGGCAGGGGCGCGTCGTCGAACGACCGGCCCCAGGTGTTGTCGCGGCGGTAGGGACCGGAGAGATAAGCCCACCAGCAATCGCGTGTCGTGTCGGGCACGCCGAGGCTGGCGGACATGAACAGTGTGGGCTTGCAGCGCGGGCCGGTGCGGTACACGGACCACGACGCGGCGGGCAGCACCGGCTCCAGGTCTTGCAGCATCCCGGGCACGAAGCCCGATTCGCCCAGCCTGTGGACCAGGCTGGCCACGGTCTGGCTTTCTGGACGGTTATGCACCTGCCGGTCGGCCGTCTGCAGGGAAGGAGGGAGCCACTGGCGCATGGAGGAGTCGGAAGTAGGGGTCTGGGAGCCGCGGGCAGGGTAGGCGTGTCGGGAATTCTTCGACACGGCTGCTGCCACGGTACTCGGGTTAATCCGTCATCCTCCGGGATGACAGGCCGCTGCGGCAACGGGACTTACGCTAAGCCCCATGTCTGATCATCTGCCCCTCGCGGCCCCCTCATTGAAGTTCTTCGCCGACCTGCGTGTGGAGGTGGGCACTCCCCAGGAGGTCGGCCGCACCGCGCATGGCCTGCGCCGGCTGATCCCCATCCTGGGCGGAACCGCCATCGGCGAAGGCTGGAGCGCGCGGGTGCTGCCCGGTGGCGCGGATTTTCAGCTCATCGTCAATGAGAGGCTGTCGGAACTGGATGCACGCTATGTGTTGGAGACCGATGGCGGCGACTTGATCTACGTGCAAAACCGTGCGGTGCGCTCGGGTCCGGAAGAGGTCATCGCACGCCTGGTGCGCGGCGAACCGGTGGACCCGGCGCACGTGTACTTCCGTTGCAGCCCCAGCTTTGAGACAGCGTCTCCTGCGCTGTCATGGATTGCCGAGCGCATGTTCGTCGGCGCTGGCGCCCGCTACCCGGACACCGTGGCAATGCGCTTCTTCGAGCTGCGATAGCGTTGCATCCGGCTGAGCGCTGGTGCCCCTTTTCCTCCTTCGTTTTCCTGATCCTTCCAAACCACAAGAATCCCCGGAGACTTTTCATGACACACGCAGCCCCGCATCGCCTCACCCCCAAGGCCACCACGCCCCGCCGCGCTCTCGTGGCCGCAGCACTGCTGGCCGGGCTCCTGCCCTGGGCCGGCGCGCAGGCGCAAGGCGCGGGTGCCTATCCGAACAAGCCGGTGCGCATCATCGTGGGCTTCCCGGCGGGTACGGGGCCGGACATCGTGGCGCGCCTGTTGGCGCAGAAGCTCTCGGAGGGCTGGGGCAACCTGGGTGTGATCGTGGACAACAAGCCCGGCGCGGGTGGGTTGATCGCCGCGGGCGAGGCCGCGCGGGCCGCGCCGGATGGCTACACACTGATGCTGGGCGAAACCGGCCAGCTCAGCATTGCCCCGAGCAGCTACAACAAGCTGCCCTACGACCCGGCCAAGGACTTCACGGCCGTGAGCCAGGTGGTGACCTCCGACTTCGTGCTGCTGGTCAACCCGCAGAAGGTGCCGGCACGCAACGTGAAGGAGTTCGTGGACTGGAGCAAGCAGCAAAAGGGTCTGTTCCTGGCCACGTTCGGCGCGGGCACGCCCGGGCATTTCGGGGCCTTCATGTTTGGCGATGCCGTCAAACTCAAGCCCGAGCCGGTGCACTACAAGAACACCTCGGACGCGCTGGGCGGGCTGTTCAGCGGCGACGTGCAAGGAGTGTTCGCCAGCGTCGGCCTGGCCGCGCCCAACGTCAAGGCCGGGAAACTTGCCGCGCTCGGCACCACCGGTGCCACCCGCACGCCCGCCTTGCCCGACGTGCCCACCATCAAGGAGCAGGGCTTCGCCAACCTGGAGTTCTCATCGTGGTTCGGCATCGTGGCGCCCGCCAAGACGCCGCCCGAGATCGTGGCGCGACTCAACGCGGACATCGTCAAGGCCGTGCAGTCGCCGGAAGGGCGAACCAAGATGGAAGAAGCGGGCTTCCGGGTGACCGGCACAAGCCAGCAGGACTTCGCGCGCACCATTGCCGCCGATACGGTGACTTGGGGCAAGGCGGTCGCGGCCACCGGCTTCAAGGCGGACTGAGCGGCGTCACCCGCAGGGCCGGAGCCTCCGACCCTTTCAGCGCTTTTCAGCGCCTCTTTCCGGCGGCGGGGGCGGGCGCCGCCGGTGCAGGCAGCTGCAACTGCGCCTCCTGCACCACACGCACGCAGTCCTTGAGGTGTTGCTCGCCGAGAAAACGCAAGGTGGCATAGCCAATGGTGGCCGCCACGGCTTGCCCGGCGAGGGGAACGTACTTGGCTGCCTGCTTGGTGGTCAGCCGCAGGCCCACAGTCTGGGTGGCGCGCAAGACCAGCTCGCGCGTCACCAGCTTGCCAATGAGAACTGACCCCACCAGCGCCACCGCTTTCTGGACTTGTTCCCGCTTGGCCGGGTCGAGCTGGTCGATCTGGGCGGGCGACAGGCCGAACTCCGCATTGATCTGCGGCAGCAGGCGGGAGAGCAGGGCGGCATCCACGGCCCAGTCAAGCCCGGGCACGGGCACGGTGCTGGCGGCTGCGGCTACCAGAGCCCGCCGGTGTAGCAGGTTCCGGCTGCGCTGCACGGCGGCGATCAAGGCCGGGTTGCCAGCGGCCATTTGCAACGAGGAAGGCATGGGGGTGTTGTAGCCGAAGGGCGGCGGGTTGAACAGCACCGGGCGGACCGGAGTCAGGTTTTGCCCTTGACCAGGCTGAACATCGCCAGCAGGGCCATGGCCCCCACCACCGACGCAATCCAGCCTGCGGGCTCGCCCTGCTCGTACCACCCCAGGGCCATGCCAAAGTAAGTGGCAAGAAACGAACCGGCCACGCCCAGCAGCATGGTCATGATCCAGCCGAGGTTGTCCCTGCCCGGTTTGAGGGCGCGGGCGAGCAAGCCCACCACCAGACCGACCGCCAGTGTTCCCAGTAATGAAACCATATTTTTTCCCCTGCGCTGTAGTTGTGGAAAGGTAAGTCTGCGGCGGCGCGGATGGCCAGCAGCCAGCAGCGGGGCCAATGTGCCCCCGCGCGGCCCAACAGAGCGGCGTGGGGAGCATGTCGCTGGCCAGCGACGCAGTGCTTTCCACTCTAGGAAAGGGGGATTGGCCCCGTTGTCGGATAAGGCGCAGTTCACGCGTCCCATCGCCGGGCTTCCGCAGCGCGCGAGGAAAGGCAGCGAAGCAGCACAGCCAGCTGTGTCGTCCGCGTCCGACACCGCCCCGCGGTGGCTGCTTGCTGACACGGCAGATAGTCCGGCGTAGAGTGGAATAAATCCCCCAAAAATCTCAATAACAACGAAGGAGTTCCATGACGAAGCGCTTGAAAGCCCGTTCCTTCCCGTTGGTCTTTGTCGCGGTGCTGTCGCTGGGCGGCGCCTTGGTCATCCCCACCACCGCTGCGGCGCAATCTGGCGATGAGGCATCGCTGGCACGCGGTGCTGTGCCGGACACCACGCCCCAGCAGCGCTATCAGACCGCGATCCGTGAGGCTGGGGGAGGGTTGAAGGTCAGTCTGGCGGAATGCCGCGAGATGGCGGCGGCGGACCGCAAGAGTTGCGAGTCCCAGGCCCGTGCTCGCTATCAGGACGATATGGCCAAAGCCCGCGCCATGTTGCGAGACCCGTCGATCGGACCGGTGAATGTCGTGGGCGGGCCCATCCGCAGTACCGAGACGGTGTACGAGATCAAGAACTGATCAGGCGGCTGGTTCGCCGGTCAGCCGTTTGGGTCGGCCGCCGTCCACGGCCACGGGCCTACTTGGCCGGCGTGGTGTCCTCGCTGGGAGAGCTTGCTACGCGCCGGGCGCCGTTGAAGCGGCGCGCCCAGTAGGCGACGCCCATGTCTTCGACGCGGATTTCCGCGCCGCTGCGGGGGGCGTGAATGAATTTGTTGTCGCCCACGTAGATGCCGACATGGCTGAAGCTGCGGCGCATGGTGTTGAAGAACACCAGATCACCGGGCTGGAGTTCCTTCTTGTCGATGATCTGGGTGGCAGCAGCCTGCTGGTCGGCGCGGCGCGGCAGCAAAAGGCCCACCGTTTGTTCGTACATGGCGCGCACGAAGCCGCTGCAGTCGAAGCCCGTGTCGGCACTGTTGCCGCCACGCTTGTAGGGAACACCCAGGAAACCCATCGCATTCAGTACGAGGTTGGAAGCGCGATCGGCCACGTTGTGGGCGCGGTCGGCCACCTTGTGGCTCACGTCTTCCAGCCGGGTCATCAGGCCCTTGTCGGCGATGAAACGGTCGAATTCGTCGGGGTTGGATGCTTGCGGGGCAGCCTGGGCAGCCGTGGCGCAAGCCAGAAGGAGGGTGCAAAGCCATCTGGACATGGGGGCGAAGAGTACCACGGTGTGGTTGCTTATCGAAAATAATTACATTTGCAAGTTGTTGATTTCGTTGAAGTAAGTCAGAAAACCCGGTTTCCGGCCGGCTGCTTTCACCCCCGGGGGTTGTCAATGAGTTACAAGCAAAAAATGCCGCTGGCGCTTGCTGCAAAAGCGCAAGCAGCTATTGTTTTCGTAGTGGCCGCCCTGTGTGGAGCGAGCAGCGCGCAGCCCGTCGCACCCGTGGTTTCCCTGGTGGGCGTGGCGAAAGGGCTGGAAAACCCTTGGGCCGTGGCCTTTTTGCCGCAGGGCCAATTTCTGGTCACCGAACGGGCGGGGCGGATGCGCGTCATCAGTGCGCAGGGGCAGATCAGCCCAGCCC